>JABFRV010000153.1 GCA_013140975.1 Saprospiraceae bacterium
ACTGATGAGAATTTAAAAGATTATGTAAGGCAATAATTTAATCTTATAATAAATTTATATTAATTACTGAAATTACAATGCACGTGTTTAGCCAGGAATTATTTTAGGAAAATTCAGTCCTTAGAGGATGTAAAGAAAACCACGATTTTAACTAAAAAAAAACCCACTTTAGAGGAAAAAGCGGGTTTTAATATTTTCAGTTAAAGAAATTTTTATTGCTTTTGTTTAATATCCATTTCTATATAATCGTCGCCAAACATAGTTGTGCTTGGATTATCTTGAATGCTATTTATTTTAATTGCAAAGTAGAAGATTCCACTTTTAATAACATACACTTTGTTATTGATTGCAACAACAGGAAGTGTAGCAGCCGTTCCATCATTAAATGCTGTCTCTATAGATAATTCATTATTTAAGTTATCCCAGGTCTGAGTAGTCGTTCTAATTACTGTTTCAGTCGATCTTGGGCTAAATGCACCTTTGTAAGAAAGATTTGCATTGTTTCCTTCATCAACCAATTCGGCTGTAGCATCCATTGATCCGGTACTTGCACCTGTGTGAAGATCAAGTCCGCCTTTACCAGCCGGGCCTTGCTTATTATATAATTTAGCTGCAGAGATTAATTTAATTCTAACATCTTTGGTAGTTATTACAAAAGATGCCGCATCTTTTTCACCATTTTCATCTTCAACTTCGAAGTAATACGTTATTGTGTCATTTTCAACCGGAGTAGGAAATTCAATATCATAAGTAAATGAAGATAGTTGGGCTTGATTAAGAATTAATGTTGGATTCGAATTTGCTAATGCTCCATTAATTTTAAGAGTTGAAAAGTCTACTAACTTTTCAGCTGTTTCACTTGCTCTTTTAGATGTCACAGTAAATAGTTTTAAATTACTATTCCCCTTCGTTGCATTAATTTTTGTCTTAATAGTAGAACCACCATCAACAGTTTCATTTGCAGTAATATAACCACTTGTTGGCACGAAGCCAATTGTAGGAGGCACTTTAGTAGTGTCAATCGGGTCTTCAGTACAAGAGTTAATACTCACTATGAAGAGGCCAACTAATAAAAGGTACATTAGATTTTTCATAATAGAATTCATTTTTTATTTTATAAAATTTTTTAATTTTTCAATAATTGCCATTTCATCTTTATAGATGTATTGGGAAATTTCTAGGTTTTTGTAGGGTTTTTTTTCAAACTTTAGAATTGCCTTTTGATCACAATTCTTATAGCTCTCGGTTTTTTGCGCTGCAAATATAGCTTTTTCCTGGGAAAAATAGTGTTGTTTTGCATCTAGCAAACAGTGATTTTTAACCTTAGCAGTATTGGAAGTTAGATTTTCACTATAAACCAAGAAATTATTTAATAAGTAAAACTTGAATTCCTTTTGGATTGCACCATCTTTTATAAGTCTATCCAATCGTATAATTTCTTTAACATGGTTATAATAGACAGTGAAATTTTCCTTTGGACCACGTTCGAATCTTTTTTGATCAATTGTGTTTTCATTAACCCAGTTAACATACGTTTGCGTTCTAGAAACGCTGTCTTTGGTTTGGGAATCCAATCCATTTATAAGATTAGGAGAGCAAGTAAAACCCAGGCAGACTAAAAGAAAAAGAGGAAAGATGCTTTTCACAAATATTACGAGTTTCAATGGAACAAAGCCCTTAAACCCAGATTTTTCAGTTGCCTTTCTATTACGAGCCAAAATTTCTTCAAAATCAAGCACTTACTCCTATTTTTATCCTCAACATAATGGAACTATGCTTGCGGTAAAAATACTCCGTGAGTACTTTATTTTATTGAACTTTTGACTCTCACTACGAAACTCAACTGAAAAATCTGGGTTAAAATATACCTCACAAAATTAATTCAAACCATTGAAATTAATCGTAAAGCCTTGAAAACAAATCCATTAAATTTATATATAAGTTTTATCAGAATATAATCTATTGGATGTGTAGGGATTGTGAGCATTTCTCTACCTTTGAGTCCTGATATGAAAACCATCGCTGAGTTACAATCCATTGCTTCACAGGTAAGGCGTGATATAATCCGACAGACCTGGTCTGCAAAAAGTGGTCATCCCGGAGGATCACTTGGATGTGCGGATTATTTGACCTCCTTGTATTTTAATCATCTTCGTTTTAAGTTACCATTTACGATGAATGGAAATGACGAAGATATTTTTGTTTTGTCAAATGGTCACATTTCGCCGGTTTTTTATAGTATTTTAGCAAGAACAGGGCATTTTCCTGTAGATGAACTTGCTACTTTTCGAAAATTGAACTCCAGATTACAGGGCCATCCTGCTACACAAGAACATATCCCGGGAGTTAGAATAGCAAGTGGATCATTGGGGCAAGGTCTGAGCGTTGCATTGGGTTTGGCATTGGCTAAAAAATTTCAAGCAGACACAAAGTTGGTTTTTGCTTTAACCGGAGATGGAGAATTACAAGAAGGGCAGAATTGGGAAGCCATAATGGCTGCTGCTCATTACAAAGCAGATAATCTCATAGTCACTGTGGATTGGAATGGACAGCAAATTGATGGTCCAAATGATAAGGTAATTAGTCTTGGTGATCTTGAAGGAAAATGGAAGACATTTGGTTGGACAGTCCTTCATGCGAACGGAAATGATATGCAAGACATAGATCAAAAAATATCCGACGCTAAAAGTCATGTTGGTCAAGGTAAGCCAATCGTAATACTGATGAAAACGATCATGGGATTTGGAGTAGATTACATGATGGGAACACATAGGTGGCATGGTGTGGCTCCCAACGATGAGCAGACTGCCAAAGCATTGGATCAATTAACTGAAACATTAGGAGACTATAAGATATGAGTTGGGATAAATTTACAAGTACACAAAAAATTGCTACAAGAAATGGATTTGGAGACGGATTGCTTGAAGCTGCCAGATCCAACCCAAAAATAGTAGCTCTCTGTGCAGATTTAGCAGGCTCATTGAAGATGGATCTTTTGGAAAAAGAATTTCCATCACGATATTTTCAAGTTGGAGTTGCTGAAGCCAATATGATTGGAATGGCAGCAGGAATGGCAACCAGCGGATTAATTCCATACACAGGAACATTTGCCAATTTTTCTACAGGAAGAGTTTATGATCAGATAAGACAGTCAGTTGCTTATTCTGGAAAAAATGTAAAAATATGCGCTTCACATGCGGGATTAACTTTAGGAGAAGATGGCGCAACACATCAAATTCTGGAAGATATTGGTTTGATGAAAATGCTTCCCGGTATGTGCGTCATAAATCCTGCTGATTATGCACAGACCAAAGCAGCAACGATGGCAATTGCAAATCATGAAGGACCAGTGTATTTAAGATTTGGCAGACCCGATTGGCCGGTCTTCATGCAAAATGAGAAATTCGAAATAGGAAAAGCAATTACACTTCGAGAAGGTAAAGATGTAAGTATTTTTGCTACAGGTCACATGTTGTGGCAGGCATTAGAAGCTGTACGGTTACTTGAACAAGAAGGAATCGATTGTGAACTTATTAATATACACACAATAAAACCCCTTGACATAGAAGCTATTATTAAATCGGTCAAAAAAACAAATCGAGTTGTAAGTTGCGAGGAACATCAGCGCAACGGTGGACTCGGTGACAGCATTGCTCAAACACTAGCCCTTCATCATCCTACAAGAATGGAATATGTTGCCGTCAATGATTCATTTGGTGAAAGTGGAAAGCCTATGGAATTAATTGAAAAATATGGGCTGGGAGTTAAAGATGTGGTTGCAGCAGTGAAGAAAATTGTTTTATAATTTAGAGATCTGGATACACATTGCATCGTAAGTAGCTGCGTAATTTTCAACTTGAAATAAATATCTTTACATTTCAGAATCCGAGAGATACGTGATTGAGTATTTCTTTGTTCTGGAATGAAAAATAAATATAATTTCCAAAGTACATCTCATTTGAATTTAATATTAATCGTATCTACATTGGTTTTGAGTTACAATCTGATTTAACTACAAAAACCAAAATGACTTTTAATAGCAAATTATTCTTGAAAGAATGCTAATGATTTAAGTTTTGAATTTTAATAGGCTTTTGGAAGAAGTTGTTTCTTGCATAAATTTTTAATATCAACATTCGAAAGTTTATAAAGGTGGAAAACAATTTTGAGTAATGAATAATGTATCGAGTCGAATATTGATCAATCATAAATCTGAATTAATATTAATCTTATTGAGTTAATTTTTGACTTCATTTATTCTTTTTGCAAACAATTATTGAGTCATTGTAAGCTATTAAAGAAGCCATCCATGAATATTGTTTTGAATAGGAGAATTTAATATGGAGTAGGTATGAAAGTGTTAGATGGAAGAAATATAAGCTTATTATTATTTCATCACTTATCTTTATGTTTGATTTATTGAATGAATACCAAAGATTTGAATATTTCATATTTTTTGCTCAACCAGTAATTCACAAGGCAAATAGGAAAAAATCCTTGGAAATACCAAAAAAACAAAACTTCCTGAAGATGATAAATCTTCTTACTTCACAACATGACATTTAAAGACTTCAATCTTCACCCACAATTAGTTCAAGGTATTGAATCTTGTGGATATGAAACTCCAACGCCTGTTCAGGAAATTGTAATTCCTGCGATCTTAGCGGGTAAAGATCTGATAGTTTCGGCCCAAACCGGAACCGGTAAATCTGCATCTTTTCTACTGCCGGTTCTTAACCATATTATCTCTCATAAACATGCTCACAAGGTCAGTGCATTAGTGGTTGTACCAACAAGGGAATTGGCGAAGCAAATTTCTCAGCATATTGAAGCATTTTCATATTTTTTGGACATTAGTTTTATTGCTATATATGGCGGAAATGACGGGAAGAATTTTGACATTGAAAAGAAAGCATTACAGATGGGTGTTGACATTGTTGTCTGCACACCTGGAAGATTAATCGCTCATCTTAATTTGAAATACTTTGATCTTAATTCATTACAATATTTAGTACTGGATGAAGCAGACCGTATGCTTGATATGGGCTTTCAGGAAGATATTGCTAAAATTATCAATACTCTTCCGGAAAAAAAGCAAACACTTTTATTTTCTGCAACAATGCCTGATCGAATAAGAGGATTAGCCAGAAAAATTCTGAAAAATCCGCAAGAGGTAAATATTGCAATTTCAAAACCGCCAGAAAAGATTATTCAAAAGGCTTATGTAGTTTATGAAAATCAAAAATTAAAATTGGTTAAGCATATTTTAAAACATAGCCCCTTTAAATGTGCTTTAATCTTCTGTAGTAGAAAACAAAGCGTAAAGGAATTGACTTATGATCTTTATAAAGCAAAATTCAAAGTCGCTGAAATACACAGCGATCTTGAACAGAAGCAACGCGAAGATGTCTTGCTAGGTTTTAGTAGCGGTCAAATTCCAATTCTCATTGCTACAGATATTGTAAGCCGCGGAATTGATATTGATACAATAGACCTGGTGATCAATTATGATGTTCCAAATGATGGAGAAGATTATGTTCACCGAATTGGTAGAACTGCAAGAGCAGAAGCAGAAGGAGTAGCAATAACAATAATATCACAGAAAGAACAAGCTGCATTTGCAGTCATAGAAAAATTACTGGAGAAAGTAATAACGAAGGAAAAAGTGCCAAGTGAATTAGGACCTGCTCCGGAATATAATCCAATTGAAAACAGTAAGCCAAAACCAGGTAAGCGTTTTAGCCCAAGGAGAAAACCGAAAACATATTGATTCCTTTTTTAAGAAGGCAAGCTTGTATCAATTAAATTCAATCAAAGTAAATTGAATAATCTAATTGAAGCCAAATTCGGAAAAATTATTTTTTCCTTTGCTTGATATATTCGTTTATTTTTGAAATAAACTCAGATGGAGTTGCAGTATATCCTGTCATGCCTAAGGTCTGAATATTAAACTGATTGGTAGTGGGATTTTTATTTAAGTCAAATAACCAAACAGTGGGAAAACCTTGTACTTGAAGAACCTGTTGCAGGTTGTTGTTTTGTTGTTGAATTTTCGCAGGAATCGTTTTGCCTCTTGGGAAATCAAGTTCCAGAAGTATGACATTGTTCTTAGCCCAATTCTTAAACTCATCGTGTACAAAAACCGCTGCCGCCAATCTTTTACACCAAATGCACCAGTCAGAACCCGTGAAGTTCGCAAGGATAGGTTTGTTGGTTTTTTCAGAAAGGGCATAGGCTTCTTCAATATCTACTAGCCAACCTTCATGTTCCGCTTTATAAGAAGCATCAGCAGATGCAGGAGTTGCTGTGGGATTAGAAGCAGGTTGTTTAGAAGGCGTCTGTCCACAAGAGAACTGAGTAAACAAAATACCGGAAAATACGATGTGGGAACAGTGTCTTAAGATATTAGAAATTGACATTTTTTGTAATTTACCTGCAAAATTGTGTAAAATCAATGAATTAAGGGCTTAACGAAAAGTTAAAGTGTTTTTGAGTAATGAAGAAGGATTATCAGATAGTTGAGTCCTTGATTTTGAAAGATTTATAATTTAAAGGGCAGGTTTGGCAGGTTGATTTTAATTTAAATGAAAGAGTGATAAAGGCTCTTTTCATTATGTATTGAAGTGAGTATATAAAGCACCCTGGTGACCATTTTGAAACAAATCCATTGCTATTTATAATCTCTGTTCTTAACTGCTTGAATACTTAGTGGGAATCACGATATTTGCGGCGTATAAGAGACATATTTAAATTTTTTTAATTTCATATTCATGATTCAGTTAGATCAGATTGTTGCTGTAAATTCTAAGGATACCCTTTACAAGGCCGTTGCATCAAAATCGAATGGGCTTATTTTAGAAGACCTAAGTACAGGTATAAATGGTTTCTTTTCCGGACGATTATATCAAATTTCTCCATTGGACAGTATGGGATTGTATATTCTGGGAGGTACAATGCCATTGAAAGAAGTGTATGAAATTTTTATTTCTAAGGAAGCAGAGATTCCAATACCAATTGAAACAGCCACTGAAGAAGAAATGAAATTATTTTTTCAAACCATTATTCCTGATTACGACCCCTACAAGGTTAAACATAGAGATATGAAAAAATGTCTTCGATGGTATCACCAGTTGAAGCAATTTAGCCTGATCAAAAAAGAGGAGAATGTTTCTGAATAAAAAAGTAGTAGTTGTTCTTCCTGCGTATAATGCTGCTAAAACTCTTGAACGAACGATTGGAGAAATTCCATTTGATATCGTTGATGAATTGATATTGTGTGACGATGCAAGTAATGACGAAACTTTTTCTATCGCGAAAAAACTTAATATTAATCATGTTATTCGTCATGAAAGAAATACGGGATATGGTGGAAATCAAAAAACACTTTATAACAAAGCGCTTGAAATAGGATCAGACATTGTAATTATGCTCCATCCCGATTATCAATACACTCCAAAGTTAATTCCAAGTATGGTTAACCTAATTGCGAAAGACTTATATCCGGTAGTATTAGGTTCCCGAATTCTAGGGAAAGGTGCCTTGAAGGGTGGAATGCCAATTTATAAATATGTATTCAACAGATTTCTGACTTTAACACAGAATGCACTTGTTGGTTATAAACTTTCGGAATATCATACAGGATATCGCGCATTTAGCAGAAAAGTGCTTGAATCAATTAATTATAACAGTAACTCTGACGATTTTGTATTTGACAATCAAATGTTATCTCAAATCATTTATAAAAAATTTGATATTGGAGAAATCAGTTGTCCTACGAAATATTTTGATGAAGCTTCATCAATAAATTTTTCTCGTTCTATGAAATATGGTCTAGGAGTATTGTTAACCTCTGTCAAGCATTTTTTACAACGAATTGGAATTACCAATTTTCAAATGTACAAGTGAGTGGTAATAAATAATAGATAGTAAATAATAAATAATAAATAATAAAATTTACTATTTATTATTTAACAGTTACTAGTAATAAAGTCCCCAATATGGATTTCTTTGCGCTGTAAAACTTTCTTTGATGTGTTTAGATACAAAAGCATCGAATTTTTGATTGGTTATTTTTTTCCCTTTCTTTTTTGGGATTTTAATAGGTGTCGAGATTGAATCCTTAATAATTTTTGTAGCGGTTACAATTGCGCTGCCATTGTTTTTGTCGATTTCAAGAATAAGACCCGGTAATCCACTAAATCCTTCTGGTCCCAAAGAGACTGGAATTTCTGAAGCAAACCAAGCAACAATTTTTTGATTTTTCACAGTATCGATGGTTTCAGCTTTCATGCATACATAACCTGCGACTTCTTTAATCTCGTTAAGAATTTTCCATTTAAAACGAAGCATGTCATCTTCGAAGACAAAAGACTTTCCGAGCATTTCAATATTGTCCAGGCGTTTTTTGTCTTTTAGTGAGGTATGAAGAAATCTTTTTTCCCTCCTCCAATTCCATTGTTGTGGTGGCATATTGTCTTCATCAAGATAATAAATCGCTTGTGATTCATCGTATATAAGAACATAAGGATCTGCATCGCTTTTGTTTTTTCCCCAAGTCATTGATATTCTGTCTTTTTCTTCCTTGGAAAGATGAGGGAGTGACTTTGCTATTTCTGACCATTTAACAGTACGTGCATATTCTATTTTGCTGACTTGAGATTGTAAAGGGAGCGCGAATAAAAAAAGGATAAAGAGTTTAAAGAAATACATAGATAAAGGTTGATAGCTAAAATCAAATGATTGTTGAGAAGTATAATTTGTGATCCGATAATTTAAAATAAATAAGTTCATTCGTATTAATTTTAAAACATAAATCTTCTTCTTCCATCTTTTTCAAGTGAAGATTTAATTCCTCTCATATTGTATGTAAAACTTAATAAAAAGTATCTAGAAAGAGAAAGAGTTTGGGTCTGTGAGATACGATTTGAATTGATACTTTGTTGGACTCCCTGCGTTTTATTTAATAAATCGTATGCACTTAATCGTATTTCTCCTTTATTATCTTTTAAAAATAATTTAGAAACTGAAACATTTAATATCGGAATAGTAGTATTGAAATCATTAATGGAATTCGAATTATTGGTCAAGTTGAATGACGAATTAAAAAATATTAGTTTGGGAAATTTAATATTCATTTCTGTATTTAAACCCAAATTATTCACATTCGTTAAGTCGCTACTATCGGGATCTGACTTTTGTTGTTGAATTCTGTAATTGCTGCTGATAAATAGTGTAAAGACATCAGAAGGCGTAATACTAATTCGCATATTGACGCTATTATTTTGATTTACTGGGCTATTAAAGATATTATTCACATTGGTCTTGTTCAGATTATAGCTATAGTTATAGCCAATGTTTATCATGTATTTATTTTTTACAATCGGGAAGCCAAAATTAAAATTTGCGAATAAAGATCTTGTGTTATTAATATTGATTGGCATTGATGTGCTAACGCGACTTTCACTAATACTAATAAGATTAATGATATCTCTTTCATTATATGTTGCACCAAAGCGTGAAAAGAAATTGATGAATGTCAATCGATCAAATTTTCTAATGGAAAAACTAAGATCATTGCTAATGCGAGGCTCAAGGTCAGGATTTCCAATTCGGATTGAAAGAGGATTGGAATTATCCACAATTGGTAGAAGATCTCGTGAATTAGGAGCGCTAACATACTTATTATACGAAACAGAAAATTCAGTTCCATTTGACATTTCGTATTCTATTTCTGCATTGGGTATCCAGTTCTGATAAACCCTATTGCTTTGTGAATCTGTTGAATCAAGACCTGTTTTAAAAATACTCTTTAGAAATATTTCCTGATATGCAACACCAGTATTAACACTAAAGCCTTTATGAATATAACTTAAGGTTTGACCCAAACGATTATATCCGCTGGTATTGTTAAATTCACGACTCAGAAATGCATTATTGACGAGTTGTTGAACGTCATTATAGTCCCCGACATTTCGATCATAATCAGTGAAACTCTTACTAAAGTTATAAAACGTTTTAGCGAATATCTTCTTGCCAATTGGTTCTGACCAAAAGAAATTGGCTTTATAAGTGCTCACAGGTTGCGTGGTTACAAAGTTTTGACGCAATTCTGAAATTGAATCAAGAACTCCGGAAGTTGAATAAAAATTACTAGTCGCATCCTGATCAGTATCTCTTTCGGAATCAGTATAATTAAAAGCAGTACTTACACCCATGCTTCTGCCTTTCTTTTTAAATTTGCTTCGAAAAATAATTGAGTTTTGAGAATTAATTGTCATTCCACTTGCATCAGAGTTCGCTAACTGATCATTAATAACAATTGCACCCGGAGTATAACTGTGTGTATTGGTATTGGTTAATGTATTTCTATTTCCTAATGAATGATTGCTCTTAATTGAGAATCCCATGAACGAATCAATTTCCTGATCATAACGCAATTCAACACGATGACTGTTACGATTGTTATCTCTAGAAGATGTATCTTGGGTATTATAAGAATTTTCAGGATAAAGTAAGTTCTGTGTTCTGAATGCATCTGAATATAGCTTGTTGATGTCATAGAAATACATCGAACTCAGTTTCGTTTTTTTGTGATCATAATTGTAGTTAAGGCCCGCAGAAATTTTTTCAGGAAAGCCATATGAATCACCTCCGAAAAATGAACCGATTCCAGATATATCATCTTCTTCACCTCCATCATCAAAAGTTACAAATCTGAAATTTCCACCTGTGCTAAATCCAAATTCACCGTCATCACCCCAATTAAAAGAACTTGATCCTTTGAAATCCTGATAATCATTCCATGAGAGACCGTTTCTTCCAGTATTGGTTCCAGAACCAAGGATAGCAAATTGATGCTTTGTATCAAATTTATTAAATGATCCTTTAAGTTCTTTTGTATTTTCAGTTCCAACACCAGCAATTATTTTTCCAAAACCTCCTTTTTTGAATTCATCTTTAAGCTCAAGATTCATTGCCTTATCTGCATTCAATCTTTTTCTACCTGTGATTTTTTCTTCCTCTGTCTGATCAGTAAAAACCTGTACCTTCGATATTCCTTCCGCTGGAAGATTTTTTGTAGCTGCTTTTGGATCTCCTCCAAAAAAACTTTTACCATCTACCGTAACACGATTTACATTTTTTCCTTCTGCCGTGATATTTCCCTGAACGTCAACTTCCATTCCGGGAAGTTTGCGAAGTAGATCTTCTACACTCGAGCCTGCGGGAACCTTAAACGTTGATGCATCATATTCAATCGTATCACCTTTAATGGTCATAGGTGCTTTCGCAGCTTTAATTACAACTTCAAATAATTCTTTTGATATTGGGCTCATTCGTAATATGCCAAGATCTAGTTCGCGAGACTGCAGTTGAATTGGAATTTGTAAGGGTAGATAAGATACATAGTTTACTTTTAAAAGATAATTTCTGAAGCGAACTGATCGAAATTCGAATTTTCCTTCTTTATCTGCTTGTATGTATTCAAGCAATGTGCTATCGGACGGATCTAATAACATTACTGATGCCAACATAAGACTTTCACCAGTAGTGTCTTTAATAGTTCCTTTTATGGTCCCTGTTCCGGATTGCGAAATTAATTCTGAAACAAAGCCCGCATGAATAAGAAGAATTAGGGTTAGTATATATTTTATCATTGAAATGAGTTCTTAATTAAACTGAAATTTTGAAATAATATTATGTAGCCTTTCACCGGCAAGTTGAAGAGTTTCTTCTTTTTTAGCAAAGCAAAAGCGAACAATTCCCGGATCAAATTGATCGTGATAAAAAGCAGATATAGGAACGCATGCTACCCCGCACTGTGTTGCTAATTGTCGAGCAAAATCTTCATCTGACAGATTTGTAATTTTTTTTATGCTTGTCAAAATAAAATATGAACCAGAACAAGGAAGTATTTCCAAACCTGAATTATATATTTTATTCAAAAAAGTGTCTCTTTTCTTTTGATAAAATTCAGGAAGCTCGTTGAAGAATTGAAAATGATTTTCTATAAATTTTGCAACAGCGAACTGGCCGGGAGTATTAACAGAGAAGACAGTAAATTGATGAAGTTTTCTAATTTCAGAAGTGTAATAGGAATTAGCCACGACATAACCCATTTTCCAGCCCGTATTGTGCAAAGTTTTTCCCAAAGAAAAAACAACGATACCACGAGTAGGCATTAGTTCATGCTGGAGTGCACTATAATGTTTTATTTGATCAAAGACTAGCAGATCATAAACTTCATCCCATAATAAGATACAATCATATTTTTCACCCAGTGAATACAGTCTGTCAACATCAGATGAAGATAAAACCGTTCCGCATGGATTGTGTGGATTGTTAATTAAAATTAATTTGATATTATGAGAACGAAGTGTGTTTTCTAATTCTTCCCAAGGAATAGAAAACTGAGGTTCTTTTAATTTAATAAATACGGGAATACCACCATTGACAATAACAGAAGGGCCATAAGAATCATAAGCAGGTTCGAAAATCAAAACTTTATCACCCGGCTTGATAATACTACTAATAATGGTGTATATAGCTTGAGTTGCTCCCGCAGTAATCGTTATTTCTGTTACGGGATCAGCTTCGAAATTATAGTTCAGCTGTAATCTTCTTGACAATTGCTCTCTTAGTGGAAGATAACCGGGCATAGGAGCGTATTGATTCATGCCACTATTCACTGCTTCATTTAAGTATTCAAATAATTCAACGGGAGGCAGAAAGTCAGGAAATCCTTGTGCCAGATTCACTGCTGAATACTTTGTAGCCAATTCAGTCATTCTGGCAAAGACTGAAGTTCCGGATCCTGGCAATTTGGATTCAAATACAAAAGGACTATTAGAATTCACGTTGTAAATATCTGAATTCTGAATGAGCTTCATGTGTTGTTAAATGTTAAGGTCTTCTAAAAGTTTTAACCAATAACTCTGATTCTTCATCGTTTTAGGTGGTTTCGTCCTTAGATCTTCTTTCAAATGAAGGTCTATAAATTCAAAGAGCATCGATGTTGATGAAGTGCCGATTATAAAAATAAGATGGTTCTTGTATTGATGAAGAAATGAAACTCCTGGATCTTCTTCTGAATAACAAAAATATATTATTGGGATTCCTGTGCTGCAATACTCTTCAAGTTTACTTGGCATTCCGGCATAATTCTTATTGGCTAAACTAAAAAGAATTCTTGATTTGCTATAGTGCTGTAATAATTCATCGGAATTACAATGAGGAATAAAATGAATATTAGAAGATTGAAATTTATCTACTAAGGAAGAATTTTGCCTTCCTATTAATTGAATATCAAGATGTAGTTTATTTTTTAGCAGAAGTAATTGCACTTCGGAAAGAACTTTTAATTCCTCAATTCCTGATCGAATAGGCTCATAACTATTTCCCATATATGAGATTATGTATGGTTCCGAATTGTCAAATTCAATATCACTGAAATCAATAGATGACCCATTATGAATTACCAAAAATTTATTTTCGCATCGTGGATATAATATCTTTAGGTGACTAAGAATTCCATTAGAATTAGTTACAATTTTTGAAGCCTTGCGAATAACATAACTTTCAAAGAGATTTGAAAAAAATCCAAAGATAGATTGATTGGCAGATTGAAATTGATCACCAATATCTGCAATCCAAAAGATTCTTTTTCTAAAGATTTTTAACAAAATTCCAATACAGTGAACAGAGACGGGATTAGAAACAGTGATTACTATATCATTCGATTTGTAATACTTAAATATATATACCATGCCATGGAATATGCTATTCAATAATAATACATCCGGCCAAATAATTTTCTTTAGAATGGAAGTGAAAATATTATTCTTAATACTATTGCCTTTCTGAGTTTGTATTGTGAATCCATGATATTTTATGAAACTTGATCGTGAGGTTAACCCTTTTACCGGATTAGTAATGAATAGGACATCATATTCTGATTGAATTTCTTTTATAAGGTTTTGAATCCTAATACTCCTGGGATTGGCATGCGGAGAATCAAAGGGATTAAAAATAACGATTCGGGATTTATCAATCATGATATGCTTTCAGTAGTGAATGTCTTGTCCAATCGTTTTCACATTTCGGTCGGGCAGTTTCATTGGCAGCTTTGCACATTGCAAGATAAGATCTCTGGTTAAGTTGAACAATCTTGGATAAATTGTCAATTACATGATGGATGTTATTTTCTGAAGAGATAAATGAATTATAATTGTGAACTGCGATTTCCGGGATATCGCAGTGATTGGTTGTGATCGCAGGCTTAGCAAGAGAAAACGCATCTTTTATAAAAACAGGGCATCCTCCTTCAGTATCACCTGAGTCTGCTTTATTGCTTAGGTTGACTATGAAGTGACACTCTCGAAGCTTATTTAGATATTCCGAAATCGTTATTTTAGAGCCGAATCGAATGGATTGCAAATTGTATTTTTTAACAGATTCTTCTAATTGTTGGAAGTATAATTCACTCATTTTCTCTCCATAAAATTCCACTATAAAAAAGTTACCAAGTCCGGAATGGCCAAGCGCTTCCAAAAATTGGAGTTGACCTTTTTTTTCGGTATAGGTAGCGACTTGTAAGATTTTAATAGGATAGCTTAGTTGGACCTGATTTATTTCAACACTTCTCTTGAAGAACATTTGAACAATATGAATCTGAGAAGATGGAATTTTATATGAGTCCAATAATGCCTTGCTATAATTGCCTTCTACTATAAAATGAACATCGCGGGAAGATAAATATCTATAATCTTTTAATGTAGATGGGTTATTGTGAACGAGGTATTCATAATCAAATCCATATAATGAAACAAACTTTTTGCATTTTATTTTGGCAATGATATTTTTAAATCGAATGGCAATATGTCCAAAATGAAAATGAACTACATCTATATTATTCTTATTGATATAGTCTACTACATTCGATTCAAAAGTGGATTGCTTGAGTCTGGCAACTATTTTTTTAGTAAATGATGGTGGATAAGTAGATTGCATTCCGAATCCGGGAATAATCTTAAAGCGAGTATGATTTCCTGAATTGAAAATTGCAGCGATTGAATGTTCAACATCAGATTCAGTTTGTATCAGAAGTTCTTCAAGCCAATTCATAGTTTCCTGAAGATAGTAATCTACAATATGAAGAACTTTATAAGACATTGTGCGATCTTTCTTTGTTCATTTTAAGCCAAAGCAGTATGCTGATGTATCTGAATTTATTTTCGATAGTGATAGGTTTGATATTTTCTAAGAACTCAGGTTTAGATTCATTGGTTATTATTTCATTCATTTTATCTTGTAGATTATCATATTTGACAAACTGGATATTCATACCAAATTTTTGCAAAATTAATTTTAGAACTTTATTCAATTGAAATTTTTGAATAAGGAAATTTAATTTTTGAAATTTGGACGGCAATAAAGTTCGTTGCCAAATAAAACTATTGATTTCTTTTGGCAAATTATCATTCAGAACTTCAAGAAAAAATTTGCTATAAATCTGATCTCTGTCGTCTATGGAATAATTGACTTGCATCCAATTCATATTGTAAAAAGGCAATAAGACCGGTATTGACTTTGACATCGTATACACCTGAAGTGCGCCTAAATTTGAAATTTTTTGCCATGAAAGGTATGGATCAATACAATTGATTGAGAAATGTTCCAGTTCAGTATATGGCGGTGATGTTAAAAAGCTAAGAAATCGATTGGCAATCTGCGAATTTATTTTTTGATTGCATTCTGTTTCGCTCGCATAAATTCCACCACCATAAAAACCTGTTGCAATCATATCATAATGATCATTTAATTCATTATAAATAGGTCCTTCATGAAACTGATGAATTGGAATTAATCCATCGACTGACCAAAATTGATAGAGCCTTTTCTCAAACCAATTCTCAAAGCTTAATGGAAATGTATGGTGTTTAATTTTTAGAATAGAAGATATTTTCTTAGCCGTACTTTGTTCAATCGAATTATTCTGCGAAAGAGTATAAGAACTAAGTTGGGCTTTTGATTTTTGCAATTCATAGGCGACCCAGCGACTGTCAAGACCTCCACTAAGTCCTACTCCAATTTTTTGAGAAGATAAATCTATTGCTTTAAATAATTCAATAAATGAATTATAGTATTCAGTTTTCTTTTTCTCGTTAGCATTTTCTGAGCGGATTACTTTTTTCCATGTCCAGTAAAAAGATTGAGAATAAGTGCCTGTTGTAGTATTCAGAATCAGGAATGTCGAAGGTAAAACCTTATGACAATTTTTGTACCAGGTCTTCCCGGAAATAAAGTGACCATTGTTGTAGTATTCTAATATGGCATTTGTATCTAATTCTGGATGTTCAGATAAAGAGTTCCACAATTGTTTCAATTCACTGGTTATTACTAAAGATTCATCCGATTCATAAATGAAAATTGGAAAATAACCCAATGGATCTGTAGCAATTAGAATTGAATTATTTTTTTTATGGATTACCAGAATGCCACAAATTCCATTTATTTGATTGAATATTTCAAATATGTTTTCAGGATGTAAAGCAAGTTCACTGATAGATATGTTTTGAATTAAAGAATTAAAATTATTTTTAAAGATTGGATTTCCCAAAATAATAAGTATTGTACTTTCATCTTCTTTTCGGTATGAATTAAAAGTACCTTTACCTGTTAATGTAATATTGTAATTAGAAGAATTAAAGGTTTGAATTTGCTCTATGGCATGATTTGGTGAGGCAACGGGAAGGTTAGAAATTAAGAAGTATGACATCAAATAATCGATAATGAAAGCCAGGATAAAAATCTTTTTCTTTCCAATATATAGAGCATTACTAAAGTAAAAATTAGGGCCATAGAAATAGCTAAGAGTGTTGAAGGAATGAATACATGAATGAAGTACAGAACTATAATAATTAGTATTATATTCATTATGGCTTTAGCTTCAATTCCTTTCCATTGAATTTCTTTTCGTTTTAATTCGCGAGATAATACATAGCTTACAATCATTGTTGAGAGTATTGTGTACAATAAGCTAAAAACTAAAAAAGTATGCAATTCGTATTTCTGAAAGAAAAATATTGCGAATACTGAATAATTGGAGACTAGCAATATTACGTTCCAGTAAAATATCTTCCTGGCTTCCCCAATCGCTAGCAAATAACTATTCATAATATTGTTAAGAGCCTTACAAAAAGCAATCGGAAGGAGTATAGAAGCATAATATGATAGCTCGTCAACTTTTTCCGGATACGCCAATAGAAACAGATCACTTCGAAAAATCCAGAAACCACAATAACTTAAAGCGATTAAAATGAAATAATTTGTAAAGCTTTCACTAATAATATTGTTTTCTCCGTTTTTATCGTTGATAGATTTTGAAACAACAGGAAGAATCGCTTTATTAAATAATGGATTGACCTTTGAAAAAATAACAAAGCTGATTTCAGTTGTAAGAATATATCCTCCAAGAGTGCTTAAGCCAAATAATGAAATAATAATAAAAGTATCATATTGACCTTGCAAATAGCTTAGTATCTGTGAAGCAATGTTGTAGTGATTCTGTTGCAGATGATCCTTTGTGGATGTTTTTTGAATTTCAGTGTTAGAACTTTTTGCCAGAAAGTAATAATAAATTAAACACATTCCATAGAATACAAGATATCTTACTATAATGCCGTAGCTAAATACCAGTAAAGGGTTATAAAAACTGCATAATCCAATCACAAGAATGAGTTCAAACAGATATGCGATAATTTGTGAAATTGCAATTTCTTTTTGCTTAAATTGTTGGATTAACTTTGAATGTAAAAATGATCCCGATCCAATAAGGATTAATATAACGAAACAATTCACTAAAAGCACTCCATGTACTTCCTTGAAAGTTTCAGAGTATAAAGACAAGAATACAAGAACTATGCAAGAAGAAAGCAGATAAACAAATTGCCATGAAAACAATTTTCGAATGAGACTTGAATTGCTTTCATGTTTTTGTATAATACTAAAGAACATTCCCGGCTCTAAGCAATACAATGCAAAGCGAAAAATAATTTGAAAAAGAGCAAAAGCACCTAATTCCTTATATTCTAAAAGTCTTCCGAGAAGGACAATCGTTATGAGTTGAATGACAGTAATGATTACTGTTGAAAGGAATTGCCATCTAAAAATGGTATTGAAACTCTGGTTATAGTCTGATGCCATGATCCGTCACCCAAGGCAAAACTATGAATTTATTAGGGAAAAACTTAATATATTTTTACTTTTGCCTATTCTTACCTTTTATGCAATCCGAAGAAATATTCTTTTCAAATGAATGGCTTGAAACATTTGCTCCTCAACGGAAAGAAATTAATATACAATTTGATTGCTCGCATCTTCAATGTGTATTTGTAGAAAAGAGAAAGTTTGGAATAAAGTATTATAAGAGCCTACCATATACTCCTTTCAACGCGGTAATTGAGCATCATAACTCTGATATGAAAGAGTATACAAAATTTAGTTCAGAGTTGCAACTGTATCACGCATTAATGAAGGCATTGAAGGGTGTAAGTGCTGCGCATTTGAAATTTAATATTCCAAATCTAAGCTTGCCAAGGATTAGTGATAAGAGAATTGTGAGTAATTTAGCATATACGGAAATTGTCAGAAACCCAATTGATATGAGTTTGCTTTGGGAGAAAATGACTACTGATAACAAGAAAAAGATTCTTAACGTAAATGGAATAGAAACGATCACAGACGTAACTAAGGTTCATGAGATTGTCGATTTTTTACTTAACAACAAGTATTATGTTTCTGCGATTGAAAACAAAGAGAGATTGGTTGCACTCATTCGCAAAGCTCTAGCTGCTAATCATGTTCGAATAGTTGGAGTAAATAGAAATGATAGTTGGAGTGCTGTTTCATTATTTGTCAGATCAAAGAATACAGTTTATTATTGGATGAATTATGTTGATAAATCTGAAAAACCTAAGGGTGGGCAAAGAGCATTAGTATGGAAAGGTATAGAGTGGGCTAATGAATCGGGCTGCGATTTTAATTTTGATGGATCGACAATTGAAGATATTGCACGAGTAAATAAAATTTTTGGAACTGAAACCATAATTTTTCCTAGCATATATTATATTGATAATCCTTTATTGAGAATGATAAAGAAAATAATGTAGAATGTCAATTGATGTGAAAATCAATGAAGCGGAAGAAGCAGCGTTATCTTGGTTGAGAGAATCTTTTTTAAAAGCCAATCGAAAAGGATTTGCCCATAGCAGGCGCAATTATTTGCCTTCAATTTTTGCCTGGCGTACACCATATCCTGAAACGAGTGGATATATAATTGAGAACTTTATAAAATTGAATACAGGAATTCTTCATGATACAGAAGAAATAGGTATCGAGGTAGCTTACTGGTTGTGTGACATGCAACATGAAGAAGGCTATTATATTTCAGGAATCAGTGGAAATTCACCATCTTTTTTTAATACGGCACAAGTTCTTTTTGGATTGCGGGAAGCAAATCTTTTCAAGCCAAACGAAATATATACAAAAGCTATTTCTAAGGCTCTTCAGTGGTTGTTATCATGTATTAATGATGAAGGAATGTGTAAGCAAGGTTTATATAAACCAAATTATTTTGCCAGCTATTATTCGAGAGCTCTTTGGCCAATATTGCTTTGTTTGGATAAAAACAACAATGAGAAGGTCAAGAATTCTTTGATGTTGTTGTATGATAATAGAAATGAGTATTCCGGGTTTAATCAAATGGGATTTATGCCTGACAAGCCTGCTTTAACACATACAATTGCATACAGCTGGGAAGGATTTTTTGAAAGTGGTTTATTGCTTCATGATAAGAGCATTCTCGAATATTGTATTAAAATGTCTTATAAGCTACTGGAAGTTATTAAAAGAGATAAAAAGCTTTATGGAATTTACAGCAGAGACTGGAAACCCGGTTCTAATTTTCAATGTGTTACCGGGCAAGCTCAATGTATTTCGAACTTCTGTAAGGCCTATGAATATTCTAATGATAAAAATTTTCTCGACATAGCTGAAATTTTACTATCTGAAATGATGCAATGGCAGGTGTTAAGCAAAAACCCTGAACATCATGGTGCGTTTCCGGCGAGTGTTCCAGTATTTGGATCTTACTTTCCGTTTCAGTATGTCAACTGGACGAATAAGTTTTTTCTGGATGCATGTTATCAGTTTAAAAGAAATAAAAAAGCCTGACAAAATTTCTCTTATCAGGCATTAGATTTATTCTTTTATCTTTTTATCGAAGGATGACCATTTTTCCAAGATTGTTTTTGAAGAATGAGTCCGTTCCAGTTTCGTATTTCTTTATTTCTTTTCCTTCTGAATCTTTAAAGATAGCTTTATAAAGGTAAACGCCATTGGCTAACTTATCACCAAATTCATCAGTTCCATCATATTCGTATTCCGTCAAGTGAGTGCCGATACGCATTTGTCCTAAATCTGATTCGTTAAGTTCGCGAACGACCTTGCCGGAAATAGTCATAATCTGAATCTTATAGAAATCAGGTATTGTAGATCCGGTTAGAGTATATACGAATCGGGTTTTGGTAGAAAATGGGTTTGGATAGTTAAATACATTCGAAATACTGCTTTCATTGATGACTCTAAATTCAATGACTTCTTCAGTTTCCGAAGTATAATTGCCGTTGCCATCTTTCGCTCTGACATAAAGTTTGTATAGGCCTTCTTGATTTAAACCTCCGTCAATTACTATACTTGCTTCATTGACGCTTGAATTTACATTGGTTGGATTAAATCTGACATTTTGTAGAGTATTTGGATCGATTGATACAAGTGCCTGATCAGGATATTCTAATTTGATTTTGAAGTGATCCGGGTTTTCCATCGGAATACTGTTGTCTTCATCGTGAAGTAATACAGCAATCTGACTGGAAGGCGATACTATATCTCCATTATTTATAACATCACCATCAAATGATACTCTGATATATGGTTTTCTTCTATCCTTTCTGACAAAATAATCAATAACCGCAGTATTATTAAATGTAATAAGTTCAGGTTGATCTTGTTTAGGATTTAATTCTACAATTAACTTGTAAGGACCAAATTGACGCGTGGTTTTTATTACATAAAAGAATTTTAGATCTTCAAAGGCTTTTACCGGAACATATCTTTGCTCTGTAGCAATTGGATTGTTGCTCTGATCAATTACTGTAAATTTTATAAGCAGACTATCCATGTCATAGGTACTTACATTTTGAGCAGTTAAGTCTACTCTGAATACTTTGCCTTGATTAAGCGTATCAAAATTTTTCTTATAAGATAAGGCTGGATTGAAAGCAATGTCCGGACCTCCTTTAAAATATATTCTCCAATAATCAAGGTTCGCAGAAGTTTTGTTCTTTGAATCTTTTGAATTCCAATTCAAGCGTAAATATGGATAAGTCTTTGCATCAACAGAAGAAAGATCAACTTCTCCAACATCTAATGGTCCAAATAGCAGTTTCTCATTACCTGCAGCTTCGATGCCATATATCTCCACATTAATTGTATCTGTATTGGCATCAAATAAATTATAGTTCCATAGAAACTTATTATACGAAGTAGCAGGTCCTATTATTTTTGATTTAACGTTTCCTTTACTTGCTCTTACTTTAAAAGAGTGACCAATATTAAGTTCATCAGTAAGATTTCCAATTCTGTCTTTTGTTTCATAATCAGGTCTGTTATGACCATAAATTAAGTTATAAGGTACATTGCCTGCAGATATAAGTTGTTCAATATTTTGAGCACCCTTAGATTTAAAGAATGAGATTAAATTTTCAGGACCATCTGAAGCCCAATCCGAAAGATATAGTGAGTGATTGAATTGGACCATGGTTTGAACTATTACCACAGCTTTGTCATGAATATTATTTTTTAAGAAGTCTAGTAATTTAGTTCTTTCTTCTTTAGAGTTCGTAGCAAATAAATAATAAGCACTACCAGCAAGTTTTGAGCCACCTACGCTATTAAAGTCAGAGCCTGTAATATTTTTTGAAATAGTTCCTGTAATCGGGTCAAGGAAAGCCACAACAATACCTGATAGGTCGCTTCTTTGTTCCCAATAATTAAAATCAGCAACAACATCAGAACCGACAAATATTTTTGGTCTTATAAAAGTTGGTAATTCAATATAACCATTATAAACTCTAAATTCACGTACCTCATTGACATATTCATACTTTCTTTCTGTTTCAAGAATTTCCATTTTTGTTAAATCATTCTTCGCATGCTGGAAATAATGCGATTGATTCCAGCCAATCTCAGGACCCGGGATATAAATAAATGAACTATTTTTCCAAGCTAAAACATTCGTACCTGCGCTATCCGGTCTGACGCGCCAGTAATACACAGTATTAGGCAATAAGGATTCAGTTAATGGCCAAGAGATAACACCTCCTAATTGTTCCATGTTATTGCTGCGCTTAAGACTGGAATTAAAATTTTCAGTCGTATCCAGTTCCATGAAATATTTCGTTTTACCAAACAAAAATCCATTGTAGGCTACAAGCCTCGGTTTGTCTTGATTAATTATAGCAAATTCTGACGGATACAGAATTTTAGCATTGTTCGCAACTACCACATAATCAAAACCCGTTTGATTCATTCCGGTGATTAAGGTATTATTGTTTTCTGCATAAGGATCCGGACCTTCTTTAATTTTATTTTCCGGATCTATCGTCAATATCAATTTATTGTATCCCCCGGATTTGTTTTCGTCAACAGGAATTTTAAATTCTACATTAGATCTTGAAAGAGGTATAAGAATTTTGTCATTAAAAACTATAGATGTTGATCCATCAGGATAAACGTTTTCTAATTTAACAGTTACACTATCTTCTGTACCGTAACCAAGATTTAAAAGATCAACATTAAAAGTAAATTCTTTTTGATCAGCAAAAATAAATTTGTCTTTGTGTTTGGCAGTTGTGCCATCAACGGTTACATCTATTTCAGCATTGTTATTTAACCTTAGCGCTGGATCTCCATTGAAGCTAGTTGACAGTGCCTGATATAATTGGGCTTCATTTTTGGATGCAATCAAATTATTTATTACAAGTTTAACTGCATCACCTACTGGTTTGTTATAGTATGCGCCACCCAATTGAGAATAAAAGTCAGTTCCAAAAGTATATAAGATTCCCGGAAGACCTGCGGTTGTATTTGAAATGAATATGATTGAGCCTTTGTCCGCGGCTAGGTTTTGTGTTTCACTTATACTTCGGTTATTAATATACATTTGTCCTGCATAACATCCTAAAGCAAGAAAAACATGATATTTCCCTTTGTTCAAATATTCATCTATTCCAGCCAGACTAAAATCCAGTTTATATGAATTGGAGTGACCTAAGAAAGATATAATCGAAACTCCTTCGTTGATCAAATTTTGAAGAGCATCAGAATTAATGACTTCAATATTGCTGGTACTTTCTTTATAGAAAGTTGTAACATTTCCTCCGTATGCATTTTGTTCTATTTCATTTTCCATACCTGCAAGCTGAGAACGTAAAACAGCATAGAGAGTTGGATCTCCTCCTGCAAGGTGAATGATTCTCTTTAACCATTCTCTGGTTTTGATAGAGTATTCAGATGATTGAATATATGATTCATGTTCTTTTAATTTAGTAAGGTAATCCTTAATCTCTGATGATTTTACAACCGGCAATCTTCCAATTGTGTAAAATGGGATTCTATTCTCATCACTAACAAGCATATAATCTGATGCAGGCTCACTGTACGTAGGAACAAAATCGAATTCTGTGTATTGATTCGTATTATTTCTGTAGACTATATATTCCAATCCTTTTCCTACAATTAATACATAATGCATATCAGACCAAATAGTCCTGGAATATTGGAAGAAATTTCTTAAAGCAATATTATGTCCTTTAATTCCAAATCCAAACTGATCTTCAATATCTTCGATATAAACAGTTTTAACTTTATACTCACCTCCTGCTTTACTGCTTCTATACGCTTCGTATTCTGAAATTTCATCATTGTTTCCTGAGCGCAATCTTTTAGAAGTTACAATGAGAAAGTCATAATTATTTTTTTCGTATTCTGCCATTTTAACATTCTGAACCTGACCAACAGATTTGAATTGAGAAGAAGGATTTAAAATTATTATCTCTCTTTCAAAGTCAGAAGGAGGTAAATCTATTGAATAAATACCATTTGGATCTTTTTGAGATTTAATAAAATAATTATTGGTTATATCATATAACATCATTTCCGCTCCACCATCAAAATTTTCAATTTCAATTGTTTTTCTGGTTAAAGAAGGCCTTATAATTAATGTTGAATATGTTGCGTTGTCAAATTTATAAAATGCATCATATCGATATTCAATTGTTGACAGATGTACTTTATCTTCAGGATTCCCATTGCATAAAATTTTTAATACCATCTGTTCATTTACTCTATCTGAAGTAAGTTTTATATTTTCTTCTCTTACCTTGAATCCTGAAAATTGTAGTGTTGATTCCTGATTACCATCGATGAAAAAATTGCATTTATGTAAAGTATTGTCTCCGGATCCTGTACCCCAGACTGTTGTTTTAATTTCTGCATCTTCAGCAGATGAATTAAAATTTTTAAAATTAAGGTTAAATGTTCTTTCTTTAAATGATGCAGTACCATAACCCTGTCCTTCATCAAAGTCAGGGAGTTTTAAAGTATTTTTTGGGCCATGAGCTCTTTTGGTGTGAACTTCAGAAAAATACAAGACATTTCTTTTTACGTAACTGATTTCTTTTGCCAGAGGATTGGAATTGTCATTTGGTTTTTCGATCATTCTTGCACCGACAGACTGGTTATCCCAGGTTAGAAAATAGGCAGCATTGTCAGAAAACATGCTAAATTCTTTATTGAAATGTATGGAGCTAGTCGAAAATAAAGGCTTATCAAGCTCTGCTCTATTCCTGGTTCCATAAAACTCAATAAAGTCAGTCTCTGTCATAAGACCTTCTGTTGATGTCCTAAGGCTTAGCTCTGTGCCATTTTTATAAATTTTTATGAACTTAAGTTCTATGCTTTGTATTGGCACTCCGGCTTTGATTAAGTCTTGATAACCAATACGATAAAACCCATCTTCCCGTGTATAGAACTTATAGTAGGATTGATTATAACGGATCCATTCGTTTCCGAATAGGGCTTGCCCATTGAACTGCATTTGAGCCCGGCTATTTAATGAAAGGATTAAAGCCAGAAGCGTTAATATTGAGTAGTTTTTCATAAGACCTATATTTTTTCGAATGCAAACATATTAAAAATATATCTAATATATAAGAATTTCATTATAAAATATTTAAAACAGCATTGATAACGACAGGATTAGAGATTTTAGTATTCCTTTTTACACTTTACCAGTGTTTTTTATGGATTTTAATCTATTCCCGTGCAACCCAGACGGACAAGAGAACAAGCCCGGAAATTCAATTTGAACCTGTAACTGTAGTTATCTGCGCACACAAAGTTGCTGAAAATATGAGCCAGAATCTGTATTCAGTTCTTACTCAGCAATATCCTCATTATGAGGCAGTTATCATAAATGATGGGCCTGATCCGGATTTACAACAACTGCTTCGCGGAATTCAGGAAAAGTTTGCGAATATACAAGTTATTGACCATATTAAAACGAGTGAAGGTAAAAAAGCAGCCTTAACAAAAGGGATTAAATCCGCAAAATATGAGTGGATTCTGTTGACTGATTCAGATTGTCGTCCGAGTTCAAATCGTTGGATACACGAGATGATGACAAAAACACAAAACGAAAAGAACATAATTATAGGTTTTTCTCCTTATGACAAAAAGGAAAACCTATTGAATCAATTTATACGGTTTGAAGCGGTTATTAATGCCATTCAGTATTTCTCAATGGCTAGAATTGGAATGCCGTATATGGCAGTGGGAAGAAATATGATGTATCATAAATCTATATTTAAAGAGGAGAAATTAAGAACAGAATTAACTGCAGGAGATGATGATCTGTTAATCAATTCGCAGGCGAATTCTTCCAACACTGGTATTTGTTTGAATCCAGATTCTTTCGTTTTTACCGAAGCGAAAAATTCATGGAAAGAATATTTTTTTCAAAGAATGAGACATTATAATGTTTCGAATTATTATAAATTCAGCTCGCAAGTATTTTTACTGAGTCATTTTATAAGTTTTTTTGGTTTGTGGCTGTGTGCAATTCTTCTTTTTATAAACGGAAAGATATTAATACCTTTGGGTTGTCTAATATTTTACATTGGAATTAGTTCTGCAATATTTGCTAAAAATGCAATTCGGCTTAGTGCTAAAGATTTAGTTATTCGATATGCTTATTTAAATGTACTGTATTTATTATTTCTTATCTTGCAGGCTCCATTCTTATTGATACAAAGAAAAAGCTGGTAGTGGAATTAATAGAAAAGTATTTTAATTATATTACAGATGATCAGAGAAATAAATTTTCTGAATTAATGAATTTGTATTCTGATTGGAATTCTAAGATCAATGTAATTTCAAGAAAAGATATGGATCAGTTCTATCTTCATCATGTAGTTCACTCTTTAACCTTGACAAAGTTTGTTACATTTTCTAAAGGAACAAAGATTATGGATTTAGGAACAGGTGGAGGTTTTCCGGGAATTCCTTTAGCGATTTATTATCCTGAAGTGGAATTTGTATTATTGGATTCTATTGGGAAAAAAATAAAAGTTGTTCAAGAAGTAGCAAATTCTTTACAATTGCAAAATCTTAGAGCCTATCATGTGCGCGCCGAAGAACATCATGAAAAATTTCATTATGTGGTTTCTAGAGCAGTTTCAACCTTAAAGGAATTGATACAGTGGACGAAATATTCGTTTGAAAAAAAAGAACTCAATCCACTACCGAATGGAATTATTGCATACAAGGGTGGTAATTTAACCGAAGAATTAAAAGAAATAAAAAAGTCAAACCCGTTTGAACAATGGACGATTTCCGATCATTTCTCGGAAGACTATTTCAAGCAAAAATACCTTATTTATGTTCAGAAATAAAGGATTGTTGATTGTTGTTTATGTGTTTCTTTTTTCGCAAATAAATGCACAAATAAATGTAAAGGAATTATGCACACTTCATTCAAGTATTAACGAAGCTTCCGGAATCATTTCAATAAATTCTGGTAAAACGTATTGGATAATTAATGATAGTGGTACAAAGCCAAACCTTTATGAAGTTGATACATTGTGCAATATTCTTCGCACAGTAGAAATTATAAATGCGAATAATGTTGATTGGGAAGATGTTTGTGCAGACAAGAACGGAAACTTATATATCGGCGACTTTGGAAATAATTCCAATAACAGAAAAGATCAAAGAATTATTAAAGTCTTGAAAACTGATCTGGATACTACTCAACAAGTTGGAGCACAAACCATTCGATTTAATTATTCAGAACAAGTTGATTTTCCTCCTTCAGCCAACATGTTAAATTTTGATATGGAAGCTATGGTGTGGATGGAGAACCAACTGCACTTATTTTCAAAAAACCGAACCTCCCCATTCTCAGGATACACATATCATTATGTTGTACCGGATTCTGTTGGTACTTACACAGTATCGCGAGTTGATAGTTTTAAAACTGGGCCCGGACCTTCGATTTTATTTTGGGTAACAGGAGCGGCAATAAGTCCGGATGAATCACAATTGTGCCTGTTAAGTCATGACAAGATCTGGTTGTTTCATCCATTGAATAAAAAGAATCTATTTCAATCACCGGTGAAAACAATTTCTTTGAGCCATTTTAGCCAAAAAGAAGCCATCGCCTATGCAGATAATGGATCATTGATCATCGCCGATGAGATTAACCTGACATTAAATAACGGAGGAAATTTATACAGCCTGTCCATTGATAAAATTTTGAATACAGATAAGCTATCCTTTTTTCAAAAGCCATCAGTCGTTTATTATATAAAAGAATTTATAGATTTGGAATTAGGGCCAAAAGACGTTGTCGAGATTTTTAGCATTGAAGGCAAAAGAGTTCAAAGCGAGAATGGTTCAGATTCAGGAAGATTGAATGTTGGTAATTTGGGAAGGGGATTGTATTATTTTACAATTCGAAGTGGACAGCTTTTGAAAAGGAATATGTTTTTCAAAGAATAATAGTCGAAGTCTAAATTATTTTATATATAACTTTTTATAATTCGTTTAAGAACTCTATCTTCGCACGTTCTCCGAATATATGCAAGAATTCCAACGTCATTTAATTACCGCCGCATTGCCATATGCTAATGGTCCTTTGCATATTGGACATCTTACCGGAGCATATTTACCAGCGGATGTATATGTTCGATTTCTGAGAATGATGGACAAGGATGTTGTTTTCATCTGTGGATCCGATGAGCATGGTGCAGCGATCACCATGAGAGCAATGAAGGAAAATTTGTCTCCACAAGAAATTATTGATAAATACCATACACAGTTCAAGGATACCTTTTCAAGAATTGGAATTTCATTTGATCATTACGACAGAACCTCATCAAAACGTCATCACAATACTTCACAGGATATTTTCAGGACACTGTACAAAAACGGGAAATTTACTGAGATTGAGAGCAATCAGTATTATGATGAAAAATTTAATCAATTTCTTGCTGACAGATATATCACCGGTACCTGTCCAAAATGTGGATACGAATCAGCTTATGGTGATCAATGTGAGAAATGTGGCAGTTCTTTAAACCCAACTGATTTAATCAATCCGAAATCCGTATTAAGTAATGAGACGCCAATTTTAAAATCTACAAGGCACTGGTATTTTCCTTTAGATCAACATGCGTCCTGGTTGAGTGATTATATAGTCAATGGAAAAGTTGATGGAGTTGAGCATCATGACCCCGGACTTTGGAAGAATCATGTTATAGGTCAATGCAAGTCATGGATCGATAATGGATTACAGGCTCGCGCTATGACAAGAGATCTTGATTGGGGAGTTGATGTTCCTCAGGAAATTCCCGGAAGCAAGGGAAAAAAACTTTATGTGTGGTTAGATGCGCCGATTGGATACATTAGTGCTACACAGGAATGGGCTGAAAAAAACGATAAAAACTGGAAAGACTACTGGCAAAGTTCAGATTCCCAATTGATACATTTTATTGGAAAAGATAATATTGTTTTTCATTGTGTAATTTTTCCGGCAATTTTGAAAGCACACGGTGATTATATTCTACCACATGTAGTACCTGCGAATCAATTTATGAATCTTGAAGGAGATAAAATTTCAACTTCGAGAAACTGGGCTGTCTGGGTTCACGAATATCTTGATGAGCTTCCCGGTTATGAAGACGCGCTTCGGTATTATTTGATAAAGAACATGCCTGAGCAAAAAGACAGCGAATTTACATGGAAAAGTTTTCAGGAAGCGTATAACAATGAACTGGTAAATAACCTTTCTAACTTTATCCATCGGGTTCTGGTATTGGTTCATAAATTCTATGATGGCAATGTTCCTAACTTTGATCCGGACGTTCCAATCAACAGTGTTGAAGACTCAGACCTTGGTGGATTTCATGATAGCGAATGCATTTATCTGTTTGATCAATTGCATGTCATGTGTGATTCATTGAGAAATTTTGACTTTAGGAATGCGCTTAAAATAATCATGGATATTTCTGCATCCGGAAATTTATTATTGCAAAAGAATGAACCCTGGAAGATGATTAAGGAAGATCCTGATGCAGTAGAAGTCGTGATGAACCTCAGTCTTCATTATGTAACTGCATTAAGTGTTGCAATTCAACCATTTCTTCCTTTTACTTCAGATAAAATCAGAAAATTATTAAATCTTCCGGTGCTAAAAGATGGAGCCGAACTCGTGCGTATGTTAGATCAACTGGCAGAGGGAGAATTGTTACTTCAGCCCGGACATAAATTAAGTGAAGCTTCCTATATTTTTACAAAAATTGAAGATTCAGTTATTGATAAACAAATACAAAAGTTATCAGGCTCTAAAGTTCAAACTGCTAAAACATCAAATATGAATTATCCGGTCCCCAAATCTGAAATTAGTTATGATGAATTCATGAAAATGGATATTCGCACTGCGAGGATTCTGCATGCAGAAAGAGTTCCTAAGGCTGATAAATTATTAAAATTAGAGTTGGATTTAGGATATGAGACACGTACAGTAGTTAGCGGAATAGCTGAACATTATGAACCTGAGAAAATTATTGGACAGGAAGTTTCCTTATTAGCAAATTTGGCTCCAAGAGTTATTCGTGGCGTTGAATCTAAAGGCATGATCCTTATGGCGGAAGATGAGAATGGTAAGTTATCATTTGTATCTCCTTCAAAAAACTGGTCTGTAGGATTTACCATTAAATAATTGAGTTTGCACTTTCCCTGGTATAAGCGTTTTCTTAGTTATTTTAAAGACGTTTCAATAGAGGAGTTAGAATCACAATTTAGTGATAAGCTTTTAGTTTCTCTGTGTAATGAAAGATTGAAACTCACCGCAGGAACTGCGATTTATTCAGAAGAAGACAACTATTATAATTTTACTGAGGTTTTTAAAAAAATAATGATCAAAGAAAAACAGATCCAGAATGTTCTTGTCTTAGGTCTGGGATTAGGAAGTATCCCACAGATGTTGGAGAAAAATTTCCAAAGAAACTATTCTTTTGATGCGGTAGAAATAGATCCGGCAATCATACACTTATTCAATAAATATATTAAATCAAGCCTCAATTCAGAAATAAATGTATTGCAGCAAGATGCGACCGAATTCATAAGTATCAATGACAAACGTTATGATCTGATTTGTGTTGATCTTTTTATTAACAAAGATATTCCGGAACAATTTATTGCAAAAGAATTTTTAGAGAACTTGCATAATTCTTTAGAGAAAGGAGGATTCTTAATTTATAATCGATTGGAACCTGAAAGCGATATTGAAGCAACTCAGAAAAAGTTTTTTGAATCGAATTTCTCAGAAGTATTTCCGAATCTGAAAATTTATTCGATAGTTAGAAATGAGATGTATGTTTCAATTAAGAATTAAAAAATAAATTTTATTCGGAGTTGTAAGTTTAGAATCGAATAAATTGGTTAATTATCTGATTTGTCAATTGAATAATTGATAAAATTTTGTAAGTTTGCAGTAGTTACGGCGTATGTTTCATTTGATCTTGTGTTTTATTACTTCTTTTATGATCACCTACATTGCAATTCCGTCAATAATAACGATTGCAAAGGTGAAGAAGTTGGTTGATGAACCTGACGAACGAAGAGCGCATAGCAAATCGATACCCACGCTGGGAGGAATTGCAATTTTTGCGGGGGTTATTTTTAGTATTATACTCTGGACACCTTTTGAGGTTTTTGGAAATTTGCAGTATATACTTTGTGCGATCGTAATCCTGTTTTTAATTGGAGCGAAAGACGACATAATTCCATTGGATCCTTATAAGAAGTTTATGGGACAGATATTTGCTGCTTTTATTCTTGTATTTAAAGCCAATATTAAAATAACCAGCTTCTATGGTATACTTGGAATTAATGGACTTCCTGACTGGCTTAGTGTCATTGTTTCAATTTTTACAATTCTGGTTATTATTAATTCAATGAATCTTATCGATGGAGTGAACGCATTATGTGCGAGTGTTGGCTTAATAATCTGTGTCACCTTAGGATTTTGGTTTAAGACAGCAGATCAGATTGTATTTGCAATTATTGCTGCAGCGCTTGTAGGATCGTTGGTTGCATTTATGAAGTTCAATATTTCTCCTGCAAAGATTTTTATGGGAGATACTGGTTCGATGCTGGTTGGCGTTATTTGCAGTATTCTTGCAATTAGTTTTATTGAGGCCAATAAGAACGGTGTTAGTGAGGACTTGCAGGTGTCAGCTGCTCCTGCATTAGCAATTGCAGTATTGTTCATCCCATTATTTGACACCTTGCGGGTGTTCTTTATAAGAGTGATGAAAGGAAGGTCTCCATTTGCAGCAGATAAACAGCATCTTCATCATCTATTGTTAGAATTAAATTTATCACATCTGCAAGTAACTACAATACTCATTCTTCTGAATACTTTAATAATTGGTGTGGTTTTTAAACTGCAGTTTTTAGGCAACATAACTTTATTGTGGTTAATTATGATTACCGGAATCGGATTTACAGTCGTATTAAACACTTTAAGAAGCAGAAGAAACTTAAATAAGGCATGAGTTTTCAATCGTTAATATTAGTTTTTATTGGCGGAGGAATCGGAAGTGTGTTGAGATACATGATGAGCCAATGGATTAATTCAAATCGATTCATTTATGTTAGCACCTTGGTTGTAAATATTTTGGCTTCTTTTTTATTAGGAATCTTCTTACAGAAACTGAATCAGATGAATGACCAGGAATGGATCAGATTTTTATTGATTGTTGGTTTTTGTGGAGGCTTGAGTACGTTTTCAACTTTTTCAAGTGAGAATTTGATAATGATTCAACAGGGAAGAATTGTTGAAGCAATTTCTTATAGTTTGATGAGTATTTTGATTTGTGTAATTTCCGTTTGGCTAGGATTTAAAATTCTGAAGTTCACCTAGTATTATTTTAAACAAGAGTAATTAGAAGTTTAATACATGTAAAGAGTATTATCGTTTTCGTGATATAAACTTCCTTTAGAGTAATTTAATGTGATTTATCCATCGTGAATAATAAACACATAAATAATTGAATATGCCTAATGGAATTTTGTGCACTAAAACCATAAATCTTTTTTATGTTTGTACTTTAATGATTAAAACGGCAAGAATCTTTTTATTTATTTTATGTGCTTGCATTTTAGCGCATTCTCAGGACAATCTAGTCTCCTATAACCATATTTCTACTCCGCAAGGCTTAGCCCACAAAAGAGTTTATTGTGGTGCCCAGGATAATAATGGATTTATTTGGTTTGGAACTGAACGTGGCTTGCAACGATATGATGGAAAGAATTTTCGACTATTTAATAAGCATAATAATGGCTTATTGGATGATGTAGTTACCAGAACGGTTATAGACAATCATCAACATTTGTGGCTTATGTATAAAACTTCCGCTGGTTATTCGTTACCACAAGAAGGGTTCATTCAGATTCTTGATTTGAAGGATTATAAGCTTAAAAGTCCAAATGAAATTGGCCTTAATTTTCCATTTGATTATAAAAAAATATTTGAGATTGCAACGAATGAAAAAAAAGAAATTCTCTTTATTGTTAGGAGCAATGAGGATAATAGATCCAATTATGTATATCTTTTGAAGTTGGATCAAACATTTCAAAAAATTGATATAAAACTTCAAATTGATTGGCTCGATTCCGAATCAATTTTATTCAAGGATAATATTATTATATATCCTTACGATAGTTGGGGTTACAGTTACAACTTAACAACAAACAAAATAGAAAAATTATCAATTGTAAGCTCCCAAAACAAACCGGCTTGTATAGAGCAAAATGGAAAAGTTAATTTCATGACCGGCGTTTTTCAATTTGATCCTATAACAGGGACATCGGCTGCCTATGTAGCAAATGGTAACTTGCAATTATATCAAAATAATGACTTCATTGATGTTGTTGATAAATTACAATGGAAGGGTGAAACTAAATTTGAGTTAAATAATTATTTTACAACAAGTAATGGAGATAAATGGATTTGTACAAACAATGGAGTGTATCAGATATTATTGAAGTCCAATCGATTTAAGTCCATATTGAGTTCATATGACCTAATGATGGAAGGCAATGCAGATTATCAATGTCGCAATATCTTCACTGATGAAAATGAAAATCTTTACATCAATAGTTGGGGTGGAATATATAAACTTAGACCTGATAACAACGGAAAGAATAGTAAACCCTTATTCAAAATTACATCCTGGTATTATACAGATGGTATGTATTTTGATAATCAAAATATTTGGATTGGTTACGATGGCTTTAATCTCGCAAAGTTTAGTAAAAGTGGCAAACTAGAGAAAACCTATATACTGGAAAAAACAAACAATAAGGATAAAAATTTTTGGACAGCTATCAAAACTCAAAACGGGGCACTTATCATTGCAACTTATGAAGAAATAATCCTCGAAAAAAACGACCAATTTGTGCCACTCAAATATGCCAATGGAGAAGCCTTACCAAAATGTGCCGTCCAACAATTTTACTATACAAAAGATGGAACACTATGGGCAGTTAGCAATCAAGGCTTATTTGCAATAAATGCCAATAATGTTCCCATTGCACATTATCACGAAGGCCAAAAGAACAATAATCTTTATATACCAGCCACAGATATAAGGGCAATAGTAGAAGATAGCCAAGGTATAATTTGGCTTTGTGCTTATGGCATAGGATTGATAAAATGGGATAGAATCAAACAAACTTTTAATACATTTAGTACAAAAGAAGGACTTTCAAATAATTATGTTAGCAGCATTTTAGAAGATGATTTAGGCTATCTCTGGATAGGAAGTGATAATGGACTCATTAGGTTCAATAAACAAACCACAAAGTCGCATACATATACGATAGATGATGGCCTTACACACAATGAGTTCAATCGATGTGCATTTCATAAAGACAGAGACGGTACTTTGTATTTTGGAGGACTCAATGGAGTGAATGCATTTAATCCGCATGATTTTGTTGCGGATACTTTAGTTTATCAAGCTCCATTGTACATCACCAACTATACCAAACACAATGGTGAAACAAAAAAAATCGAAGACCTGACGGATAATTTTAACATCGACCCTAAAATAGAATTAGGACCGGACGACAAATTTTTTAGTATTGATTTTAGGTTGTTGGATTTTACAAAAAAAAATCATGCCTATGCCTACCAAATTGAAGATTTCAGCGACGATTGGGTAAATACAAATGAATCAACCCTGCGATTAAGTGGAATGCCTTATGGAAAATACAGATTGAATTTAAAAAGTTTGGATGTAAGCTATAACGCATCATCAGATTATATTTCTGTACCACTCATTGTCCATGCTCCATTTTATGCAACATGGTGGTTTAAGTTACTGGCATTTTTGGCTATAATTGGATTGGCTTATTATATCATAAAAGATTATTTGCATCGCCAAAAGATTTTGGCAGAAGGCAATCGACTGAAAGAATTGGATACTTTCAAGACAAGGTTTTTTACGAATATCAGTCATGAATTCAGAACACCGCTTACAGTCATTTTAGGCTCGAGTGATCTTTTATTAGAGCAAAAAAATAAAATCTCAGAAGAAGACCACGACCGCAAAGTAAATTTGATCAAACGCAACGGCAACAATCTTTTGAGGTTGATAAATCAAATATTGGATTTGGCAAAGCTCGAAAGTAAAACACTCAAGCTTAATTATATTCTGGGTGATGCAGTGGCATACATTAAATACCTAAGTGAGAGTTTCCTTTCCTTAGCAGAAGTAAATGACATAAAGATAATTGTCGATAGCGAAGTCGATAGTGTCATCATGGATTATGATCCTGATCGCTTGATGCAGATTGTACACAATTTAATGTCCAATGCCATAAAATTTTCACCCAATGGCAGTCAAATCACTGTCCATATTAGTCAGGAAAATGGTGAACTAATATTTGCATTATCCGATCAGGGAATTGGTATTCCTGCATCTGAAATTGACTATGTTTTTGAACGTTTTTTTCAAGCCAAAAATCAAACATATGCCCGATCAGGTGGTTCAGGTATCGGTTTAGCATTTACCAAAGAGTTGGTTCAAATGATGGGCGGGACCATTAAAGTAGAAAGTCCAATCAATGGGCAAAATGGTACAAGATTTACATTTCTATTGCCTATAAAACAAGATGCAGAGATCAAAGCCGACGAAGCTCGTAATCTTTTTGAAATGCCTAGTATTGATAGACAAATCGATTACCAACCATCAGACGAAATCAAAGAGACTCATATATTACTGATAGAAGATAATGCAGATGTATTGGAATATTTGATTGCTTGTTTCAAAGATGAATACAATATCAGTTTTGCATTGAATGGTCAATTGGGCATTGAAAAAGCAATTGAGACCATACCTGATTTGATCATCAGTGACATTATGATGCCTGTAAAAGATGGTTATGATGTGTTGGATGAACTCAAAAACGACGAACGCACGAGTCATATCCCAATTATTATATTATCTGCTAAAGCAGGTACTGAAAGTCGCATCAAAGGTATTCGAAGTGGTGCCGATGCATATTTATCCAAACCATTTCATAAAGATGAATTGATGACTTGGGTTCAGGCATTAATCTCAAGAAAAGAAAAATGGCAAGCCCGATATGGCAGTCAGGCCGTTTTAGCAGAAATTTTACCTGATAATAAAAAGTCACCAACAGAAAGCAAAAGCAAAACCCCAAAAGAAAAAAACCAGTTTGACTTTGAACTAGAAGATGCTTTCATTCAAAAAGTCAATACCTATTTAGAAAAAAATTACAGAGAAAGTGAATACACTGTCGACCAACTTTGCCAAAATATGAATCTCAGCAGATCACAACTCTACCGCAAACTCAAAACACTCACTGACTTACCAATCATAGAATACATCAATCTATTCCGCTTGAAAAAAGCCTATGTTATGTTGCAACATAAGACCATGAATGTATCAGAAGTCGCATACGCATGTGGTTACAACGATCCTAAATATTTCAGCAGATTATTTTCTGCACAATTCGGAATTAGCCCAAGCGAACTTTAGCCACCAAATCCAATTGCCAACTATTCAATAGTCATTAGTCAAATGCAAACTGGCTACTGCTTATTGTCAACTTCATTCCTCATTGACATTTGCCAAATTGCCGCGAAGCGAATTGCAAAATTGCCAAATTGCCCCGCAGGGAATCGCCCATTGCCCATTGCAAAATTGCCAAATTGCCCCGCAGGGAATCGCCAAATTGCCGCGAAGCGAATTGCCAAATTGCGGCGTAGCTAATTGCTCTCGTTGCCAGACGAGAATTGCGTCCGCAGGACAATTGCCCATTGCCCATTGCCCATTGCCAAATTGCCAAATTGCCCAATCAATACATCCCAGGATTCATCAAAGCATGCCCAAGCAATTTTCCAATGTCTTTATTTTGACTTTCCAATTCTTTAAACATATCATCCTTAATATAATTGCACTTCAATGCAAAATCCAACCATACCAATGTCTCAGAATTTTCTGCATCACAATCCGTCAGCTTCAAAATAAAATTAGCTGGATACCTTTTCTTCCTTTGAGCCTCTGCATAGTTTGCACACACACTTCTCGAACTCCTTCTAATTTGATCAGTTAAAGAGTAAGTCTCTTCTTTAGGAAATGACTTAGTCATCTCAAAAACATCCTTAGCTTGCTTAAAAGCTTTTTTATACAATGTAGTTTCCTGAAAAGTATATTCTGCCATAAATTTCAATTTTCAACAAACCTAATAAGTTTTACAAAACCACCAAATAGCCCATCACAAAATTACCAAATAGCCCCGAAGCGAATTGCCAAATTGCGGCGAAGCCAATTGCTCTCGTCGCCAGACGAGAATTGCGTCCGCAGGACAATTGTCCAAAAAATCCACCTTTTTGCACGATTTGTCCACCTCCTCACCGCCCCCATGCCCGCATCTTTGCTATCGAAATTCAACCTAAGAATTTAGAGGTAGGCGAGCTTATGCTTAAGACACCAATACGACTTATGGTTTGAAGAAAACAAATTTTATAATTTTTAAAATAAACGAATTATGAACAATTTTATCAAATCATGTCTCTTTGCTTTTTTAAGCATGCTTACACTAACTGTAGTAGCACAAAACCGAACCATCAGTATCCAGAGCACATTTAAAGACATCTCCGGTAAACCTATACCGGATGGCGACCAAGAAGTAACTTTTAGGTTATATAAAGAAGATGGTAGCCCAATGTGGGATGAAACTACTATGGTTGACGTACAATCGGGTGTTTTTAGTCACTTGCTAGGTAGTGCCAATCCCTTCAATGATCTAGGCATTTTTAGTAACAAACTTTTCTTGGGAATCAAACCTTTGGGACAACCTGAACTTGTTCCTCGAACAGAACTAACCTACGCACCTTATGCCATGGCAGTTAATTCAATTGCAGGTCTGGATAAATCAGCATCGTTTGAGAATATAGGTGGACACCCAGCTTTGAAAGTAACTTCGACTCTTACTCCTAAAGACATTAGAAGTTCAGCTAATAATTATGGTGATAATGACACAGGGATAAACTTCCCAGATGATGGTGAGATGGATTTAATTTGCAATGGTATACCAGTAATGAAGACTTTTCACAATACACAAAACTTTGGAGTTCATTTTCCACAACATGTGGGTTTTGGACCAGATGCTAATAACTCTTCATTACTTATTGGAATTGGCGATAATAATACAGGAATTAGTCATCCTGCAGAAGATGATCTGCGTATAGTAACAAATGGCGCTGATAGGATTACAATTAAACCTGATGGAAAAGTCGGTATAGGGACTAGCAGCCCTAATATCAGTTTAGCAATAGGTGATCATGATACAGGGATTAAACATCTAGCTGATGGAGCTTTAGCTTTTCAAACAAATGGGACTGAAAGACTAAGAATATTTGATAATGGTAGAATAAAAATAGGAGGCGATTCAGGAAATAATGGAGCAGTTGCGCCTTTAGAGGTTGACATTGAAGGTAATACTACTAATTCATCATATAGATCAGTTGTTAACAATACCGCTGATTGGAAACAAATGTGGCATGGAACTCCAGGATGTAATGCCTTTGGTTTTATTGAAACTAAATGTGGAGCGTCAGGTGGTAACTTTGGAAATGTCGCAATTGGTGTCAAAGGCGATGTAGTGGTAAATGGATCTGTTGTATCTGCTACTGGAATTTCTTGGTCAGATAAGAGGATAAAAAATATATTAGGCATATCAAATGCAAAAAATGATTTAGATCTAATAAAGAAAATTGAAATCACAGATTATGAGCATATTGATAAGGTATTTAATGATCGAAGAGTGATAAAGAAAGTTATTGCTCAGCAAGTAGAGTCTTTACTTCCAAATGTTGTATCTTCCACTAGAAGAGTGATCCCAAGTGTTTATGAAAATGCAACGAGAGTAGATTTTGAGAAAGGAATACTTACAATAAGCACTAACAAAAAACATGAATTTATTGCAGGCGACATGGTAGAACTAAAATGTTTTGAAGGTCGTAACTATAGAGAGATAGAAGTGATAGAAGTTAAAGATGAATATACATTTACCGTCAAAGCGGAAACTGATCCTAAAGAAGTGTTTGTCTATGGCAAGTATGTAGATGACTTCAGAGCTGTGGATTACGATGCAATTGCCATGCTCAATGTATCAGCTACACAAGAACTCATCCGCAAAGTGGAAGCACTTGAAGCTGCTAATGCTTTACTTAATAAATCAAATGACTCCTTACTCAAGGAAAATAAAATGTTGAAAGATGCTACTTCTAGCATCGAAGCGAGATTACAAAAATTAGAAAGTTTGTCTGTAAAATCTGAAGCTTCGAATTCAGTATCAGCTGTAGTAAAATAGGATTTAGTTTTTATTATTTCATCTTCATAAGACATTTTTATCATGAATAAATGTATAAAATATCTATTCGCATGCTATATGTGTATGGTAGTCATAAATACAGTTAGGGCTCAAGATTGTGTTCCTGTACCTGGTGCACCTTCTTCCATTGTTGGTGATAGAGTAGTAATGGCATATGGTGTAACTACCAAGGCTGTAAACTCTAGGCGATTATCAAGAGTAATCATTGGCCAGCCGGCATTAGGACAAAGCAACAACGGTAAACGTAATATTGATTTAGGTTATTATGGACAGTTTTTATTACCGCCTCTTCCACCTACGATTTCCGCAACGCAAGGAGAATTATTTGACAGAATTCAACTCAATTGGACACCAAACCCACTGGGATCTCAAGCAACAGGTGGCTATAAGATTTATAGAGATAGCGTTTTTCTTACAACTGTTGATGCCAAAACTAATAGCTATAATGACTTCAATATCATAGCAGGAAGGCCATATTCGTATGAAGTGGTGGGTGTCAATGACTTTGGTGAAGCTTTCTCAGGAAAAGCATTAGGTTTTCTAGTTCCAAATGGTGTGGTCACTGGTTTGGTAGAAACCATAAATGGTCAAGCAGTACCTGGGGCAATGGTAACCCTTGATCCAATGCAAGGCTTTGCAGCAAAATTTGGAGATCAAGATGGTGCAGGTGTTATAGGTGATAACACCAACAATTTTCTTCCTAATTCTGAATTTTCATGGTCCATCTCATTTTGGATAAAAACAGAGTCTATTCCCGGTCAAGCGAGTTTATTGAAACTTGGTGGCACGGATATCGACATTAGAGCCCAATATAATCTTGGTGAGGGTATAGCTTTTATCTCAAATAATGAAGGTACAATGACAATCGACACCCTTGGATACAAATTTCCAGATTCAACCAAAAATAAATGGCACCATATTACTCTCACCAATGTAGCGAGTCCATCCGATCTTAAGAGTCTTTATGTTGATGGAGTTTTGGTTGCCCAGAAAAACTTCTGGTCACTCACAACTAATGCAAATTCTCTGGATTTAGGCAGTAGAGCAGGCAATGGTGGTTGGGTAGGATCAATAGATGAGCTTCGATTTTATAAAAGAGAAATAAAAGAATTTGAAATCCCAGAAATAATGAATGGCACAGCTGGATCCTCCACTCCTGATCTTACCCACTACTGGAAGATGGATGAAGAGTTGGGCACAAAATCATTTGACATCGTAAAAAGGCAGGTCTTATATTTTTGTGGAGCAAAATTTGATGCGGATAGACCACCGGTAGCTACGTCTGGAGTAACAAATGCACGAGGATATTACAAGATAGAAGGGGTCAACTATGGTGACGGTACTACTTTTATTGCTACCCCACATAAATCACACAATAACCATGTGTCTTTAGAATTTAAGTCAGCGGAACAAGACAGAGTAATACTAGATACTATCCGTACCGGCTCTAGAGGTACCATCGAAACTTGGGTAAGGAGCAGCTCTATTCCCAATTCAGGATATCAATCAATATTGTTCAGACCTAATAATGTCAATATTGTTGTCCGAAACAATAATGGTGTAAAAGAATGGGGTGTGCAGTATTTTGCCGAACATTGGTTTGGTACTTTGCCAATCGGATTTAATCATCTAGCTATAACAATAGACAGTTCTGGTCCTAATGAATCTACAATCAAGGGGTTTCTTAATGGAAATTATTTATCCGGTAGAGACAAAGTTTTCAATTTTAATTATGCTGATCAGAATGCAACTAAATGGTATTTAGGTGCTCAAGATAATATTAACTATTTCAATGGCTTCATAGACGAAGTAGCCATTTATGACAGAATTCTCGATCCAAGTGAGATTCTGTCTCATGCATCGAGTGATAGGAGTGTTGCAGTGCTAGGTTTGATAGCATATTTTCCATTGGATGAGATTGGTGATATGTTCGTTAATAATATAGGCTCTTTAAGAACCCCGCAAGTTAACATCCAAGGAGCAAGTTGGTCAAACATGGCGCCACCACAGTCAAAGATTGATCATGTATTTATACCATCAACCAGACAAGTGACACTAAATCCTAGCAATACTTCGGTAGATAGGATTGACTTTACAGACAGAAGCACAATTGCAGTATCAGGTTTTGTTAGATTTGAGGGTACAGATTGTTTTCAGGATCAGGTGGAGATACTTGTGAATGGCAAATCATTTGAACCCCAAATATTTACTAAACAAGATGGTAGATTTGTTATAGATTTTAATCCTGGTACATCGGCGATTCTTACACCCAATTACAAAGATCACACATTCGTACCCGCTAACTATACCATTAGTAATATTCTAATACCCAAAGCAGGTGTTTTATTTAATAATACAGTTGAGAGAAGAGTCAAAGGAGTGTTACGTGGTGGCAATGCTAAATGCAAAGGTGTAATAACCGATTCCTCGACTACCGCAATGGTGCGACTGCGTACAGCAAATGGCTGCTTTGATAAAACTTATACTGTTAACACAGATGATGGGTATTATGAATTCGAAGGCGTGCCGCCAATTAATTCTTTGACGGTAAGTGTATTCGAACACGATATTCCATTTATTTACGATCAGTTTCAAGCAAAGGGTGGGTCAACCATCGATTTGTCTGAAAGAGACACGGTAATAAATTTTGAGTACCACCCTGAACCACAAGTTAGATTTGATAATATTGCCGATTTTCAAATTGATGGGTGTCAAACTTTAGTATTAAAAAAAGGCGATACTGAAACTTTTAAATTTTCATTAAATGAGGTTTACAATTTCATTCAAGGTAATACTAAATATTGCTCTCTTGATACCGCAAATTTTAGAATTATTAATGGTTTTGCTGACACTACAATCGATCTTACATTGAGGGATACAAACATATTGGAATATAAATTCAAAGTAGGTGATCCAAATCCATCAGCTCCGCATACTAAAGCTTTTCAAATAATAGCTACAACTGTTGATAATAATAGAAGTGAATTTTTTTCCAGTGGGGTTGTAACTGGAAAAAGATCGAAAGATGCAGCTTTTACTACGGTTACACCAGACATACCTATGCATATATTGCACGACCCTCCAGGAGATGGTAGTTATTCATATCTGGAAAAAAATGAGACAATATGCAATAACATATCATTTTCGACTGATAGTTCATTTGCTATAGGAACTAGAATCTATTTTGATTTCGCTCCAGATTACGAATATAATACATTTGCTGGCTTACCTCAGATATATTTGGTTTCAACTGCAGGACCCGATTTAACAGCTACTGCAGACTATCACAAAACATCTGATAATGGTTTTGAATATTGCTTGACAGTAAACCAACGATTATCAACAAGCGATAATGACCTCATTGTGGGATCTCAGGGTGGGGACATCTTTATGGGCGGCGCATTAAATATAATTTATGGGCTTGTAGATATAGTAACTTTCGACAGCTGTAATGCAAAATCAGAACAAGTTACACTTGTCACTCCTGGTAATTTTGCGACCACTTTTATTTATTCAGAATGGCATATATTAAATTCTGTTTTACCAGGTATAGAACTTGTGTTGAAAGATACAACACTCGTAGATTCTCTAAAAACCAAATATAGAGCATCCATTACTTCTTGGAAAAAAATTCTTGAGAATAATAATATACGTAAGAAAAAAGCAACGCCTCTAAAAAATATATCTTTTTCAGCGGGAACAGAATATGAATATTCAATGACTAGTGATACTACAACTTATTCTTCGAGTTCAAAAGACACAACTATATCACATGGAGAAGATATTGCTTTTGATATATTTATTGGAGGTGTTGGATTTGGCACACATTTGATTACGGGTCAAGATAAATATAGGTCAACAGCTAATGGGAAAGACACTATAAGGAGTGTAACTACTGGCTATGTGCTTAAGGATGATGATGAATTAGATGCATTTTCAGTTGATATAGGTATCGACACTGTATACAAGACTCCAACTTTTAATACAAAGATTGGCCAGTCGAGTTGCCCTTGGGAACCGAATACTGCCAAAAGAGAAGGGGTTTTCCTTGAATCTGTCAATGGTCCTATTAGAACTGATGTTCCAGCTAATGAAGCTGCTACATATACTTTCAGGATGCACAACATAAGTGCAACCAATGAGACATGGACTTATGCTTTTACTGCAGGACCGGAAAGCAATGCATATGGAGCAAAAATATATTGCAACGGAGCACCAATGAATCAGATACAGTGGTATGCCATTCCGTGGGGAGAGAACATAGAAGTCACCGTAGAGGTAGAGAAAGGTGCAAAAGAATACGACTATGATAGTTTGGAAATTGTTCTATATTCTGCATGTGAAGATCAAAGAGCCAATGACCTTGGTATATTGCCAGATACAGCAAAGAACTTATATTCTGCTGTCTATATTTCGGCACACTTTATAAGACCTTGCAGCGAAGTAAATATTACAAGTCCGCGAGAAGGATGGGTGCTTAATGGATTGGACAGCGATACAATTGATGTTACTCTTTCAGGATATAATCGCGAATCTAATTTCAAATCTATCCAATTGCAATATAGAAATGTCAATGGAGATGGATCTTGGATAAGTATTGGACCTGAAATGTTTAATACAATGAAGAGTGATACAACTCCTCCTAAATCACCGGGCGATACTTTGAGACCATTATTCACAAGAGTTATGTGGATAGTCCCATCAGATTTAGAAGATGGAGAATATGAGTTGAGAGCAGTGGCCAATTGTTCCGGCGATGCTGCGAATAAACCTGGATTCTCGCAACTCATAAAAGGCCGCATTGATCGTCAACCTCCTACTATTATGGGTGTACCACAACCATCTGATGGAGTATATCATGTAGGAGATGAAATTTCATTTACTTTCAATCAACACATCAAATGTAATAAGCTTATCCAGGCGGCAGGAGAACCGGGTGCAAGACCTCCGTTTAACGTAGGTTTATTTGATGCAGTTACTGGCACACTGATAGATGTTGATATCACGTGTTATGAAAACAAAATCATCATCGATCCTAACTTCCAAAATGAATACTTCGAAAATAGAATTCTCAAAGCTGAACTTCATAACATCGAGGACCTCGTAGGAAATAAGATGGACGAAACAAAATGGGAATTCTATGTAGATCGTAATGAATTAGCATGGCTATCGGATTCTATTTCCTTGACAAAATATGATGATGAAACAAAGTCAATCACTGCTAAAATTCATAATCGCGGTGGTTATCCTGTCCCTTATACCTTAATAGATATTCCTTCATGGATACATGCAGTACCTAGTTCCGGTACCTTGGTAGCTAATGAAATAGAAGAAGTCACCTTCACTGTAAAAGATGACATACCTATTGGTACTTATTTTGATTCTATCAAATTGCAAACAGTTACAGGCGCTAATCCATTCTTTATGGGAGGAACGGAAGCAATAATAATGAAGACAAGAATTATTTGTCGTCCTCCGGCATGGGTAATAGATCCTGAGGCTTTTGATCCATCCGCGTTTGAATACTCTATGAACTTCATCGTAGAATTAGACATTGAAGGTGATCTTTCGGCCGATGTGGAAGACATAGTTGGAGCTTATGTTGGTGGTGAATTGAGAGGAGTTGCCAAGCTGAAATACAAACCAGGTATTGGATATCTAGCTTTCCTTACCGTATATAGCGATAGCGCAGATCTAGATACTATAGAATTCCAAATTTGGGATGCCTCTACATGTCAATTATATTCTGATATACTTGAATCCTTCAAGTTTGAAGACAATACGATAATAGGAAGTACGGATAGTCTTATGACTTTACATACAAGTGGTAAAATATTGAGAAAGATATATATCCAACCAGGATGGAACTGGATATCTATGAATCTCAATTTGATAGATTCGAGTGTAAACGGTGCATTAGAAAGCTTAACTAATCCTCAAGGTGCAACAATTAAAAGTCAAGTTCCCTTTAGTCAATATTTTACTAATCTGAATCAATGGTTCGGTAGCCTGGACACTTTAGGTCCGCAGCATATGTACCAATACTTCAGCCAGGAATATGACTCGATATCTATGGTGGGCCATCATATCGACAGTCTTGCAATACCAATTAAAGTTGGTTGGAATTGGATTGGTTATATTCCTAATCATAAGCTTCCGGTTGGAACTGCATTGGCAACTCTGAATCCACAACACGGAGACCTGATTAAAGGAAGACTCACATTTGCCGTATATGACAATAGCATTGGTTGGGTTGGGAATCTTACTTATATGAATGAACCACACGGGTACTTGTATAAAAGCTCTGTCTTGGATACTTTAATGTATCCACCTTCTGGTTCTAATTTTACTGGAAGTACGCAATCAGCATTGACGAGTAAAGAAAAGACAAAGCACCAGTTAGAGATGTCAAAAATGATGACTGAAGTTCAGCAATCTTTATGGAAGGTTGATCCTTCAAAGTTTGAACATACAATGAATTTCATAGCCTTTGTAAAAGATAAGGATGACAATCATCTTTTGCAAAAAGAGGATGAAATAGGAGTATTCTCAAATGGTGAATTGCGGGGTAGCAGTCACCCTATATTAATTCCGCAATTGGGGCAATACATTTTATTTATGACAGTGTATAGTAATGTTCAGAATGAAAAACTTCAGTTAAAGTATCATAGTGTTAAAGATGATAAAATCTATGACGTCTTAGAAGAATATAGTTTTAGGATAAATCAGATTATTGGTACTGCTGATCAACCGGAAGATTTCCACATTGAAAATAAATCTACGATAGTAGAAGATGTGTTGACTCATCAATTAGTCATCTATCCTAATCCATTCAGCGAAGGCATTTATCTTAAAAACACCAAGGGTGTACTGAGAGATGTAAACATGAATATTCGCAATGCTGATGGGCAATTGGTGTATAGCAAAACGATTGATTATCTTTCTAATGGAATGCAACTCTTGTGGAAACCGGATTCCGGAATACCAAGTGGTTCTTATATCATAGAAATGGTAACAGACGAAACTGTTTTACATAAAAATGTAATTTACATTAAATAGGATATGAAAATGTCTGTACAACTCATATCAAACATTATATCTGCGCCAAGAAATTGGGGCAGATATAATGCCTTTTTTATTATAAATTTATTGTTTTTGTTAAAACTGCTGGGTCAGGGATCAGGATGGTCTGCACCAATTTCCGCACAGTATGGAAGATGTGCGACAATGACCGCATTGGTCTATTTTGAAGATACCTTAATTACAGATGAAAATGATCAAGTAGCTATTTTTGCCGGCACAGAATTACGGGGATTGGCTTCTAGAGTAATGATTGCTGGAGATCCTTATTACTTTATGAGCATTTATAGCAATAATACTTCAGAATATATGACCTTGAAGTATTACAATTCCAATTTGGATTTGATTTTCATTTCTAGTATTCCATTTTTAGTTAAATCCGGGCGGATCTATGGTAATATTGAAAATCCACATGAGTTATTTTTTTATGAAGACAATGTAACACCCATTAAACTGGGGCCAATACCAAATCAAATGGGTTTGGAGAATTGTCTTATGTCGCCAATCTACCTATCTGATTATCTTAAACAACAAGATACTTTTGGTACGAATTGGTATTATTTTAATAATCCCAACCTGCAAGTAACATTGGTCGGCGACACACTTTCCATAACAGGTGTTCCCAACTTTAGCGGTACAACCAATCTAACTGTATCGGCAACATCACAAGCACCAGGAAATCCAACTGATACAACTGAAATAATAATTACTCTGAATCCTCAAATTGCAGCACCGTTATTTGGAATTATTCCGGATCAAGGTATTCAGAAAGGAGATACATTTGAGTTATTCGATTTGAGTCTTTTAGAAGTTGGATATAGCGGTAACCATTTAGGTTTTAACTATCTGCCAATTGTAGAAGAAAGCGATAATCCAATCAGTCCGCCTTCATGGTCTCCGGGAACTTCTTACAACTACAACATGACGATCACTGCCAAGGTAAATTTTACACCGAACTATCAGTTTAACCATGTAGATGACATACTTGGCGCATTTATAAATGGACAGCTAACAGGAACTGCTACTCAGAATGCATCGACAGGTTTGTACCTTTTTGTCATTGGGTAGTAATGTAGTGAAAGAAACAGTTGAATTAAGATTTTATAGCGGAGAAAAAAAAGAAATACTTATCTGCCAAGCCAAAATTCCATTCTTGCCATCTCAAATATTTGGCAAGATTGAAAATCCTTACCAAGTTGAACTTTCACCTGTAGTACCTAAATTTTTACTCAATGATACTATTAAGTATGATATCAAAGACACCTCATTTATTGGAGAGTTAGAATATATTTTTGTTGCCTATGATTCTATTTATCCGCATTGTCTTTCGGATAGCTTTACAACTAAGATCTGTATCGTAGATGACGCTGCAAATCTAGATACTTTCTATTTAGATGCTGATGGAGATGGATTTGGCGATCTAGCTAATAGTGTCAGATCTTGTACTCTGCCAATTGGTTATGTAACCAATAGCGATGATATATGTCCTAATGCAGATCAAGAGACGATTAGTAATTTTGATGAGAATACCTGCAACTGTGATTTAGGGTATTTTCAAAATACAACTTCAACTTATGGTCAAACAATAATTACAAGTTGTTCTCCTTGTCCTGCTGGATCTTATTGTCCTAATGGTATATCGCCAATATTATGTCCACCCGGCAATTACTCAGAAGTTGAAGGATCAATTTCTTGTTTAAGTTGCCCTGCTGGTACTTCTAATCCAAATTCAGGAGCCGTATCTTGTGACTCATGCGATATCAATTCTTATACTTCAACTACAGGTTCTGTTTTCTGCGATCAATGTCCTGAAGGCTTTTATACAGTGTCAGTAGGATCTACTTCGTGTTTAGAATGTCCTGTGATTACTTTTACTCATATTGCTTATATGCCATGTGAAGAGTTTGGATATATTAACTTAAGCAATATTTCCGGAGGTAATGGCCCATATATGTATTCCATAAATAACGGTACCAATTATTATAGCAGCACTTCTTTTGTAAACCTTTTAGCAGGTGTTTATCAAGTAATAGTAAAGGATAAATACGGATGTAAAAGCATTCCTGTTATAGTAAATCTAAATGACGTTCAAGATCCAACAATAGCATGCCCAGCGGATATTATTGTAAATTCGGATCCGAATCTATGTAGCAAGACCGTCACTTATACTACACCCGTTGGAACTGATAACTGTCCTGGTTCTAGTACTGTACAACTTAATGGTCTGCCTTCCGGATCTACATTCAATACAGGAATTACTACGAATATATTTAAAGTTACGGACGGTTCAGGAAGTACGAATACTTGTAGTTTTACAATTCTGGTAAAAGAATCAGTCTTGCCGGAATTAACTTGTCCATCTAACATAGAATTAGAATCTGACTCTGCTCAGTGTTCAACAATTATAAATTATGAAGTGATTGCATCGGACAACTGCCCCGGATTGATTGTTGGTTATTCTCAATTAAGTGGGTCAGCATTTCCGGTAGGAACTACAACAGTGTCTGTATTGGCTACTGATGCAAGTGATAATTCTTCATCTTGTTCTTTCACAATTACGATTAATGATTCTGAAGATCCGGTAGTTAGCTGTCCTGATATTAATAAGATATTGGACATTGGTGCTGACACAGCGATTGTAAATTTAAGCATTAATGCAACGGACAATTGCAGCAATATAACAACTACTTATATTCCTGTCAGTGGTTCTACATTCTTATTTGGAACTACTGCTGTAGAAGCAATCGTTACAGATGATGCAGGAAATAGCACAACTTGTAATTTTAATGTTCATGTGATTGATCTGGAACCACCAGTAGCACTCTGTCCAACGGAAGATGTTGAGTTAGATGCAATTGAAGGTCAATGCTTTGGTGAAGCGGAATATTCTACTTCACATTCAGATAATGTTGAAGTTGATCATTCTTATTTTGAGCCTTTTACTTCAAATTCAAGATATGATGTTGGAACAACCTTAGTCACTTTTACGGTAGTAGATATTAGCGGCAATAGTTCTTCATGTACATTTAATGTTGTAGTTTATGACACTCAGGATCCAACTTTAAATTGTCCCGATACAATGAAGATTCAATTAGATTCAGGTACTTGTAATAAAACAATATGGTATACTTCTACTGCGAGTGATAATTGTAGTGATCCAACAGTTGTTTACAGTCCTGTGAATGGAAGTATACTTGGAATTGGCAATACTGTTGTTAACGGAACAGTTACTGATAGTTCCGGTAATACTGCGACATGTATTTTTGTCGTAAGTATAAAGGCTGCGGCAGAAATCTGTAACAATAATATTGATGATGACTGTGATGGCCAGACAGACGAAGGATGTAACGACACTGATGGAGATGGTATTGATAACTCTGTAGATAATTGCAAGACAGTTCATAATCCAGGTCAGGAAGATTCTGATTGTGATGGAGTAGGGAATGTTTGCGATGTTTGCCCGGGAGGAGATGATAAGATAGACAATGATAATAATGGATTGCCGGATTGCAAAAACAAACCAGCTAACTATTCCAGTCTGCCAGCAAGTTGGAAATGTGGAACTAATAAAGCTTATGTATGTCATATTGTTGGTAATTACAAATCACTTTGTATAAATTGGAGTACAGTTCAAGCACATTTAAATCATGGAGATTATCTAGGGCTTTGTAATCAAGCGAAGTGTGGTAATTTGTCAAAAGGCGAAACTGAAATTCCAGTTATGGAATTACTGAGCGAGAATTATGAAGAAGAATTATCTATTGAAATTACTCCCAATCCAAATGATGGAAATTTTGTTCTGCACCTGGATGGACTTCAACAATATAATGGAATTCTAGAGATAATAAATATTGCAGGCAAGGTAATTTATTATTCTGAAGTAAATGAAGCTGAAAATCATGTACACCTCAATATTGATTTAAGAAACTTGGTAGATGGCAATTACTTTTTAAAGTATAAGGACAAAGAATATGTTTTTAATAAGTTGATTGTGATTAAGAAATAGTCATAAACTTGTAATTAAGGCACAAATAGTAAGCTTCCCAGCACAATCAATTGATCATGGCAGTTTAGTATTTAGCTGAAAATTGTTGGACCATTATTGTCAACAATACATATACAAATCATGAATTATGTCCTTCACTTTTATGTCAAATAGTTTCATGAAGAAATATAAATTTATCCTTTATCTTATCAAGGTATAGCTTAAATCAAGATTTATACTTTTTCCACTATATTTTTAAGAATCAATTTATCAGAATAGATAGACTTTGAATTTTATTCATGAATGGTTGGTTAAGTTCATAAAGTTTATATCATAACAATTTGTAAATCCCCTTTATTATCGCATAAAAATGAACCATCTAATTATATCTTTGTATTAAATATATATTAAATCATATGGAATTAGTTGCGAATCAACTTAAATACAAAGTAAAAGATATATCACTGGCTGATTGGGGTCGTAAAGAGATCGAATTGGCAGAGGCAGAAATGCCGGGACTTATGAGTCTTAGAGAAGAATATGGTAAATCCAAGCCACTCGCTGGCGCAAGAGTTGCTGGTTGTCTTCACATGACCATCCAGACTGCGGTACTTATTGAGACATTGATAGAATTAGGGGCTGAAGTGAGCTGGTCTTCATGTAATATTTTCTCTACACAAGATCATGCAGCGTCTGCAATTGCAGCAGCCGGTATTCCGGTTTTTGCCTGGAAAGGAATGAATAATGAAGAGTTTGACTGGTGTATCGAGCAGACTCTGTTCGCGTTTAAAGATGGAAAACCGTTGAATATGATTCTGGATGATGGCGGGGATCTTACCAACATGGTTTTAGACAAATATCCTGAATTGGTCCAAGGTATACGTGGTATTTCAGAGGAAACAACAACAGGCGTTCATCGTCTTTATGAAAGAGTAAACAAAGGAACGCTTCCACTTCCTGTAATCAATATTAATGATTCAGTTACAAAGTCAAAATTTGATAACAAGTACGGATGTAAAGAATCTTGCGTAGATGCAATACGTCGTGCCACTGATATTATGATGGCTGGTAAAGTAGCCGTTGTTGCAGGATATGGTGATGTTGGTAAAGGATCAGCCGCTTCTCTGCGAGGAGCAGGTTGCAGAGTAATCGTAACTGAGATTGATCCTATCTGTGCTTTACAAGCCGCAATGGATGGATTTCAGGTAATGAAGATGGAGAATGCGGCAAAACTTGCAAATATTATTGTTACAGCTACCGGAAATAAAGACATTATTTCTGCCAAGCATTTCAAGTCAATGAAAGATAAGGCTATTGTATGCAATATTGGTCACTTTGACAATGAGATTGACGTAGCCTGGTTAAATAATAATCATGGAAACTCAAAAGTAGAAATTAAACCTCAGGTTGATAAATACACCATCGATGGAAAAGATATTCTTCTTCTTGCTGAAGGAAGATTAGTAAATCTTGGTTGCGCTACCGGTCATCCTTCTTTCGTGATGTCTAATTCTTTTACCAATCAAGTGTTGGCACAATTGGAGTTATGGAAGAATGCCGACAAGTACGAAAATAAAGTATATATGCTTCCTAAGCATCTAGATGAAAAAGTTGCAAGATTGCATCTTTCAAAAATTGGTGTTGAACTTGAAGAGCTAACTCATGATCAAGCGGTATACATTGGTGTTACAACCACAGGCCCATTCAAGCCAGACTATTACAGATATTAATTCAAACCATTCAAACATAATACTGAACCGCAACTTTGAAAAAACTTGCGGTTTTTTTTTGAAAACCACATAAATCCTCCATGTGTTTAGGGAATTAACTGAAATTCATGTAAATCTTGAGCGGAAGAATAATAATATGTAAGTTTGCACAATAAGGATGTTGATTAGAAAATGTGTATTATTTCTTGTGTTAACTGTTGTTGTGACATGTTATAACTATAGTCAATCTCATTTTTTCAAGCCCTCAGATAGTTTTAATAAAAAAAGATTTTACCTGGCTTCTGGATTTAGTGCTGTAAGTTATTCTGCATTTGCATCGGGATTGTATTTTGCCTGGTATAATAAAAATAAACAGATAGGTTTTCACACTTTTGATGATAAAGCGGAATGGAAGTATATGGATAAGATTGGACACTCTTATACTTCATACTTGCAAACTTCACTTGTTTATAACGGTGCGCAATGGGTGGGAATGAAAGACAGGAATTCTTTGTATTGGGCCTTAGGTCTAAGTAATTTATTTCAAACTACGATTGAAGTCATGGATGGATTTAGTGATCGGTGGGGATTTTCATGGACAGATATTGGAGCCAATCTTGGAGGAAATGCATTTTTTCTTTCGCAACATTTTCTTTGGAAAGAACAGAAGTTTCTGCTTAAATTCAGCTCACATAAAATATCATATTCTTCAAATGATCCTGAAATTATTACACGTGTGTCAGAGCTTTATTCTGAAAGATTAGCAGAACGATTATTGAAAGATTACAATGGGCAGACCTATTGGTTGAGTTTTAATCCAGTTCATTTATTTACAAAGGAAAAAACCTTTTGGCCGGAATATCTCAATGTTGCTTTTGGGTATGGAGTAGATGGATTGTTAGGCGCAAGAGCCAATTCATGGACAAATGATGAGGGAAAAGAAATTAGAATTGATCCCTCAGTTTTCCCAAGAAGAAATCAGTATTATCTTTCTCTAGATATAAATCTCAGCAAGATTCCTGTGAAGAATCATTTCCTTAAATCAATTTTCAGTGTAATTAATATTATTAAAATTCCCGCTCCCACTTTAGAACTTAATTCAATGAACAATTTAAAGTTCCATTTCTTTTATTTTTAAACTTATAATTCCTTAATTGATGAAACGATTTATTATTTTAATTCCCTTGCTTTTCTTAGCATGTTCTGTAAGCAAGAAAACAAACTTGAAAAATCAGGTAAATTTTACGGTACTTCAATTTAATGATTTTTATGAGATATCCGGAATTGAGAACGGAACTGCTGGTGGTGCTGCCAGAATGTCGACATTAAGAACAAAGTTAATACAAGAAAATCCGAATCTGTTGACTGTATTAGCCGGAGATTTTTTAAGTCCTTCGTTAATTGGAACACTTGTACATGATGGTGAAAAGATAAGAGGCCGTCAGATGATAGAAGCGTTAAATGAAATAGGTATAGACCTTGTTGGATTTGGCAATCATGAATTTGATTATGATCAAAGCACCTTGCAAAAAAGATTAAACGAATCAAAGTTTGACTGGGTTTCCAGCAACATCAATGAAATAAAGAACAATCAAAAAGCAAGATTTAAGATCAGTAATAATGGAATTGACACTGAAATTCCAACGAATAGAGTATATAATTATTCGAATCCTAATGGAACAAAGGTTCGGGTTGGAATTGTTTCTCCCTGTCTTGATGCCAATAAGGTCAAATATGTATCCTATGAAGATATTTTTGAAAGCACGCAAAGAGAATTAGAAAACCTTAAAGGAAAAGTTGATTTTGTTATTTGCCTTAGCCATTTAAATAAGGAACAAGATCTTAAGCTTGGAAAAAGATTTCCGGAAATCAATTTAATTCTTGGAGGGCATGAGCACGAGAATATGTTATTCGATATTGGAAAAACACGAATGACGAAAGCAGATGCCAATGCCAAATCAGCTTATGTTCATAGAATACAGTATGATGGTAAGACTAAAGATTATTCTCTTCGATCGGAATTGGTAGAAATAAATTCTTCCATTGCTCAAGATGAAAGGATTCTAAAAATTGTAAACAGATGGAAAGAAATTGAGAATAGAATTATCAGGAATCTGGGATTTGATCCAGAAGAGATAATTCCAGGTGATGTAGTGCAATACAATTCAGCAGAGACGTCGATGCGTAATGTACCTTCTAACTTTGGTGAAATGATCTGTAAAGCTATGATTAAAACTTGCAATGGATGTGATGCCGCAATCATTAATTCAGGAATCTCTCGATTGGAAGATGATATAAAAGGAACAATTTCACAGTATGACATATTAAAGGTTTTTCCTTATGCAGGATCAGTTGGTGAAGTTGAATTGAATGGTTCCATATTGATCAAAATCTTAAATGTTGGTCTTGACAATAAAGGAAAAGGAGGCTATTTGCAATGGTCAGGAATTTCTAAATTGAAAGAAGGAAATTGGTTAATAAATGGAAAAAATATTGAACCCGATAAATCCTATAAAATAATGTTAAACGAATATCTTATGACCGGGCAAGAAAGGGGCTTGGATTTTATCAATAAGTCAAATCCTGAATTGCGCAATATCAATTTTCCGGATCCAAAGGATTCGAATAATATAAGAAAAGATATTCGGATGGTGATTATTGATTACCTGAAGAAAGGAGGAAGGTAGTCAATTATGAATTATGAATTAATTTTTTGGGAACACATAATAAAATACATGAGTATTTTTTCATAATTTTTTTTAAAAAAATTATGAAAGAAACCTTAAATTTTTTTAGTTAAGAGAACAACGAAATTATAAAAACAATAATTATAAATTTCTTCAGAGCTTCAGAGCATCAGAGCTTTTTACTGTATTCCTACAGAACTTGAATACTCTTTATAGGCTTTTAATCCGCATTCCAGAAAAGTTCTGTACTCCTCAATATCTGGATGATAACCTCGAGGCTTTGTAATTATCTTTTCATCGGGTGACATTACAACATAAAGAGGCTGTGAATTCTGATTGAAGTTTACGATTTGAAAGTCAGCCCATTTATTTCCAACATTTCGAATCGGATTTTTTGTATGAACAGAAATGTACTGTTCATTAAGCATTTCTTTGTCATCAACATAAAGAGACACAAGAACAAAATCTTTCATTAGGCTATTTCTTATTTTATCGTTCACCCAGATATGTTCTTCCGTTTTTCTGCAATTTACACAAGCATAGCCGGTAAAGTCAATAAAGATTGGCAAACCTTTTTCTTTAGCGTATGTCAGACCCTCATAATAGTCGTGGAAGCAATCGATATTGTTGGCACATTTAGTGAATGAAGGAAATCTGGCTTTGATTTCAGGATCTACATCCGGTTTTTTAAGAAAATAATTATACGTAGAAGGAGGAGCTAATCCGCTCATAAGACTTAAGGAAGTATAAGATTGATATTTTTCAGAATATCTGAATCCAAAACCAAGATAAACTGCAATACCTAAGAATAATAATGCAAATGAAAATCTTGGAATGGATAATTTTTTAATTGGGCTGTCGTGCGGAAATTTTATCCAACCCAATAAATAGATTCCGGTTAATGCAAACAGGATCAACCAGAGACCCATAAATATTTCATAACCCAATATTCCCCAATGCTTGGTCATATCTGCTGTGCTTAAGAATTTTAAAGCAAGTGCTAATTCAATAAATCCCAATACAACTTTAACATTGGTCATCCATCCACCTGATTTAGGAAGAGTGTTTAACAACGCAGGAAACGCAGCAAATAATCCAAATGGAAGTGCGAGAGCCAATGAAAAACCACACATTACTATGACGGGTCCTAAGGATGAGCTTCTTGCAGATTCAACAATGGCAGATCCAATAATGGGTCCTGTACAGGAAAATGAAACTATTGCAAGTGTAAATGCCATAAAGAATATTCCTATAACTCCGCCTTTATCAGCCATAGCATCAGATTTATTAGACCAGCTACTTGGAAGCGTAATTTCAAAAAATCCAAAGAACGATAATGCGAAGACTATGAAAATAATAAAAAAGATGACATTGGCAATCCAATTGGTTGACAGATCATTCAGCGCAGTAGGTCCGGCTATAATATTAATAAGCGTTCCAAGAACGACATAAATAAGTATTATTGAAAGCCCATAAAGTATTCCATTCTTTATTCCTGATTTTTTGTCTTTGCTGCCTTTTAAAAAAAATGAAACAGTAAGAGGAATCATCGGAAAAACACAAGGAGTTAAAAGAGCAACTAGTCCACCCAGAAACCCAAAAAGAAAAGTCCAAAAATGATTCGCACCTTTAATATTTTCTTCGCCACAATTTCCAACCGGACTAACAAGACTTTCTTTAATCTGAGGGATAACCTGATCTAATTTATTTCCATCTATTTTTAAACCTGTTCCTCCCGCTGGAGAGTTGCCTTCCAACAAGATTGTATTTTTATCAGCCAGTATTTCAAATGCGAGATTTTTAGGAGGGAGGCATTTGGATGCATCGCAAGTCTGATAGGTAAAGAATCCTTTAACGGGTTTGGTTATATCAACAATATTTATTTTTTGTGTGAAGCTTGCTTTTTCTTTAAATTTGGTAACGTTCATTTCAAAAATATCATCGTAACCAGACCATTTATGCTCGCATATTTCTTCAACTTTACCATCTAAAGAAAAATTATCATCTTTGGTAAATTCAATTCCGGATCCACGGGGTCCATCATCTGATGGTAGATCACTTGAATAAATATGCCATCCTTTTTCTATTGTTGTTTCGAATTGAACAGCAAACTGTTTTTCAGATATTTTTTTTAAACTTGCCTGAACTTTGATTGGATCGAATATTGTTTGCGATTCAGGATTAATATCCGCTGAAATTACTGGATCAATATTCATTGGCATTCCACCACCACCTGTTTTTTTTATTTCTTCATTCTGAGCTGGTGATGATTGATTATTTAATGAAAGAGTAAATTCTTTGGTAGTTGGCGGAATACATGTTTCAGAATTGCACGCCATAAAGTATGTGCTGGCTTTTAAGGTATTTAGTGGACCAGCTGCTTTGAATTTTTGAACAAAATCAACATGATCATAATATTTTGCAAGAATTGCATTTTCGAATAGAGGCTCTGGTGCTTTTTTAAGTTTGCCGCGTTCTTCAACCTTTCCTAACAACTCAATACTGGAATTTTTCTCGATAGTAACTTCAGTAGGAATAGCTCCATTTGGATCAGAAGTCTGACTGTAGATGCACCATCCTTTGTCCATTGTTGCAGAAATAATGAGTTCATATTCCTGATTGCCTATAGAATTGATTTTTGATTCCCAGTGAACAGGATCAAGAATCTGTGCTGCGAGCCGGGAGGAAATAAAAAAGATAAGAATTAGATTATAGGCAAACTTCATAAGACAATACTTTGAATACTACAAAAGTAAATTATAATTAACCATAATAGCTGGCACCAAATCGTATTAACTTGATTTTAACCCGATTTTAAGCCAATAGTAACTGATGTTCCTTGATCCAGGAAAATAAGGACATAAATAAAGCTTTGCCATCTGTATTACCAAGCTCGGATTCAGAAGCCCGTTCAGGATGAGGCATCATTGCGCAAACATTTTTAGTAGCATTACAGATACCGGCAATATTCATCACAGAGCCGTTTACATTGCTCTCCGGGCTTACTACGCCTTTAGAATCACAATATTGGAACATGATTTGATTATTCTTGATTAATTCTTGTAATGTCGAATCATCGCAAAAATATCTTCCATCTGCGTGAGCGATTGGAATCATATATGGTTTATTCAAATCAAGATCATAAGTAAGTGGCGTTTCCTTGCAATAGGGTTTTAAATAAATATTCCTGCAAATAAATTTTTGAGATTCATTAACCAATAGCTGACCGGGGAGCAAACCGGCTTCACATAGAATTTGAAATCCATTACAAATTCCGATTACAATCCCACCTTTTTCAGCAAATTTTACGACCGCATTCATGATAGGTGAAAATCTGGCTATAGCTCCGCAACGTAAATAATCCCCATATGAAAAGCCTCCTGGAACGAACAATATGTCTCCAGGGTTATAATGATCCAGATTCGTATCCTTATGCCAAAGTTTTTCGACCTTACAGTGAATAACCTCCTTCATTACATAAAGCATATCATCATCACAATTGGATCCGGGAAAGGTAATTACTCCACATTTCATTGATTCTACCAGTTTTGAAGCTGCAAAAATAAGCCAAGTAGGACAAAGATGAGATGAATAGTTTCTACCAAAAGCTCATTTTTTACTTTTGAAACAATTACTCCTAAAAGTATGCTTAATGGAGTGATTAAGAAAATAATATGTGAAAATGAATCTATTTTAAAAAATAATATGCTAAAGAAACTTATTAAAGAAGTCCAGAACATAAAATCAAAAAATTTCTGGGCTGCGATCTGTGTTTTTATTTGAAACAAATTAAACTTCACAAATGCCAGGATAAATAGTAAAATTATAATACTAAATGCTATTAATCCTTTAGATGTAAATATCATCGACAAAATATAAGGACTGAAAAATTCCTTCACCTGATTGTTCCAATAAATATCTAAGCTATTATTGATATAGAATAAAGAAAAAAGTAAAAATATCGGTGTAAAAAACCCGGATAAAGTCTGAAGGAATTCTTTCAAATTAAAACCCCTAAAAACAGTAAGGCCAAAAATACCAAGTACTAAAAACCAACTTGCCGGAAGATAAAATACGCATGCTATTCCTAGGAAAAAACCAAAATTATAAAGTTGAAGTATTGCATTTTTGTTGAGATAAATTGAACAGATTGAATGCAAGGCAAGAACAAAGAAAAGATTTGAAATCAAAACGGGACCTACTCCAAAAATTGAAGTATGTAATCCTGTCAAAATAATAAAAACAAGTCCTGGAAACAATTGCCCTTCTGGAACAATTTTTACTCGATTGGCTATTACATTTAGAATATAAGCCTGCAGAAATATAAGTATATGAGAAAAGTAAAAATAATTTTGGTCGGAAACAGAGAGGCTTTGTGTTATTTTTTGAAAGAGCCATGAATGGCTGTATTCAGCTTGATCATAATTTACAAAAAATCTTCCACTGTGAACTACAAATATGTAAGGTAGCAACAATAAAGTATTCAAAAGTATATTGCGCCTGAAAAGTTTCAGCATGGAATAGAATCTGAGGCTAAGATACAGATGTATTGGAAATTGGATAAAACTTATGGAAGAAATGATTGTTTGTTACCTTTGAGACGCTTTACCCGGAATGAGCTATAATCTAAAGGAAATAAGGTCTGTTATTCTTCCAGAGTTGGAACAATTTGAAGAACACTTTAAGTTGGCGATAAAAAGCAGGATTCCACTTCTTGACAAAATTAGCCTGTATATAATTAAAAGTAAGGGTAAACAATTCAGACCAATGCTATCCATGCTCTGTTCTAAAATGTGTGGAGAAATTAATAAAAACAGTTTTACTGCGGCGACAATGGTTGAGCTTTTGCATACAGCAACCTTGGTTCATGATGATGTTGTCGATGACTCAGATCAAAGAAGAGGTTTTTTTTCAATTAATGCATTGTGGAAAAATAAGATCGCTGTTCTGGTAGGAGATTATTTATTGTCAAAAGGCTTGTTAATTGCATTGCAAGACAATCAATTCGAAATGCTTAAAATTCTCTCACAGGCTGTTAGTGATATGAGCGAAGGTGAATTGTTGCAATTGGAGAAAGCACGAAGACTTGATATAACAAAAGATATTTACTACCAGATCATAAGGCAAAAAACCGCCTCACTCATTGCTGTTTCTTGTCAATGTGGCGGCATAAGTGTAACGAATGATCAAAATGTATTGATGAATCTACAAGAATTCGGAATCAATTTGGGAATAGCATTTCAGATTAAAGATGATTTGATGGATTTAGGAACTTCAACATTTCTTGGCAAACCCAAGATTCAGGATATACGGGAAAAGAAAATGACACTTCCACTTATTTTGGCTCTGCAAAATGCTCCACCTTCTATAAGTAAAGATATAATTGGGGGAATACGAAATGATTCAGAAAATGAGAAAATCATTCGTACAACAGTTGAATTCATACATAAGTACAACGGAGTAAGTCAGGCAACGGAAGAAATGAATCAGTATCGTGATAAAGCGCTTGAACAACTGCATAATTTTCCGGAGAATGAAGCAAGAGAAAGTTTGAGAAAACTATGTTATTTTGTTACGGAAAGAGAAAATTAATGAAGCTCTGAAGCTCTAATGCTCTAAAGCTCCAATGAAGAAATTGAAAATTGTCCCGACATGAAGTCGGGATGAAAATTGAAAATGAAGATCTTTCGGATTAATGTTGGACCACTTCGTTTAGTGCTCTGAAGCTCTAATGCTCTGAAGCTCCAATGAATAAATTGAAAATTGTCCCGACATGAAGTCGGGATGAAAATTGAAAATGAAGATCTTTCGGATTAATGTTGGACCACTTCGTTTAGTGCTCTGAAACTCTAATGCTCCAATGACTTAATTGAATATTGAAGATTGAAAATGAAGCTCTGAAGCTTGATTGCTTTGATGAATTAATAAGCGTAAATAAATTATTTAGGATACGATTAATGAGTTTCAATCACTTTAATTTGCAAATTCACTCATTTGCAAATTTTCAAATTAACTCATTTCATTTTTCATCATTTCGACAAATTCCCCGATTCCCATTGAGCCCTGTTCAGCAGATCCTTGTTTTCTGAATGAAAGATTTTTTTCATTGGTTTCTTTTTCACCAATGATAAGCATATAAGGAATTTTTTTGAGTTCGTTGTCACGAATTTTTTTGCCAATAGATTCCAGGCGATCGTCAATGTCACCGCGAAGACCTGCTTCAGTTAACTGTTGATGAACATGATGAGCGTGCTCATTGTATTTATCACTGATAGTAAGAATCATAAATTGGTCTGGAGTTAACCACAAAGGAAATTTTCCTGCACAATGTTCAGTTAACACACCAATAAATCTTTCCATAGATCCAAAAGGTGCACGATGAATCATAACGGGACGATGCTTGGCATTATCAGAACCAATATACTCCAATTGAAATCTTTCCGGAAGATTATAATCAACTTGGATGGTACCCAATTGCCATGATCTTCCCAAGGCATCTTTGACCATGAAATCTAACTTAGGTCCATAAAAAGCAGCCTCACCAAGCACAGTTACAGTCTCTAATCCAGCTTCCAGAGTAGCATCAATAATGGCTTGTTCAGCCTTTGCCCAGTTCTCGTCAGATCCAATATATTTTGTTTTGTTTTCCGGATCACGCAATGAAATTTGAGCAGTAAATGATTCAAATCCTAGTTTTTTAATAACATGCATTGTCAGATCCAATACATTTAGAAATTCTGCCTTTACCTGATCAGGTGTACAAAAAATATGCGCGTCATCCTGCGTAAAACTACGCACTCTTGTTAAGCCATGTAATTCTCCACTTTGTTCGTATCGGTATACAGTTCCAAATTCAGCGATTCGTAGTGGAAGATCACGATATGATCTGGGTTTATGTCCATAAATTTCGCAATGATGAGGACAATTCATTGGCTTCAACATAAATTCTTCTCCTTCACGTGGAGTTTTTATAGGCTGAAATGAATCTGCGCCATATTTATCCCAATGACCACTCGTTTGGTATAGGTTTTTATGTCCTATATGTGGGGTTATAACAGGTGTGTATCCACGTTTTATTTGTTCGTGTTTTAAAAAATCTTCTAATCTCTGTCTTAATGCAGCGCCTTTGGGTAACCATATCGGTAGACCCATGCCAACTCTTTCGCTAAACATAAAGAGTTCTAATTCCTGGCCCAACTTGCGATGATCTCTTTTCTTTGCTTCTTCGAGCATTAAAAGATATTCGTCTAATTCTTTTTGTTTGGGAAAGGTAATGCCATATATACGTGTCATTTGTTGACGTGATTCATCACCACGCCAATACGCTCCTGCAAGAGCAGTTAATTTTATAGCCTTAATGATTCCGGTGTTGGGTAAATGCGGACCTTTACAGAGATCGGTAAAATTTCCCTGCGTATAAAATGTTATGTTACCGTCTTGTAGATCTTGTAATAATTCTAACTTATATTCATCGCCTTTAGACGTAAAAAATTCGATTGCATCTTTTTTGGAAATTTCCTTGCGTACATAATTGGAATTTAATTTTGCAAGTTCCTGCATTTTTTTTTCTACAGCCTGAAGATCGTTTATTGATAATACTCTTCCACCTGTATCTATATCATAATAAAATCCATTATCAACAGAAGGACCAATTCCGAACTTGGTTCCCGGATAAATAGCTTCCAATGCTTCTGCCATCAAGTGAGCAGAAGAATGCCAAAATGTAGATTTGCCTTCTTTGTCATTCCAAGTAAGAAGTTGAATTTTAGCATCAGATTGAATGGGTCTGTTGATTTCAACAACCTGATCATTAACTTTTGCGGCAATTATATTTCTGGCTAATCCTTCACTAATAGATTGCGCTACTTCAAATGCAGTTACTCCCGAATTGTATTCCTGAATTCGCCCATCCGGAAAACTAATGTTTATCATATATAAAAAATGTAAATAATATGCTGCAAAAATAATGAAAAAAATAGACTATGGCTTTAAAAGTATAAGGGATGAAACTGACTGGGTTGACTGTTGACAAGTTGATGGCTTACAAGGTTTCAAGAAAACCTATGCTTGTGATAGATAATTTTATAAATGCAACAATTCATCCTGACATAAAGTCGGGATAATTCATCCAACAAGCGTGCGGGATATGGTTACACTCAATAATTCATAATTCATAACTCATCATTCATTCTATTTCTTCCAATTAAAACTTGAAATAAAGTTCACTGCCGGATAATAAATGCTACGGACGTCTTTCTTATCATTTCGGATTAACCATTCATGCCCAAGTCCAATATCCAACTTATATTTTTTATTGAATTGAATTCCCATGCCCAGATAGGCCCAATATTCACTGTATGTTTGAAATCTCAAAGGTCCTGACAATGTTACATATTCTTCACTATATCCTGTAAAGTATATATTGCTGTTTTCTTTAGAGAAATGCTTTGCTATAAATTTTATTTGTGTTTTATATTGAAGGGTAAGCGAAAGCGGAAAAGTCTGCAATGATTTATTTTCAGCAAATCTCTGATTGAATCTAAGCATATGTGTAACTTTAATTTTTCGCCAGTTATGATCATATTCCAATTGCTGGAAGGGACGATATTCAGTACTGAATCTGGAATCAAAAGGAAAGTTGCGTTGATAATGAAATCCGATAGCGGATCTCCAATTATTTAAAAACCTGTAATGTAAAATATTAACAATCTGGAGTCTGATATTACTTGCTCTATATTCCAATTGATCAAATTGAAGATCCTTGGGATTTAGTATATTGGAGAAGTTGAAAACCCAATCAAATTTTTTAAAGTAATTATGTTGCGAATAGGATTGAAATATTCCTGTAAAACGAATGTCCTGAGAATAAGCTCGGGATAATAAAGTTATAGCTGTGAAGAAAATAAAGGCAAGTAAAACTTTCACCGTTTCAAAGATCAAATGTAAATAATTTACTTAATTTTACAGGAATATTTTATGAAAAACGAATCAATGTATTATGGAGTAGGTATTATTATTTTGCTTATTGGTCTATTCGCGTACGGAAAGTTTATGCAAACAAATAATGAAATAGATAAAATCTATGGAATAACTGTGGTAGCGCCGCCTAAAAAATTTAAGGATGATCCTATGCCTGCGATTCGACAAGTAAATGCCGAGTGGGTTGCTTTAGTTCCTTATGCTTATACATCGGTTAACATTCCCGAAGTGCATTTTGGAACAAACAGTTGGCAATGGTGGGGAGAAAAGGAGGAAGGAATTATAGAATGCATTAAATATGCAAAAAAAAATGGCTTAAAAATAATGCTTAAGCCTCAGGTATATGTTCCTGGATCATGGACAGGAGATTTGAATTTTACTTCCGAACAAGATTGGTTGAAATGGGAACAAGCATATGAAGAATATATAATGACATTTTTAAAGATTGCAATACGCTCCGATGTTGAAATGTTTTGTATCGGGACTGAATTTGTAAAATCTTCTGAACTGCGAACAAAATTTTGGATTCAATTAATTGAAAAGATTCGTTTGCAGTATAATGGGTATTTGACATATTCAGATAATTGGGATCATTATGCGAAAATTAGTTTTTGGGATCGACTTGACTTTATTGGCATTAGTGCTTATTTTCCAATTGTGGAAGGATTGAACCCGGATGTTGAACAATTGAAGCAAGGTTGGGTTCGTTGGAAAAATGAAATGCAGCAATTTTCAAAGAACTTAAATAAGAAAATTCTTTTTACGGAATACGGTTATTTATCTGTCAATGGAGCTGCTGGTAAGTCATGGGAACTAGAGAAGGATATAGAACAAAGGTTTATAAATGAAAAGGCACAGGCAGATGCATTTGAGGCCTTATTCTCAGCTTTATATGATGAAAAATGGTGGGCTGGCGGCTTTATCTGGAAGTGGTTTCCAGAAGGTATGGGGCATGAGGGCTATCCGGAAAGAGATTATACACCTCAATCAAAGATTGCCGAAAAGGTGATAAGTCATTGGTATTCCAAAAATTAAGGAAATAATAAGGTCATCCTGTTCAACTGAGAGATCTTTCGTTTGTTTGCTCAATCAATAATTCTTTTCTTCCGCGAATTTCAATGAATAAAAAGGCAATTTGGTTAACAATAGGATTAATGGGCTTAGCCTTATTATCCATTTTGGCTCTTCAGTTCTATTGGATAAGCTGGTCTGTTAGACTGAATGAGAAGCAATTTGACGATAGCGTGATAGCAACATTGAAACGTGTTTCTGATATGCTTCAAAAAGAACCTGAGAATGCTGAAATGTATTACTTAGATAAGATTCTTGAAGACAACAGATCCGGCATTCATCCTATGAAGCAAATGTTAGAATACGCAGGTAAATTATTTCAAGGGAATAACAAATTTTCAGATTCTCTTATTTCTAAAAGATTTAAGCACGAATTGGATCCCTGGGAAATGGAACTTAAATTATTGGAAGCCTATGATCGCAAGATTAGAATCAATCCAATCAGTTTGGATCAAAGAATAAATCCGAATAAGCTTACAAATTTATTGAAACATGAATTTGATGAGTTGCATTTAAATTTAAATTATGATTTTGGAGTATTTGATAATGAATTAAAA
>JABFRV010000159.1 GCA_013140975.1 Saprospiraceae bacterium
CCTAAATAAACATTATTAACTTATATAATATGAGGTTATTCGTTTTTGTTTTATCTTTACTTATGGCTAATCGCATTCACGCTCAACGAGATACTGTTCCACAACAATTACAGACTCCAGAGCCAAAGTTTGTTTATGAGGATTGTGGGTGTAAGATAAAAGTGAACTTGACAATTCATTATGGATTATATGGTAATTATGGTGGACAAGAGGTAAAAAATAGTGATGAATGGGACAAAGGTTCTGTCACAGTTGCGAACAAGAATAATACAAATGGAGATTTTGACGCAGCAGGTAATGAAATTATTGACAATACCCAGAATCCTGTAATTGCTACAGTTAATGGAAGAAATGAGATAGACCTAATGGCATTAAAAATAGAAGTTTCTGGCAAATTACCAGATTGTCCGAATGATCATGTTATTTTAGATTATAAAGGAAATATCGCCTTTTGGGACTCACCTACCAAAAATAATAAAATTAATACTTTAAGTTTTGCAATTAATACATTACCTAAAACTATTTGGGTCGAAGCAATTGAAACAAGTTTAAGTGTTAGGGATATTGAGATTTTTGCATATATTAATACAGTAGAACCTTCAATGGAGCAAGATAAGGTTCGGGCTACTGCAATTTGGTGCGAAAAATTTCAGGTTTATTATAGAGATGCGGCGAATACTCCATTAAGTAGATTTCAATTGCCAGACCCCAAAAATTTAAATGTTGATAACATCACGATGCTTGATATTGTGAATATTCAAAATTATTGGAATCCAGATATGACTAGATATGGGTATGGTCCATTTGCAAATCATCAACCTTACTTATATTCTCCAAAACTTTCTGGAGGGCGAATTTTATTTCAGTTTGTTGTCTTACCAATTGGTATTACTAAAGAATTCAATGACTTAAATATAATGATGGATATCAGTCGAAGAATTGAATCATATCATCAACATATGTTGACGTCCAATATATTAATTAACGATTTTGAACCATTGCCATTAAGCATAGAATTGCCAAATGATGATCCGGAAGATATCGATTGCCCTATAAAACCTGGAACAGCCTGCGATGCTTTAGATGAAGATGCAAATCCGAATAATACTAATTATGTTTTCTCATATGATTCACCAGGATATGTTATCGATGGATATAATACTAGTAATGCAATAGGAATATACAACGCAAATTTTTTTGAATATTGCAGAGTTTCATTTAAGCAAGATATATTTGGAGAAATAGAGCATGGTTCTAAATGTTCAGATTTTTTAAATTGGAAACTAAATTTTACTGTTGCTAACACGAAAATTCTAGATCCTTTAGATCCTTATACTAGAAAGAACCAAGAATTAGAGATTGTAAAAAGCGGAACAAAAGTAATAACCTTACCAACATTTTTTACTGGTAGAGGAAATGGAGATATTACAATTACTGATTTAGGTTCGCCAACAGCTGGTTATTTTTTATCTTATGATATCCCTTCGGATTCTTGGAAAGTTATTATTAAATTAAATAATGGTATTTCCTGGGGAGAGTTTTCAGGAACGAAAGTCTCAGGAGTTTGGGAATATAATAAGCCGGGCTACTTGTCCATTAAGATAGAAGATAATGGAAGCATTCCGTTTAGCGATAATTGCATCTTTGGTTTTAATGTTTGTGAACTAACTGTTGATAATGTAAATGAAGTATTCGAAAGTAATTAACTATATATGAAAATTCCTTTGTTGATTTGTTTGTTGATGGCAAGTACTATTTCTAGTTCTCAAATAAATGAATTTAGTAATATCAAACTAAATTTAGATACTATTACTAAAGATCATTATTACTGGGTTGAGTATATAAATAGATGTAAACTTAGTTCTAAAGATTCTTCTTTGTTAGAAATTATAGAAATTCATTTGAAAAAAAACACGAACAATCCTATGAATATTAAGGTTCTTCGTGATATAGTTGAATCAATTATTTTAAGTGAAGAAATTCCATATGTTTTAGAAAAAAAGCTACTGGATTTGTATATTGTTGCACCTTTTAATAATGGACATACTATAGCATTCATTATAAATGTTTCATTTTTACCTAAGCGATATTTTTATAAAAAAAATGGAAGTAATTTGGAATATTTGAACTTTGAACTTTTTACAAATTGTTCATTAAATTATGAAGTTCGTAAAATGATTCTTAATTCCGATTTCTTAAAAGATGATTATAAGAAAGTTGAACCACTTTATTTTGATTTCCTGTTTAATAAATGTAATTCTGAATTATCTATCGATAAAATGATTAGAGAAGCATGCTCAAAGAAAAAGAAACAAGCACTTAAGAAAATTAAAGCTATGATTTTAAATTCCAAGTATCAAGAATAATTGAACCTTAATATATATTTTTAAAGCCCTAGATATGGAAAAAATAAAAATAACAGGATTTGTTGCTCTTATTCTTGTGCTCAACCACATAAACGCAAGTGATATATCAATAAAAATTAATAACCCGATCAACTCCACCTGTAATGGCAAAATAAATCTAACTGTACTTGGCGGCTTTCCACTCTACGACATAAAATGGACAGATCCTAATGGAGTCATAAAGCAAGTAGGTGGAGTTAACGGATCAGATGGTCAAGAAGATATTGATAACTTATGTCCCAATGTGCAGTACTGTGTAAGTATTACAGATGCTTTGTGTGGAGTTCTGAATTATTGTTGGACCTTGCCAGATTGCTCTTATTTTAATGTAAACGGAAATTTTATGGTTACAGATGCAACTGCTTGTAACTTATCAAATGGAATGATTTTCGTTAATGGTTTAACTTTTCAAGGAGGAAGCCCTCCATATAATTATTGCCTTGAGGATATTAATAAAAATAAATTATATTTTAATCAATTCAATCAGGTCTTGAATTTAAAGCCAGGAAAGTACATCTTTATCGCTAATGATATAAAAGGATGTGAATTTATAAAAGAACTTCACGTTTCTTGGCCTAATGGTTTTAATATAGTTTTAACTCCAAACTGCACTGATAGGATAAATGCATATGTGTTATATAATGGACGTGAGATTCGAGGAGTATTTCATAAATTTGAATGGTCTAACGGTATAACTACAATCGGAGAATACTCTTCTGAGATATTAATAAATAGCATTGGAACTTACTGTGTTAAAGTGACTTCATTATTCGATAATTGTGTACTTGAGAATTGTATTGAAATTACCAATAGCCAAGAATTTAAATTTGAACTTGAAGGAATAGTTGATGATCTAAAAAAGCTTAAGTGTAGCGGTTTAATTGATTTAACAATCAAGCATAATGATCAAAGTAAAGTATTTCATGTAAACTGGACAGGTCCGAACAATTATAGACAGAGGTCTAGAAGTAATGGGAATAATGGCAATGAGGATATTTTTAACTTATGTAGCGGTACGTATTGCGTAACTGTAAGCCCTGCGGATTGTAATAATAATATTGTAACTAAATGTTTTAATGTTGAAAGTTGCGATGAAATTTATGACGTAACAGGCATTCCCATTATTACCAATCCATCTAATTGTAGTGCTAGCGATGGAGCACTGGGTGTAAGATTTTTAAAAATTGAGAAAAACGGGAAGTACTGTCAATCATGTTTTTTTGAAGTAGAAGATATTGATGGAAATAAGTACGTAAATACAAATGGAGAATTTAAAAATCTTAAAAGCGGAGTATATTTCATTAAAGGAGTTAGTCCTCTTGGATGTAAGATAAACCCTTTGAAAGTTTACTTAAAAGCAATAAATGGATTTGATTATGATGTAAGCATTGTGAATCCTTGTCCTAGCGTAGACAATGGATCAATTGAAATAGTAAGTGGGTCTTTCTTTGGAGATGACTACTTCGATTATTTTTGGGACAATGGTGTAAATTTCTTGAATGTTCCAGCTCATGAACCAATTAAACTTTTGAATCTTAATCCCGGAAAGTACTGTGTAACAATTAAAGGTAAAACTTCTAATTGTCTTGTTAAAGATTGCTTTGATTTAACATCCGATTTACTAAAGGGAAATCTAAATGTCACTGGAAAAATTTATAATCCATGTAATGATTCTAATAATGGAGGAATCGAATTAAGCACAACGGGAGGTTATCCACCATATAGATATCAATGGTCGGATGGAAAATCAGAAGTAAATAACTCATTTTTAGGAGAGGGAAGTTATTGTGTTACAATTACTGACTATTGTGAGAATCAAATTTTTGAATGCTTTGAATTGAAGAAGCTTAGTGTAGATTTAGAAACTGGTATATATTGTTTTTATGATGGATATGCTTCGCTGAATATACAAGGTGGTAATGAGCCTATTAATATTTATTGGAGTACTAATGAAAGCACAAAAAAAATAATAGACCTTAAAGAAGGTAGGCATTCTGTAAGAGTAGTTGATGGAAGTGGGTGTACTTTAAGCGAGATTTTTGATTTAAACTATAAGAGAAAAGCAATCATCAAAAGACATAAAAATGTGAGTTTATGTTCTTACGACTCTTATACTTGCGACGGCTTAATAGAACTTGAGCAAGTCGAAAATGTTTATAAAGGTATAAATATTAATTTAACTTATGAGTGGACAGGCCCTAATGGATTTCGTTCAACTCAAAAAAATATTTATAATTTATGTCCAGGCGATTATACTGTAAAAGTAAAAACTAATCTTGGCAAAGGTTGTATTGAGGAATTATATCATACAATTTGTTGCTGTACGCTAGAAGGTAATAATTATCAAGCATGTGATAAATTAAGTGAACCTGAAATAGATTTTTCAGCAGAATCTAAATCCCCTTTATTTATTAATTCAAATGATGGTTGGATTAAATTGATTGGCAATAATTTTGAAAAATACTTTTTTAGATGGACAGGTCCTAACAATTATTCCAGTAATGAGCCCGATTTAACAGGATTAAAAGAAGGAACCTATTGCGTTACTGTTACAGGGATTTGTAAATCTAAAAAACTTTGCATAGATTTGTTTAGCTGTGAATCTAAAAATATTAAATTAATAGGAAACATTTTAAATACTTGTTCAGGATATTCAGCAGGTTCGATTGATTTATTAATTTCAAGTAATTCCAAGTATACATATTTATGGTCAAATAATCAGAATACTAAGAGTATAGATCGATTGCCTCAAGGAAATTATACTGTAACAGTAACCGATGATCAAGGTTGTACTGCTTCTGAAAGCTTTGAGGTATTGGCATCCGGTCAAATTACATCTGAAGACAAGACCAAGCCTTGTGCTAAGTTTTACTATTGTGGGGAAAAGGAAGTTTATAGGGTTGCTTATGAAGTGATTTGTGATGAACCTGAAAGCAGTGATTGCCTTAGAAAAAAGTGCAAGTGCTCATTGACAAACTCTCGAACAGATGATATGATATTAAAGTATACGGAAATCACTATAGACAATAATTGTAATGTTAGTGGTACTTGCCCAAATGGGAATAAAGTTGATTTAGGTATGGGCTCCCCAGGTCGATATTATAAAAATTACAATAGTGAAACTTTTAAGTGTGTGTATGAAAAGTATTGTTATTTTGATTATAATAACGTGAGATATTTTTCAGAAAAAGAGGAAGAGTTTGAATTTAGATCTTGCACTTTAAAAAATCCCATTATAACATGCTCTTATCCACCAAGTACTTGTGAGGCTGATTGTTATTGTGGAAGTGTGTCTGTAGGTAAAGGATGTATTCCTTGTAATGCATTTATTGATGATGAAAATAAAATTAATTCTAGATTCAATAATAAATCGAATGATAGCAACTTTCTAATTTCAAAACTTATTTGGGATCCGAGTAATTATGTCTTTAAGATTTATTATAAAAATAACAAAGACTTTTCCATTAATTTAAAAATTTATAATATAATGGGTCAATTCATTAATTCATTTGATACAGAATTATTAGCTTCAAATGATTTTATAACTATTCCAGCAAAGTTAGATTTGCGAGGATATTTTTACATTTTAATGTTCGATTCGACTGGAAAAATAATTACCTCAATCCCAATAATAATTTAAAATGAAGCCAATTTCTATTATTAGTTTTATTATCGTATATTTTATTATACCATTATCTTGTCAAAAGGATGAAGATATGCTATATGATTACAATTTTATCTTAGGTGAGTGGAAATGTATTGAAAAGGTCGATGTAGTTTTAAAAGGTGAGTTACAAAGGTCATTTGAATTAAATTTCCAAATTAACTTTCTTGAAAATTCTACTTGCATAACCAGTCAATGGTGGGGGCTTGATACTTTATCTTTCAGCTACTCAAAGACAGATAGTTCTTTTGTTTTATATAAAATTGTAAACGACACAAGTTTTCATAAATTTGATTTTTATAAATTAATTGAGAGTTCAGATAAAAAGATTATAGCATATGGAGAGTATGATCAAACCCGAGGCTCAATTAGCAGATTCTCAGGGCGAAAATACACTTTAACTTTTACAAGATAATATTTTAGAAATGAAGAATTTATTTTATCTCTTATTTATTGCAATAGCATTCATAATTTCTTGCACTAAAGATAACTTGACTTTTGAAGAGAATTTATTAGGCGATTGGATTGTTGACGATTCATATTACGAGACTATAGGCGACTCTATTATTACAAGTTTTGGCGGTATATATTTTATTACTTTTGAACAAGAACCTAATGGAAGTACCTATGGGTTCATTGGAGTCAATCCATTAAGGTGGAATTATAATTCAAAAGATAACAAAATTACAATTACCGAAAGAGCACTTTCAAATAATCCTGAAATTTTTGAGTACGACATTGACGTTTACGAGGAAAATTATCAAAAGTGGATTTCAAAAAAAGTATATAAGAGCGGAGCGAATGAGAAGGAAATATGTGCGCGACAAACCTGGATATTGATAAGAAAATGAATGGAAAAGATAGCAGACCTTTGTTGTTAAGAAATTAATACTAAAACATTCCTATTTATCTATATCATCCTTTACATTTCTTATTCTACTTTAATAATCAGAGTTATTTTTGTTCCGGTTTTTGGAACTAAAACTTCCGCAACGTAATAAGGTTCGTTATTATAAATAAAGAAATATTTAATTGTCCTGATTTTGTATTGAGAATGATAATCAAATGGCGGTTTATTTTCAAGCACCAATATTTTATTATAAGAGCTCGCATAAACCATATATAATGAGTTGTCTGATAATATTAGAACAAAATCGTATTCAGGTGGAAAGCCTGAACCAATTTCCCCGATTGAATTAAAACTTGTATCAAGAATACTGCCATTATAGCTATTAATAAGCCAATATCCATTCTTTTGTATACCCAGAGTATTTTCTAGTAGCAAATTTAAATAATGTTGATGAAAATTTATCGTTAACCCGTCACCAGTCAAGCTAAAATCAGAAAGGGCGTCAGAACTTTTGGGCAATAAAGATTCAGAGTATCAGAGCTTCAAAGCTTTGGAGCTTCAGAGCTTTGACATTAATCTTTCATTCACAAAACAATCATTTTTTACTGCTTATTTTTGCGAGTAAACTTATCTTTCCATGCAACATTTAAGCGAACAGGAAATTATCCGTCGCCAGTATTTAGAAGAATTCAAAAAACTGGGTATTGACCCATATCCGGCAGCTACGTTTGATGTAACGACATTGGCTACACAGATAAAAGAAGGTTTTGACACAAGCCCGGATGCTTTCAAAGATATACGAATTGCCGGTAGAATAATGTCCAAGCGAATCATGGGGAAAGCGTCGTTTGCAGAAATTCAGGATAGCTCCGGTAGAATTCAAGCTTACATTAACAGGGATCTGATCTGTCCCGGAGAAGATAAAGAACTTTATAATACAATTTTCAAGAGGCTGTGTGATATTGGTGACTTTGTAGGTCTTTCAGGCTATGCTTTTCGAACGCAGACCGGCGAGTTGTCTTTACATGTTTCAGAATTTAAATTCCTGAGTAAATCTCTGCACCCATTACCGGTTGTTAAAGTTGATGCGGATGGAAAAGTTCACGATGCATTCACAGATCCTGAACAAAGGTATCGCAAGCGATATGTTGACCTGATTGTAAATCCTCATGTTAAAGATAATTTCATAAAAAGATCAAAACTCATTAATGCAATGAGAAGGTATTTTGATGATAAAGGATGGCTCGAAGTGGAAACTCCGGTATTGCAGGCAATTCATGGAGGGGCAGCCGCGAGACCATTTAAGACTCATCACAATGCTTTAGATATGCCGCTCTTTCTTCGTATTGCTAACGAACTTTATCTTAAGAGATTAATCGTTGGTGGTTATGATGGCGTGTATGAGATAGGAAAGATGTTCAGAAATGAGGGAATGGACAGAACCCATAATCCTGAATTTACTTCTATGGAGATTTATGTTGCATACAAAGACTATATCTGGATGATGGAGATGGTTGAAGATTGTCTTGAAAAGATAGTTGCTGAAGTATGCGGAACTACAATAACTCATATAGGTGGAAATGAAATTAATTTTGCCAAGCCCTATAAAAGATTGAGCATGTTTGATGCAATTCAGCAATACGCTGGAATTGATGTTTCAACAGCTGACGAGAATGCACTTCGTTCGTTTTGTAAATCAAACAAGATTGAAATAGAGGACAGTATGGGCTGGGGAAAACTTGTTGATGCGATATTTAGTGAAAAAGTTGAGGACAATCTTATTCAACCTACTTACATTACGGATTATCCATTGGAAATGACTCCTTTGGCTAAGAAGCATCGATCCAAAGAAGGCCTTGTGGAGAGATTCGAATTATATGTCAATGGAAAAGAAATTGCCAATGCGTATTCAGAATTAAATGATCCGATTGATCAAAGACAGAGATTTGAAGAACAATTAAAGTTAGCAGACCGTGGTGACGAAGAAGCCATGATTATGGATGAAGACTTTGTCCACGCACTGGAATATGGAATGCCACCTACTTCAGGTCTCGGTATTGGTATTGATCGTCTAACGATGATGATTACCGGACAAGAAGCAATTCAGGAAGTATTGTTTTTCCCTCAAATGAAGCCGGATCTGAAAAGAGCAGATGGAATTTCAGAATAATTTTCTTCCACAGGGATTTTATTAAAGAAGTATTTGTTATACCTAATATAAATGATTGCATTTTACGGTTATATCTTGTTCATGGTGCTCGCAGTTTTTGTAGATTACAAGCTATTTGCTACTGAATCCGCCGAACAATATAAAAGAGCTTTACACTCAATAATATATTGGGGAACACTTACACTTTTGACAATAGGTTTTATTTATATATCCTATGAAAATGATTGGTTTCAGGGTTACCAGTCGCATGATATAAGCTCTACTTCAGGAACCGCAATTAGTACATTTATATCTGGTTTTCTTTTGGAACAGTCCTTAAGTATAGATAACATCTTTGTGATGGCATTTCTGCTTCGGTATTTTAGGGTTCCTAGTTTGTATCAGAATGGGTTATTAAGTATAGGGATATGGACAGCAATTATACTTAGAGGAATAATGATTGTTGCAGGACTTTGGCTTATTAACAGTATATCCTGGATGGTTTATATCCTGGGTGCTTTATTGATTTATTCCGGAGTTAAGATCTTTAATACGGATCCCAATGACCAGGCAGATCCCAATAAAAGTTTAATAATTCGATTAATAAGAAAATGGTTTCCGGTCACCAAGGCATATTTTGGTGGTCACTTTATAGTTAGGAAAATGGGTGTTTGGGCATTGACTCCATTATTTATTACACTGATTGCAATAGAATTCACAGATATTTTATTTGCGATTGACTCAATACCTGCTATATTTGCAGTGACGACGGATCCCTTCATCGTTTTAAGTTCCAACATACTAGCGGTTGCGAATCTCAGGGCATTGTTTACAATTCTGTCAAGAATTCTAGAAAAATTAGAGTATATTCACTACGCATTGTCGTTACTTTTGATATTCATTGGTGTCAAAATAATGACAGAGCATTACTTTCCAATTCCGGAATGGCTAAATATGGTAATCATAATTGCTTTTCTGGGAGGAGGCACGATCTATTCTTTATGGAGGTCGGGAAAGGAGAAAAGGGTGAAGGAAATAAATAAATAAAATACATATATAAAAAATATGTAATATATTCGTGTTGAAATGAACGTATTATCCAAATAAACAATGTTAAGTATTTTTAATTTAAAGGCAAAAAAAGAAGTTAAGGCAAAAAAAGAAGAAACTAAAAAATCGACAAAACCCGAAGTTCGTGTAAAACTTTCCAGAAAAGAGACTAAAGAACTCAAAGAAAGAAGAAAGCGCGAATATTGTGGTAATGATGACGATCTTGGTTACTGTTAATGTAAGCTTTAAACGGTAAGCAGAAAGTCGTAAGCGAAACTTCGTTTAAAAATATTAGTAAAGGCAATTCTAATATTATTAAGCAGATTTCTTACTTCATAAAGTCTAAACTGACAATCAAATTCTATAGAGTTTGATAATGCATCAATTTATTCAATTGAATGAATAAGTTCTATTGTTATAAATTAGATTCTTCAACCTGTACCCCGTCAACCCGTCAACTGTCAACCTGTACCCCGTAAACTGTCAACAGTCAACCAGTACCCTGTCAACCAGTACCCAGTCAACTCGTCCTTTAATCAACCGAACACCCGTATCCTGTCAACCCGTGCTCCTGTCAACCCTAAAACAACTTTTTACGCCTAAAAAATATAATTAAGGAAAAAATTATAGTAGCAGTTACAATCCACCAGGAGAGATACCCATACTTCCAGTGAATCTCAGGCATATTTTCAAAGTTCATTCCGTAAATTCCGGTGAGAATTACAATAGGTACAGAAATTGTTGAAATTACCGTTAGCCATTTTATGTCTTGATTAAGTTTTAAGCTGCTCTGACTGAAAATCACATCTTTTATTCCATTTAGAAGTTCTCTTTGATTATCAGAAATTTCAATAATCTTTATGAGATGGTCTTCGAGATCCCGAATGAAAATTAAAGTTTCATCGTGGATAAATCGGGAATCCGTTTTTTTAATTCTATTAATTTCTTCCCGAAGAGGGTAGGTGAAGTTTCTGAATTTGATGAGTTTGGTTCTTACTGAATAAATGTCTACAATTAATTCATGATCCAATCCTCTATGCAATCTTTCTTCGATCTTATTTATTTCATCATCAATAGTGTCTGTTATTAAGAAATAACAATCGACAATATAATCCAATAGTGCGAAAAATAAGTAATCACATTTTCTGGATCTGATACGTGATCCTTCAGAATACATTCTTTTTCTAACGGTCGCAAGGCTATCATCTGGATCTTGCTGAAAACTTATTAGATTATTATCATTAAAAAAAATAGATATTTGTTCGCTTTTTATATGCTTTTTTAATTCATCAAGTTTTAATAGCTGAATGATGCAGAATATTCCTTCGTCATAAACTTCAATTTTAACACGATTGGTGATATCAACAATATCTTCCATAACCAGGCTATGCATTTCATTTTTTAAGCCAATTTTCTGAATTAATTTAACATCATGGATTCCGTATACTTCTGTCCATAATTTGAATGAATCCGAAATATGTAATGGATCTTTTTTGAAATCCATTGATTCCGAAATTTCCGACTCATTATAATAAACCTGTCTGATGGTTGAAGGATCAACTTTTTGTTCACCGGTATATACCAAATGACCGGGTGATAAGCCAGTATTTTTTCTTTTTCGCATGGTAAATATTGTGGTCAAAATTACAACATTGATTTTAACTAATTGAAATATCACAAAAAATAACAATAAAGTATTGTATTTATATTTTTTGTATATAATATTTTATTGCGAAGAAAGTAGCAACTTTATTTAATCTCTTATTTTGGATTTAAAAAATTCACAGATCAAGTAGTTTAATTATCAGAAATGACCAGGAAAGAATTGGACTGGAAACGATAGTCTTAATAAGTAATTATTTGCACTCAAAAGTTAGTTATTCAATGTGAGTAGAAAAAACTACACATGATATTTTTTCTCCTTATATAAATTCTGATCATTCTTAGAAAAAGCATAAATTTTTTGACAAACCATTTAAAAATTGACAAATTCAAGATGATTATAATGCGAATAACAGAATCGATTTGCTTTTCAATTTTTAATTGTTAATTCTCAATTTTTAATTGCTAAACCCCTATTTTCGCCACTTCAAACCTACATAGCTCTTGGGATTTCTCAGTAAAATTTTTGGTTCAGCACAGGAAGATTCGCCATCAACCCTTTTTGGAAGAAACCATGAGATCATAAAATCAGAAGAACAATTGGCATGCTGGGAGAAGGCCCTTGTCGCATTTGAAGCGGAGAATTACATCGATAGTATCGAGCACTTTTGTGGATATCTTAAAGATCCGGAATCAGAATTGATAAAAATTAATAGACAGAAAAGCCAGATTGAATTCTCTCTCATTCAGGGTTCCCGAGTAATTGAGTTTTACGCCGATTCTCAGTTTTTTAGAGCGCGTGCGGATATTGCAAAAGTAAAAGAGGATAGCATCGGATTGTTGAGAAGATTACTAGAATCTTCATACAAACTCATTTATGGTAGATACAGTTTGCAGAAGGACAATACAATTTCTATTGTGTTTGACGGATATGTGCAGGAAGCTTCGCCTAATAAATTATTTGAAGGATTAAAGGAAATTTCATTGCGTGCTGATAAGGAAGATGACTTGCTGCTTGAAGATTTTGATGTTTTAGAGAAAATAGAAACCAACCATGTAATTCATATTGAAGAGAAAGAAAAGGAAATAAAATTTAAATACTATTCTACATGGATATCCAGAGCATTAAAATATGAAGATGCCTCAGGGCTAGATTTAAACCGTTATCCGGGAGCTCAGATCTATATTCTTCTTTCAGTCATATATAAAATAGATTATCTGTTAATTCCGGAAGGAAAAATAATGGACATTATTGAAAGCGGGCATAAATCGTATTTTGACAAGAATGAATACGATCTAGGGAATAAGGCGATTCAGTTGGAAAATTTATTGACGACTTTAAGCAATATAAGTAAAGAGAAGTTTTACAATGAAATGTATCTTGTAAAACATATATTTCCAATTACCAGATTAATCTCTACACATGATTTGGCAAAAAGTATTGATGTAGAAATGTCGGCCATGGACTGGTATTACACCAATAGACATTATGGAATTTGTAAAGCAATTTGCGATTATATAGTGGGTTCTAATTTTTTCAATCATTCGATTCCTTATGTTAGTCATCAACTCATGCATGTGTATTTTGAAATAAGGGAACCAGAATTTTTTAAAGAACTTGGATTCGAAAACAAATATGATCTTAAGGATCTGAAATCTCTTGCACAGATTGTTGAAGAAAAGGTTCGAAAAATTCTTAAAGAAGAATGGGAAGATATAAGTGTATTTGAACCGAATCTAAAGTTTAATGCACAATCTGAAGTAGATTTGTTAATCAGTTATATTCGATTCATTCAATGCATTCAAGATTAGCGCTATGAAGCCAATTATTGAAAAGTATAAAGATTCAGTAATTCAAATAGCGACACCATTCAGTGTCGGAACGGGATTTTACCTGAGTAATAAAAATATTATTGTCACTAACGAACATGTAATCCGCAACAATAAAGCGGTCGTGGTAGAAGGGAATGGAATTAATCGATCATTGCTGCCTGTGATTTATATAGATTCTAAATATGATCTTGCATTCATAAAAGGTCCCGGACATCGGGCAGAAATGGAAATAGAATTGGGCGACAGCGATAAAGTTTTAGAAGGAAATTCTGTTGTTGCTGCAGGTCATCCGTTTGGTTTGAAATTCACAGCTACACAAGGAATTGTATCCAATACCCGTCATATACAGGATGATATAAATTATATACAGCATGATGCTGCCTTAAATCCAGGAAACAGTGGTGGGCCATTAATCAATGACAATGCAGAAGTTATCGGTGTCAATACATTTATATTAAGGGATGGACATAGCCTGGGATTTGCACTTCCATCCAATGTCTTAAAAAAAACGCTCGATGATTTCTTGAAAGAGAAAGAATCTCTTGCGGTTAGATGTTCTTCTTGTCTGAATATTATTTATGAAAAATTCCAAAAGGACACCTACTGCCCGAATTGTGGAGCCGTTGTGAAATTTATTTCCTCCATTGAAGAATATCATGCGTCCGGAATTAGACGGAGTCTTGAAGATATTCTCCGGCAAAATCAGATTGATGTGGAGCTGTGCAGAAGAGGTCCTTACAACTGGGAAGTTATTGAGGGAACTGCCAAAATCCTTCTGAGTTATCATGAAGAAAGCGGAATGATTGTTGCAGAATCTATCCTGGCAAGATTGCCTAAAGAAAAAATACTTCCGATTTATAATTGGCTCATGCAGCAAAACTTTGAACTCAGGGGTCTTAGTCTAGGGATAAACAAGAATAATATCATGCTGACAGCAATTATGTACGATCAATTTCTAAAGCCTGAGTATGCTTCGATTATTCTTAAGGATTTGTTTCAGAAAGCCAACGAATATGATGAACTTATAATCAGGCAATTTGGGGCATTACCTAATGAATTATAATAAGGTACACATTAAAAAAAAATATATGTTTAAGCTAACGAGTAAAAATTACCTGAGCATATCATCAAATGATGTAAATTTAGGCTTCAGTAAACCAGTAGGTATGTATAAATTCTTACGAGTAATAGTATTTCTTCTACCAATGAGCCTGTTTGCGCAGGATATTCATTTTAGCCAATTTTATATGTCTCCACTCAATCTTAATCCTGCATTGACAGGGGTTATGAATTGTAAGATGAGATTTATTGCTAATTATAGAAACCAATGGGCTCCAATCTTGAAGACCAATGCTTTCAATACTTTCAATGCTTCATTTGACCAGAAGATCCCGGTTAGTCGATATGATTATTTCGGTTTTGGTGGTACGATCTGGGGAGATAAAGCAGGTAGCCTTGATTTTAAGACAGTTTCTTTTAAACTATCCGGTTCTTATGCAAAGCGTATGTCTGGAAGCAGAACTTCTGCTAACTATCTCGTATTTGGATTAGATGGTAGTTTAAATACACGAAGCATAAACTTTCATAATGCGATCTGGGGATCTCAGATTACCTCTAATGGACCGGATGTTATTAACAGACCTCCTGATCCAACAGCGTATGATCCAAGTTTCCTTTTTGCTGACGTTAGCGTTGGATTACTTTGGTTTTCTGTTTTAGACAAAAAGAATAATTTTTATTTTGGTGGAGCATATAGTCATCTTAATGAGCCACTTCAAAATCATGCAAAAAATATTGGCGGAAATAACTTTACAGCCGCACCATTGTTTCCTAAATTAACAGCTCACGCAGGTGGAACTTTTCAAATGGGATATAAAAACAGTCTTGTACCTGGTATAGTTACATTTAAGCAAGGACCTCATTGGCAAGTAAATGGAGGTGCCAGCGTTAGATTCAATCTCGTTCAGACCAAATCAGATGAGCAGTCATTCCAATTGGGATTATGGACAAGACTTGCAAATTCAGAAAAGACTATTAATGGAACAGATGTAAAAAAAGGAATTTTAATGGATGCAATAATTCTTTCAACAAGATTTGACTACAATAAGATGGGCTTTGGTCTCTCTTATGATATAAATACATCTTCTTTAAGAAATGCAAGTCCTGCAAATAACTCTTTCGAGCTTTCTTTCATCTACAATATTTGTGGACCTGAGAAAAGAGGTATATACTGTCCGAATTTCTAAGAAATAAAATTATATATTTATGAAGAACACTTCAGAATTGAAGTGTTCTTTGTATTTTAGCCCTTTCCTTAACTACCAGACTAAGCTTAAACTATTGTTTAACTCAAAATCAGTAAATCATGTTTGGAAACAACAAAACCACAAATAACAACGCTCCTAAAACTTTGCAAGGTGCCACTACCCAAGGAATGCTTAATAGCCTTGTAACAGGAACAACTGTTGAAGGTATTATTACAGCTGAATCAGATATTAGAATTGATGGATTTCTTAAAGGCACTCTTGTGTGTAAGGGAAAAGTAATCATCGGTTCGACTGGCAGTATTGAAGGTGAAATTAAAGCCGCTAATGCCGTAATCGAAGGAACTTTTAAAGGCTTGTTGCAAATTGACGACCTCCTTCAGATTAAAGAAACCGCAAATGTTGAAGGTGAAATTAATACAGATAAACTGAGTGTAAGTCCGGGAGCTAAATTTAATGTCGTAAGCAAGATGGCAGCATCTCATCACATTCACTCAAAATCAACTGGAGTAGCATCAAGCCACGAAAATAATCTTTCTTAAAAGGAATGGTTAAAAAATCCGGAGAGGTAAACGCATATCTCAAATATGCTGGGCTTGCATTTCAAATTTTTGGAATTTTAGCAGTTGGAGCTTTTCTTGGTCAGTGGATTGATGAAAAGTTAAATTTTTCTCAGCCCTGGATGACTATACTTCTCATCGTATTTTTATTTGCTGGAATCATATACAAGATATTTCTGGAAACTTCAATAAAGAAAAAATGAAGTTCGGTAAATTTATTTCTTATACACTTGGAATACTGTTTCTTTCAATTTTATTACATAGTTATGTATTTGCACTTCAGAATCAGGAATTGCAATTATTAAATAGTATCGCAATATTTTTTGCTATCTTTTGTGTAGGAATGTTTTTAGCCATTGATAAAACCAGAAATTCGACAGATCTAAATTTATTTACAAGAATTTTTATGATTTCTGTTTTTGTGAAAATGGTTATATTTATTTTTATAATAATTTTTGGAATTCGTAAAATGGATTGTAATCGGGAGCTGATCATCTTGCCTTCAATAGTTCTTTACATTCTTTTTACAAGTTTTGAAACTTACTTTTTAATGATAATGAGTAAAAGAAGATAATCTTGTCATAATAAATTGTATTGACTGCATCCGTGATTTTATGAATGGTATTAAGCAGTCATAATTGAATTTGTATATTGACTTGTTTGAAATTTATTTAAGGATTCTTGGAAATACTCCTTCGAATAAAGTTTTTACGCTAAAAGCAATTGTAGAAACAAAAGGAGATCTAGGGCTAAATAATAACAAAGCCATATACAAAGTTTTGTATAATCAAAGCAATTTTATACTATCATTCCAGCTACACAAGCTGTCATAAGACATGCAACGGTTCCGCCGATTAATGCGCGTACGCCAAATTCTGTAAGTGTATTTCTTTGTCCGGGACATAATGTACTAATTCCACCGATTTGAATTCCAATGGATGCAAAATTTGAAAATCCACAAAGAGCATACATTGCTATTATGATTGATCTGGATTCAAGAAGATTCGCATTTTTCATATCTGCAAGAGAAAGATACGCGACAAATTCATTGAGTATGGTTTTTTCACCTAATAATTGGCCGACACGCATAATATCTGTTGGATTTATTCCAATGATCCAGGCAATAGGAGCAAAAATTAATCCCATTATAAATTGAAGATTAAATTCTTTTTGGGCTCCGTTGGTCCATTGATTAACCATTTCATTAAGACCAGTAATACTTCCAATATTTGTAAATATAAAATTGAATAAATATACAAATGCCATAAATGCGAGAAGCATTGCTGCAACATTTACTGCTAGTTTAAGTCCATCTGTTGTGCCTCGAGAAAGTGAATCAAGGATGCTTGTGCCGATCTGATCTTTAGGAATTTCAAAATTTTCATTATGCTTTTCAGTTTCCGGAACAAGAATTTTTGCGCAGATGATTGCTGCAGGAGCTGAAATTACGGATGCGGTTAAAAGATGCATTCCAAAGTATACTTGACTTTGTTGATCAGGACCTCCAAGCATTGCCATATACGCTCCAAAGACACTGCCAGCAATTGTTGCCATTCCTCCAACCATCATGCATAATATTTCGGAACGTGTCATCGTCTCAAGATATGGTTTAATAATTAATGGAGCTTCCGTCTGACCGATAAAAACATTTGCTGCTGCACTGAGACTTTCTGCACCGGATAACTTTAGTGTTTTTCGCATTAACCATGCAAAACCACTTACAATTTTTTGTAGGATACCCAGATAGTATAAGAGTGAAGAGAGTGCAGAAAAGAAAATAATGGTAGGAAGAACAAGAAAAGCAAATCCAAAAGGGGTACCGGGTTTGGCCAAATCACCGAATAAGAATTGAGCAGATTTCTGACTGCTATTTATCATTAAGGTAAAAAAGCCAACGATGTATTCAAAGATATTTCTGGCATATTCTATCTTAATAAAAATAAAAGCTAAAATAATCTGCATGGCAATTCCAATGCTAACCGTCATCCAATTTATCTTCCCTTTATTATTGCTCAATAAGAACAATATTCCTGTTAGGATTGCCATGCCCAGTAAACCTCTTAAAATATCCATGCTGTTAATTTGGTTTTGTATTTGAAGCAGAAAATTAGGAAAATTAGGCAATCTTTGCACTAGAAATTTGATTAATTTAACAGAATATGATCATTGGAATCTCAGGAGGCAGCGGATCTGGAAAATCAACATTTATTCAGGAATTACGCAATCGATTTGACTTTTCAGACTTGGGCTTAATTTCTGAGGATAATTACTATAAGGAGTGGCATCTTCAGTCGAAAGATTCAAGAGGTGTAATTAATTTTGACATTCCCGATGCAATTGATCATGAAGCTTTGTTAAAGGATTTAGATTTGTTAAAAAACAATCAGATCGTGGCTCGTAAGGAGTATTCTTTCAATAATGTACAAAAAGAACCGCAAGATATTATTGTGAAACCGGCCAAGATCTATATAATAGAGGGTCTCTTTATTTTTCATAATAAGGCACTTAGCAACTTATTAAACTTAAAAGTACTTATTCACGCTAAAGACGAACTCAAAATTATTAGACGAATAAAAAGAGACCAGAATGAAAGGAATTACCCTATAGATGATGTTCTATATCGTTATCAATATCATGTTGGCCCTGCTTATGATTTATACATACGGCCTTATTTGGAGGATATGGATATCGTAATCAATAATAACACGCATTTTAATGCTGCAATTGAACTTTTTGAGGCCTGGATTAGATCCAAATTGGGATAAACCGCGAGCTCATAAAGCCTTTTCTTAAAGTCCCTGAATAGGGATAATATTAAAAAAAATTTAAATATTTTTTTCTCTTAATATATATTTTATTAAATATATAAGAATCACATTTTCAGATAATTGAAACAGAATTTTGGGTGATTCATATTATAAATATTAATAAATTATAAAAAGTTGGTATATAATTTGATTGCTAAGAGTGAATTATTAGGAAATGATGCGAAAGCTAAATTTTATCTCTATGCAAATACGATTACTATTCTTTGTTGTTGCCATGAATGTGTCCTTGAGTGCGACATTTTCCGCAGAAATTATGAAATCCAATTCACCTACAAAAAAGTCATACTTTAATGAGATGGCTTGTAATGATTGGGTTAATCTTTCATTAGATACCAACTGTCAGGCTCTTGTGACTCTTGATATGTTATTGGAAAACATAACAGGATCAACTGGAGATTATGAAATCCAATTATGGAAAGGTGATACTCAAATTGATTTATCTCTTGATGCCACTGATTATAAGAAAGTTTATACTTTTAAAGTTATACATCTTCCATCTGGAAATTCCTGTTGGGGAAAGATTAATGTTGAAGATAAATTAGCTCCTACGATGGCATGTGGCGCCGACACATTGCGTTGTGGTGGTAATATAAGTCCAACGTCATTGGGCTTTCCAATTCCGGCTTGGATACTTGCTGATGTTACAATGAAGCCAGACCCAAAAATTCCTAACACGTATGAAATGGAAAATTGGGATGTGTGCAGTCCGGTTACTGTAACTTATGAAGATGAAGTTCAGAACTTTGGATGTGATTCAATGTTTTCGAAAGTCATCTTACGTCATTGGACAGTTACAGATATTGCAGGAAATGTTGGAAAATGTGATGATACAATATTTATAAAGCTATCTGATTTTTCTGATGTTGTTTTGCCTCCGGATTATGATGGGATAATAAGACCCATGATTAAATGTTATGATACTTATCCTAAATTGCCGAATGGTCATCCTGATCCTATATATACAGGTTATCCGGTTCCAAATGGCTGCGATAAGTTAATTGCTTCATATTCTGATTTGAAAATTGATATTTGCGAAAATACTTACAAGATATTAAGAAGATGGGTGATCCTCGATTGGTGTTCAAAAGAAGTAAGAGAGGTAAACCAAATCATTAAAGTGGTTGATGATAAAGGACCTGAATTTAATGTTCCACCGGATGTTTTTGTTGGAATGAAAGTTTATTCTTGTGAATCATATGGTATCTTACCAGTCCCTGAAAATGTTAATGATTGTAGTAGCTGGATATATAATATTTATACTAAACAAATTGATAGTATCGGAAACTACACTGCAACTACAACGAAATTTGTCTTTTGGAATCCAATTGAAAAAGTATATTATATAGATGGTGCCCCAATTGGCAGAATATGGGTTATCTATGAATTGATTGATGATTGTGGAAATATGACTTCCAAGCAAATTGAGGTTGCAGTTGAAGATGAATTGCTGCCTGTTCCTGTATGTGATGAAAAAACAGTTGTTACATTGACAACAGATGGTAAAGCAAGAGTATTTGCTGAGACTTTTGATAATGGGTCACTGGATAACTGTGGAATATATGATTTTGAAGTCAGAAGAATGATTGATCAGTGTGGAAATGGAACTGACGTGTTTGGTGATTATGTAGATTTTTGTTGCGAAGATGTCGGTGACACTTTAATGATTGTACTTAAAGTCATTGATAATAGTCGTAATGAGAATACCTGTATGGTAGAAATCATTGTTCAGGAAAAGGAAAAACCAAAAATTATTGCTCCATCTGATGTTACTATTTCATGTACATTCGACAGATCAAATCTATCATTATTCGGAAGTGTAAAATTATCTGAAGCGGATCGAAATAATATTATTATTAGAGATGCCAATTATTATTCTTTTCCAAACTTTATAGCTGGTAAAGATGGATTAGCTACTGACAATTGTTTTGTAACAATTACCGAAGTAATTGATTCCTCGATAATATGTAATCAAGGGTATATTAGAAGAATATTTACGGCAACAGATAGACAAGGATTGACAGAAACTTCAATTCAGACTATTTCTATACGTAATCCTATTCCTTTTGGAAGAAATAATATATTTTTTCCTGGTGATATTCCAATAAATTCTTGTCGCCCCGGAGATATTGATCCATCCATTACGGGTGCTCCAACTTTTAACAATTCTAACTGTGCAAATATTGTTATTAGTTATGATGACAAGTTATATCACAAAATAGATACATCTTGTTATAAGATCTTCCGTACATGGACTGTTCTTGACTGGTGTCAGTTTAATCCAAGAACCAATGAAGGAGTATGGACTGAAACACAAATAATTTATGTTTCTAATTCCAGACCACCTGATATTTTTTCTTGTAATGATGTAGAATTCTGTGATCTAAATGCTTATTATGATCCAAATCGTAAAGCTTGTTTGGTTGCATACGACCTTAAAGGAGAAGCAGAAGATGATTGTACAAAGAAAGAGCATTTAATATGGAAGTATCGTATAGATACAAATAATGACGGAGTATATGACAGAGATGGATTAGGAGGTCGTTTAACAGGAAATGCGCCTGTTGGAGTTTTTAAAGTTGAATGGATTGTTGAAGATCTTTGTGGTAATATTAACCGTTGTACTCAGACAGTTACATTGAAGGATTGTAAAAAGCCCTCACCTTATTGCCACAATGGTATTGTTACTGTGATAATGCCACTAAACGGAGTTGTGAGCGTTTGGGCAAAAGATTTAGATATTAATAGTTCTGACAATTGTACATCTAATGAAAATTTAAAGTTTTCGTTTAGCCCAGATATAAATAATACGAGTATAACATACAATTGTGATAGTATGCAAAAGAAGAAAAGCATTACTAAAACGGTTAGAATGTATGTTACAGATGAATCTGGAAATCAGGATTATTGTGAAGTGAGTATTGTATTACAGGACAACAATGATGTTTGTACAGGAACTTTTGCCAACGTATCCGGAAAAATTCAGAGAGAAAATCAAACACCGATTCGCGATGTGGAAGTGTCCCTGAAGAATGGCTTCCATGCTGTAATGGCGAATGCAAAATCGAATGTAGAAGGAATATATAGTTTTACCAATATTCCAATAGGTCAGGAATACTATATTGACGCTTCAAAGACCGATGATGTTATAAATGGAATTAGCACATATGATATAGTTCTAATTCAAAGGAATATATTAGGCAAGCAGTTGTTTAACTCAGCTTTACAATATCTTGCAGCAGATGTAAATAATTCGAATAGTGTTACATCCAGAGATATATCAGATCTTCGAAAACTTATTCTTGGAGTTAAAGATGATCTTCCTTGTAAATCAAGCTGGAATTTTATTCCTAAAGCATTTCAGTTTCAAGATATTTCCAATCCTTGGGAAGTAGAGTCTAAAATTTTCTTAGCAGATGTAAAGGAAGTCTTAGATATTCAGCATTTCACTGCGTATAAAAAAGGTGATATTGATAATTCGGCTGAGCTAGAGTTAAATAGAACGAAATCACGTTCAAATTCTGTGGAATGGTTAATTGGTGATCCAATTAAATTAGATTCAAAATTTATGTATCCGGTATTTTCTACGAGTGAATTGAATATTGATGGTTTTCAGCTTAAAGTAAAAGCCAATGAAATTCATGCTGTTGCAGCTGAAGCTTTGGATATACAGGAATATAACGTATCTATTAACAGCGATAATCTTACAATGAGTTGGAATGCGGATAAGGCTATTCATGTTCTGGCAAACGAGGTACTTTTTTACATTGAATGCGCTTCTAACAAAGCAAAATTTAATCAGGTTCAATCTATGTTTGTCTCTGAATTGTATCAGGCGAGCGATATTCGTTCATTGATGATTAATCGCTCTTCCAGCATTGCTGAGTTCCGTGGATTTGACCTAGGGCAAAATATACCGAATCCTTATTTTGACAGAACTATGATTCCGGTAGAAGCATCAAAATCTGCTGCAATGACTTTAACAGTAATGGATTTAACAGGTAAAACGGTTCTGATAAAAAGCATTATGCTCGACAAAGGGACTAATTATATAACTCTGGATAAATCGATGTTTGTTTCTGAAGGAGTTTATTTGTATAAGTTAGAAGGATCCCTTGGGACGCAGACTCGAAAAATGATTTTAAAATAAATATTGTAAGTCAAAGGACTGATCTAAGCTATCAGGACTGGAAAGGTACAAAAACCGAATTCAAAAGAAAGCATAGTCGATGTATGTCGGCTATGCTTTTTGCTTTTAAGAATTATTGTGTAGCTTAAGACACCTGTCATTGTTATGATTAGAGGGGTGAATAAATACTTTTGACAATTCCATTAATTTCATCCATTGCGATATTTCGCTTATTATAAATCAGCAAGCTAAGAGTCATTACTTTATACTTTGATCTAAATTTTACCTTATAGGGCACTTGACTGTGCTTGAAAGCTCATTTTATAATCATTAATATTTGTCTAAAAAGGAGAAAATCCAGGACAATTTTAGACATACAAATCCGGTCAAAAAAATAGAAAATGGTATAAATTAAAATAATTAAATATGTGAGAACAACTAAAATCGAATATTTATTAATAATATATAATAAAAATAATTATATAAAATATAGTAAATCAATAATATATAGTTAATAAATATAACTAATATATAATACATGCAAATTATATTTATATGTTACTT
>JABFRV010000007.1 GCA_013140975.1 Saprospiraceae bacterium
GTTAGAAAATAAATTATTTTTACTTTGCGAATATTTAATTTGCCTATTATAAGATCATGTAATATTGTTGTGTGAGAGTTGTTTTACAAAGAGTTAAAGGTGCAAATCTTGAGATTGATAAAAAAGTATTTGCGCAAATTCAACAAGGCTTAGTTGTCTTATTAGCAATTGAATCTTCAGATGAAAGTTCTGATGCAGAATGGTTAATTAATAAAATTATTAATCTAAGAATATTTTCAGATCAAGACGGACAAATGAATCTCTCAGTGGAAGATATAAAAGGACAGATTTTATTGGTTAGTCAATTTACTTTATTTGCAAGTACGAAAAAAGGAAATCGTCCTGGTTTTACGAGAGCTGCATCACCAAAAGAGGCAAAAGAAATGTATTTGAAGTTTGTGAGCTTATTTAAGCAAAAATATAAGTATGAAGTGCAAGAGGGAGTTTTTGGTGCAGATATGCAAATTCATTTAATTAATGACGGACCCGTAACGATTATTATTGACACAAAGAATAAAGAATGAAAAAGGAACAAGAAGAAGTCGATGCATGGATTAAAAACGTTGGAAAAAGATACTTTAACGAATTAACAAACCTCGGTCAACTTATAGAAGAGGTAGGAGAATTATCCAGGTTAATTATCCGGCAACATGGTGAGCAATCCTGGAAATCAGGAGAAGAACCTGTAAATATAAAAGAGCAGATAGGTGAAGAATTATCCGATATTTTATTTGTTACTCTGTGTCTTGCCAATCAAATGCACATAGATCTTGACAGTTCATTTGAAAAGAAAATGGCGATTAAAACAAATAGAGATTATCAACGCCATCAAAACAATACTAAACTATAGTTGAAAACTTCAATAAGATTCAGTTACTTATATCTTGGACTTTGTCTGATTGTATCGGTATTAGGCTATCTTATAACACCAGATCAAAGCCGTTATTGCAATACACAGGTTCTGGAGAACAGTTTTCTAAATCCTGGAACAAAAAAGTGCTTTTTGAATTCAAATAATAGTACATCTAGGACAATTGAAGATATTGTTTTTGGAAAAGAAGATTTTACCAAATTAATTCTAGACCTCGGGGGCACATCCAATTGTAAACTATATATATTAGGAACGGATAGGTACGGCAGAGACTTATTAAGTCGCCTAATTATTGGAATGAGATATACATTGATAATTTCATTGTTATCAGTATTGTTTGCATGTTTTATCGGAATTATAGCCGGTTCGTTTGCTGGATATTATGGTGGCCGAACAGACAAGATTATTTCATTTTTTGTCGGAATATTTTGGGCCTTGCCTACAATTCTATTAGCCTTTGTTATTCTGATGAGCTTTGGAAGAAATATTACTTCATTATGTGTTGCAATTGGCCTTACTCTTTGGGCAGACATTGCAAGACTTGTTAGAGGGCAGGTAATAGCATTCAAAGAAAACAATTTTGTAAGTTCTGCAATTGTTTTGGGTTTTTCAGATATGAGAATTATTCTAAGCCAGATTTTTCCCAACATTGCAGGCCCAATTCTAATCCAATTTTCCGGAAATTTTGCCCTAGCTGTCCTTCTTGAGTCTGGTCTGTCATTTCTAGGAATGGGACTTCAGGCTCCAGTTCCAACCCTAGGCAACATACTTCAAGATCAATATACCCAGGCTTTTAATGGACAAATACTACAATCTTCAATTCCAGCCATTGTATTAGTTTTGCTCATCTTATCCTTTCAGTTATTAGCAAGTGAATACAGAGACAAGTTGGATGTAAAACTTATAAATCGTTAAATGGGCCTGGAAGCAACATTAACCAAAATGGAAAACGCCTTAAGTCTGAAGCAACTTCAGATGACGTCTCTACTGAATATAACGCAGGCTATTAACGAAAACTTACCTCAGGAAGATATTTATAAAATGTACAAGGACTTTCTAGCCTGGGAATTAAGCATAGACAAGATTGCATTATTCCTGAGAGATAATAAAGACTGGAAGCTTTATGTCGATTATAATTTGGATAATTCTATCAATCTTGACGAACTAACACAGCATTTCAATAAATTTGAGAGACTGCACACCGTCAAATCCTCAGATCCAAAAATTCTTCAGAACTTTGAATTTATCATTCCTGTTTATCATAAAAGACAACCAATAGCCTATTCTCTTATAAGTGGAATTAAGGAAGGGTCAGATATTTTTAATAATATACAGTTTATAACTTCATTAACCAATATTATTGCAGTTGCTTCCGAAAATAAAAGATTGGTTAGAAATCAGATTTCTCAAGAAAAAGAATTGGAATTTGCGAATGAAGTAACTCAAATGCTGATTCCTGATCAAATGCCATCAGGAAAAAATTATGAACTAGCAAATGTCTATCGCCCACATTATAAAGTAGGAGGAGACTACATTGACTATATAAAGTTCAATGATTCGAAAATAAGTTTTTGTATCGCAGATGTCTCGGGCAAAGGAGTAGCTGGTGCTATGATTATGGCAAACTTTCAAGCGTTAATCCAAAATCTTGGATTACAATATCGTGATCTGGAAACCTTGGTTATTGCACTCAATCAGACAGTTTCAAAAATTACAAAAGGAGAAAAATATTTAACATTATTTATAGCAGTCGCGGATTTAGAAAATAAAAAATTGTTTTACGTAAATGCAGGACACATTCCGCCGCTGTTGATAAAAAACAATAAGGCAATTGAACTTAAAGCAACAACTACAATCATCGGTCACTTTGATGAATTACCGGAAATCAGCGAGGGAATGGTAGATTTGACAGAAGACTGTATTCTAATTGCATTCACTGATGGACTTATTGATATTAAAGATCAACAAGGAAATAATTATTCAACGGAATTATTATGTGATCATATCATGAAAAATTCTAAAATGAATGCACAATCTCTTTCTCAAAGTATTCTTAATCAGATATTAGAATATGGCAAAGGAATGGAAATACCGGATGATATTGCAATATTAACATTTAAATTTTTTGCGAATGAAAAATAAATGGATGGCCGCGATTCTTGCCCTAACTCTTGGAGGCTGGGGTGTTCATCGATTTTATTTACGCCAGACGGAACTTGGACTCCTTTATATTGGAATGACAATATTTCTATCATTTAAAATATTGGGTTTCGGATTGGTCAATTTATTAGGATGGTATGATGCATTTAAATTGATGATGATGACAAATGAAGAATTTGATCAGAAATTCAACAATATAAACTTCCGCGATAGATATGGAAACAAAAGAAAACACACACCTGAACAATATAAAAGACAAGGCAAATATATCTTGCTGGATGAGGATGAAGTAACTACGCAGAAAACAGGAGGATATTTTGATAAATTTAAAAAGGAAAAAGAAGCAAGCAGCTACAAACAAAGCGCGATTAGAAAACTTAAAGACTTTGATATCAAAGGAGCAATAGAAGACTTTAACAAAGCCCTAGAGAAAAATCCTAATGATATTGGAACTCATTATAATCTTGCATGTGCATATTCATTGAATGAAAAGAGTCTGGAATCCTTTAAACATTTGGATCTTGCAGTTCAATTAGGATTTAATGAAGGTGGAAAAATCCAATCTCAAGAGGAACTGGCATATATTAGAGTATTGCCGGTATATGAAAAGTTTAAAAATAACCGTTTTAGATTAACACAGGAGATGGTTGATGAATTAAAAAACTATCAAAATAATCTTCTAGAAGAACTAAAAAAACAAAAAGAACAACAAATACCAGCGCAAGCGCAAAAATCAAGTTATAGTATTTTGTTTCAAGAATACCTAAGAGAAGAAAATAAATGATCAATTTTATTCAGCTTTTATTAAAGCCAATTTCTGTCAAACTTCAAGAGTCCATCAGAAACGCAGTTCAAATATGTGATGACAATTCATTAGAACATATTCACATAGTAGAAAACAATCAATACATAGGAACTCTATCAAAAGATCAAATTGAGGAGCTTGACCCTGAATTAAAAATTTCAGAAGAAAAGAAAAGCGCGACCCATTGTTCTATAGATGCGGAGGAGAAATTAATTCTTATTTGGAGTAAATTTATTCAGAACAAGATTTCATCGATTGCCATTCAAAGAGATAACGTATATCTTGGATCGTTAAGCTTTAACGATTTTATCAGAGTTTATGAATCAGAGTTTAATATTGAAGGACAAGGTAGTTGGATAATATGTGTAAATAACAAAATTAATTATTCTTTAAGCCAGCTTTCGGCAATCGCTGACGAACACCATTCGTCGATTCAACATTTATTTCAAATCGAATCAGAGAATAACGAAGAAATCATGGTATCGTTTCGTTTAAATACGCAGGAGACTGAAAATATTATTAACTCTTTGAACAGACACAATTTGGAAGTAATATTAGTACATAATAGTAACGAGCATCAGGAGCCTTTAAGAGAAAGATATGATGAATTAATGCATTATCTGAATGTGTAAATGGAAGCATGGGTTGATTATTCCAGCTTACTTATTAATAAGCGTATTCTTTTGTTCATATTGTTCTAGTCAATTGCCTTGCACAGAATTTATTACCCAAAAAATATACATCAAGGGCAATGAAAAAGCCAAAGAGAAAATTATTCTTTTTGAAGCCGGGCTTAATCAAGGCGAGAGCATACCTGTGAATGAATTTTTACCACGTATTGAAAAAGCAGAAGCAAATTTAAAAAGAACAGGACTGTTTTCAGGAGTCAACATAACCTATTTATTAGATATTGATAGCAGTTGTCAGATAGAAATTACTATTACACTTGTTGAAAATTGGCTACTCTTTCCAACAATAATATTAGAAACTGTTGACAGAAATTTTAACGTATGGTGGAAAGAATTTAATCATGATTTAAACAGATTAAATTATGGCTTAGGCGTGGCCCATAATAACCTGACCGGAATAAGAGATAGATTAAAAGGAAAACTCGCCAGAGGATATTCGAATAAATATGAGGCTGCGTATTATAGGTCTTATTTGGGGAAGTCCATGAAAATGGATGCTCTCTTGGAAATGAGCTATATAGAATCAAGAGAAACAGGATACACTCTAAGCGATAGCAGAGTACAATTTTTTTCTATCCCCGGAGAGAATGTACAAAAGAGAATGTATTTTAATTATGGGCTTTCCCATAGAACCAATAGAGAAAACAGATGGGGATTTAAGAATACATTTGAACAATATAAAATTAGTGATTCTCTAGCGATCCAATCAAAAGACTACCTACTTGATGGAAGCAATAAACAACAATTTATTCAACTCATCTTTAATAGAAATTATAACAATCTGAATCACTTCATTGAGCCTACAGCTGGTTGGTATGTTGACGTGACATCAAGAATGTTTCTATTACGCGCTAAAGAAAGTCATCAATACTGGAACGTAGGTTTTCATATTGAAAACGCGAAAAAAATAAAAAACAGAATCAGATATCAAGGTACATTACAAGGATTTACATCTTTTATCCGTAAGAAAATGCCATTTAATCTATATACAGGTATAGGAACAGGAGAAATAAGATTAGATGGATATGAGTTTTATTTAATAAGCGGAATGGATTATATTCTCACCCGTCAAAGTTTATATTATAAATTATTCCAATTTCAAAGAAATATAATAAAGATATTTAAGGACGAGCCAAAAATTAAGGTACTGATAAGTTCTGAAGCAGTAATAAGACTCGGCACAGGATTTGTGAATGATCCATATTACAAGAATTTAAATTCGTTGGCAAATACAAGCTTAGCGAGTATTTCCGCGGGACTTCAATTTGGAATCAATGGAATTTTAAAACTTGAATTGAACTATTCTGTTAATCATAGGAATGAAAAAGGTATTTATTTCCACACCAGCAGACTTTTTTAATATAAAATGAAAGTATTTATTTTTGGACAAAAATTAAAGCAGGAAGACAATACCTACCTACGCGGATTGCTTTCACACCTGAAAGAGGCAAAAATCGAAACATTAATTTATTCAGAATATCTAAAGATATTTCCTGAAGACCTATTGCCGAAATATGAAAATTCAACCTGGAATAACCATAAAGACCTTATAAAAGAAAAAGCATCTGTAATGCTTTGTCTTGGAGGTGACGGAACCATGTTACAGGCTATTACACTGATTAGGGATAGCGGGATTCCATTAATGGGAATAAACTTAGGACGATTGGGATTTTTAGCAAGTATTGAAAAGAAATTAATTCCTGATGCTGTTTATCAATTAACCAATGGAATGTACACTATTGAAGAAAGAACCTTGTTACAATTAGAATCAAATTATCCACTTTTCGGAGAAATACCCATCGCATTAAATGATGTTACGATTCTAAAGCGAGACAATTCCTCGATGATTACAATTAGAACGTATATCAATGGGGACTTATTAAATTCATACTGGGCTGATGGACTAATCATTGCAACTCCAACGGGTTCGACAGGATATTCACTATCATGTGGAGGCCCTATAATATTTCCGAACTCTTCAAATTTTGTTATAACACCGGTTGCCCCCCACAATTTAAATGTAAGACCCGTAGTGATTTCTGATGATTCGATTTTATCCTTTGAAGTTGAGGGAAGAATTGATAGTTTTCTTTGTACAATGGACTCGAGGATGGAAATAATAAGCTCCAGGCATCAAATTGCCATTAAGAAATGTAACTATAAGATAAAACTGGTACAATTGCAACCCGTAAGCTTTCTGAATACTCTTCAGACCAAGCTATATTGGGGCCTGGATCAAAGAAACTAAATGAAGGCAGATATTCATATCAATAACAAAAGTTATAGAATAGACTTTTCTAAAGGACTAGATATTTCCATTCCGTATACTGCGAATGAAAACCAGGTAAATTGTTTTTATGCACCCTATTTCAGACAAGAACCCGTTACGATGGGAAATTTTATTGGCTCTGTTGAATTAGGCGGACCTGTTAACTTTACTAATGTATTTCTAAACGTACATGGAAATGGAACACATACAGAGTGTGTCGGACATATCAGAAAGGAATTTCAAAAGGTAAATAATATTTTTACAAAAAACCTTTTTACGTGTACAGTAATTAGTATTTATCCTACCAAAATTGAAGAAGGAGGCCTTAGAATTGAAAAAGAAACATTGGAGCAGTTTTTACAGGATTTCAAATCGGAAGCTTTATGTATTAGAACATTACCCAATGATGCTTTGAAAAAAAACAGGAAATATTCTGGTACAAATCCAGCTTATATTTCTTCAGAAGGAATGCAATACCTTACAGAATTAAATGTTCAACATTTGCTGGTTGATATTCCTTCAGTGGATCGTGAACAAGACGGAGGCCTTTTAGCCGCACACAATATTTTCTGGCAAAACACAAGAGAAAAAAACTGCAGCATTACAGAATTAATATTTATTCCAGAAGAAATCAAGGATGGTGAATATTTAATACAAATTCAAATTCCATCAATTGAACTAGACGCTGTTCCTTCCAAACCAGTTTTATATGCTATAGAACAATGAGAATCTCAAGAATAACCAATGCCAAACTTTCCGAGTTATTCAGAAAGTTTAAAAAAATTCAAGAATCGCAACACTATGATTATATAGCATTTTGTAATTATCACTTTCAGGAAATTCAAAAACTAGAATTTGAAGAATACATTGAAATTAAATATGCATATGTTAAGGCATTATATCATTTAGACAGAGCAAGCCTATTTTATAAAATAGCAGATCAAAGTCTTTTAGAAGTAATCAATCAGGAAGAATTTACAGAGCAGTATAAGAACATTTATTACCATATATTATTATTAAAAGCAGAACGTCTTCTTGAAGAAAAAAAATTCAATCAATCCAGAAAAATTTACCAGAACCTATATAGGCTTAACCCGGAAGACAAAAAAGCAAAAAATAAACTTTGGTTTATATCTTTCAGACTCATGCAAAGTCAGCAAAAAAATTGGTTAACTGCTGCAGCAATACTATTGATACTATCTCTTTTCACGTTAATTGCGGCAAGCTTTCTGATTTTGCCTTTTTTCTCAAAATACTCAGATACGGCTCTAAATGTAGTAAATCTAATGTTGCTACTATCGCTCTCAATGGTTAGCTTGAGTTTTATTAAAACTTATATTTCAACAAAAACCATGATGAGAAATTTGGACAAAGAACTACAATGAGTTTTTAGTAGCGCTTACAAATTTTGAATTTTTTATAAAATAACGCCAAGGATAAGAAGCTGCTTCTTGTGAAGATTCAACTCCAATTCTTGTGGAAATTCCGATCATAGAAGGATCAAAATTTTTATCGCTTTCCAGAATTCTTACAGGTGACTGCAAAGAAAACAGGCAAACTGAATCATATGATTTCGTAATTCCCAAAGCCTGTGACAGAGACCCGGGTCCTTTTGTAACCAAATTGGATTCTGTTTTGAGAGACCTCCTTTTTAGCATTTCTGCAGAGCCTTCAATAGGCTCTAAGGCACGTATCAATACTGCATGTGCAGTATCTTTTTTTGCAGTAACAACATTAAAAAGAAAATGAATTCCATAACAAATATATACATATGAATATCCACCTGATTGGTACATTGATTCATTACGAGGTGTCCTGCGATTATTAAATGAGTGCGAAGCCCGATCATCCGGACCGCGATAAGCTTCCGTTTCGACTATATATCCAGACGTGATTACTCCATTAATATTTGTTTCAAGAATTTTACCTAACAAGGACTTAGCAATAAAACAAACATCATCATTAAGATAGAAGCTGTGCGGTAAAATTGAATTTGGCATTGGAATATATTATAATTGAAAGTCGGGGCGACTGGATTTGAACCAGCGACCACCAGCACCCCATGCTGGTACGCTACCGGACTGCGCTACGCCCCGAAGAAATATTATTTCTAAGAAAGTAACAAAATCATTGTCTTGAAGAATGTGTAAATTTAAGCCGTCTAAGGTTTTATGAAGAAGATTTTTTAAATCTTTTAAACTTTTTACTATACAGGAGGTCTTACTAATATTCAATCAATTATTATGAAAAATAAATTAATCAACTTTAATCTTTTAGCACTTATTTTTATTATAAGTAGCTCTTTTAGCACAATCACGGACCACGCTCAAGGCGGAAAATGGGAACTATTAGGCACCAAGGAAGTGAATTTCGGAATTGACATAGATGAAATTTTAGTTACCGCAAAAGAAGGAACGTTTAAATCGATACATCTTAAAATAAGACGATCTGCACTTAACATGCATAAAATGACGATTCATTTTGCAGATGGTTCTGAACAACATGTCGAACTAAAAAATAATTTCAGAGCAGGAAGTCAAAGTCGAATAATTGATCTGGAAGGAAATAACAGAATTATTAGAAAAGTAACGATGTGGTATGACACAAAAAACTATAAAAACAGGAAAGCATTAGTTGAATTGTGGGGAAAGCATTAATTGAATATATAGGAAAAATTAAATGAGGAAAGGAAGAGAAATCTTCCTTTTTTATTTACGTGTATTCGGTTTTTTATTTTGATCTTGTAAAGATGTTTTTTCTATAATTAACCCAACGGCTTTTATTCCTGGAAAAGAATCTATTCTAGAATAAGGATGAAGAGAAAGCAAATATTTACCGGGGATTGGAAAGTAAATATTTGAAGCCATAACAATTTTTACATTGCATGAACCAAAACTACAAGCCCCATATGGCTTTCCGACAGGGTCAAGCAATTCTAAGGACACAGATTGATCATTCGCCTTTCCTACAGGATTCACACTATGAGAGCTAACATAAATATTTTGTGCAGGAATTTTTTCGTTATAATGAACATCCAGAATAAAATCGTAATGCATTGTTGTGTCTTTAATTTCCCATTCGAAATCAACATTTTGGGATTCTAGCCAAATTTCATTTTTTATTTGCACAGAATCAGAAAAGAGAACCTTACTCCTACAAGACACAAACAATAGACACAGAGAGAAAAAGAGTATTCTATACATTAAAAAACTCTTTCATTCTGTCAAAAAAGCCCTTATCCTCAGAACCAGGATGTGGTTTAAAATTATTCCAGGATTTCATTTTTTGCAATACTGACTTTTCTTCTTCCGTAAGATTTTTAGGAGTCCAAATATTTAAATGAACCAATAAATCACCTTTTTCATAAGACTGGATGGACGGAAGTCCAAGTCCTTTTAATCTAAAAGTTTTTCCACTTTGTGATCCGGGTGGAATTTTAACCTTAACAGTGCTGTTCAGTGTTGGCAATTCAATATTATCACCCAAAGCAGCATCTGCAAAATTTACAAATAAATCATAGTGAAGATTAGAACCATCACGGGTAAAGCTGTCATGACGTTTTTGTTCAATGCTTATTAATAGATCACCTGCAGGTCCACCGTTAGCGCCAGCATTTCCTTTGCCTCTCATTGAGAGCTGCATGTCTTGAGCTACTCCAGCAGGAATTTGGATATCAATAGTTTCCTCTCCCATTTCAACACCGGAACCTTTACAAGAATTACAAGTATTAACAATTGTCTGTCCATTGCCATTACAGCTTGGACAGGTTGTTGTTGTTTGCATCTGACCTAGAAAAGTATTCTTAATTTGACGTACATATCCTGAACCATTACAAGCTGTACAAGTTTTGGTTGATTTAGAATCCTTACTTCCGGAGCCGCTGCAAGATTTACAGGAAACATGTTTTTTAACCTTAATTTTTTTGGTTATTCCGGATGCAATTTCCTCAAGACTTAAACTTACCTTAATACGGAGATTGGTTCCTTTTTGACCCATACCACCTCCCCGTGATCTTTGAGAACCCTGAAAAAAAGAACCAAATGGAGATCCATCTCCGAAGATATCTCCGAAATTTTCAAAAATATCATCCATATTCATGCCGCCAGAACCCCTACCTCCATATCCGGAATTGGCATCAACCCCTGCATGTCCATAGCGATCATATCGAGCTTTTTTGTCCTCGTCACTTAAAACTTCATATGCTTCAGCGGCTTCTTTAAACTTATTCTCAGCTTCTTTATTGCCTGGATTTCTGTCCGGATGATACTGCATTGCGAGCTTGCGATATGCTTTCTTTATTGCATCGGCATCTGCTCCTTTTGGAACAGATAGTATATCGTAATAATCTTTTTTTGCCATTTAAGTTAATTGTTAAGTGTGGAATTTGTCCGTCAAACTATTTACCCACTACTACTTTTGCAAATCTTATTATTTTATCTCCAAGGTAATAACCCTTTTCTGTTGTATCGATTACTTTTGATTTTAATGAATCAGAGCTTGCAGGAATTTCAGCAATTGCCTCATGAAGTTCCGGATTAAAGTCCGTACCTGTAGAATCTAATGCCTTTAATCCCTTATGTGTCAACAACGAAAAAAACTTATTATAAATAAGCTCCATCCCTTCCGGATAAAGATTCTTGTTTTCTGTTTCAACACTCATCCTTTGGGCTCTTTCAAAATCATCCAGAATGCCTAAAAGCTCAACAATTATATCTTGTCCTGCTGTTTTTATTAAATCGATTCTTTCTTTTGAAGTTCTGCGTTTAAAATTATCAAACTCTGCATAAAGGCGAAGAAACTTATCTTTTTGATCAATAAGTTCTGCTTTTAATTTTTCAAGCTCGTCGGAATTTGAATTATCGGGTAGATTGGCTGAATTTGAACTCGCCATTTCTGGATTTGCATCTTCATTACCAGATTCGATAAGATCTTCTATAGGATTCTTGTTTTCTTCAGTCAACATACTTTCAAAAGGTTCAATTAAATTGTTTAGTCAATATTTTTGCCAATTGTGTTATTCAGTCAATTTGTCAGTTTTTACTAAGATTATGCGCCAGAAAATCATCCAACTCCTTAAAATCTGGATTAGAAAGTAATATTTTTGAATCTGGTCCTATCAGATATTTAAAAGGAATCTGCTTAATTCCAAAAAGCTTGGGAAGAGAGCTGTTCATCATCTCAATTTGAATTATATGATCCGGCCAATCAAGCTTATCAGATTGGATTGCGTTTAAGCCGGCTTCATGTTTGTTTTCCAGTGCAATATTTAGAATTGATAATCCATCAGCATTTTTAAACTTCGCATCTTTATACCGGGAATAAAAGAGGGGCAAAACTATATTCTCTCTTCTACAAGGATTGCACCAGGAACCCCAAAAATCAATTAAAAGATACCTTCCTTTATATTTATCTAGATTGATTATTGAATCATGAATTGATTTTTCTTCAAACGATGGAGCGGGTTCGCCAAAAACTAACTTTGGAGCAAAATAGAAGTAACGGATTATTATGTAAGCTGTGATTAGAGCAAGAGAAATAAGTAAGTAATTTTTCATTTCTTATATTATTGCAAGTTCAAATCATTTAACATTCCCGCTAACGGATCTTTGAAAAATATTCTTTGATCCATCCATTCTTTTTGGATTGTATTATTGGAAGCAATGTAATGAAGAAGAAATTCTGTCATAAAAAGAATGTCTTCTTTTTTAACATCCATAAATAATTTTTTATCAATTGGTACAGATTGAATAGCTTCAGCATATGCTTTGTCTCCCATAGATAAATTTACATTTACATCATTACCTTTAGTAAACCAATTTGTAGTTAATGCAAATACATCAGGAGCTGATTTTTTCTTAGAATCCATTTTTGGAAAATAAGACTTTCCAATTTTCAGGATTGCGTCATTAATTAAAGTCATTGCTACTTCGTATGCGCCCATTTGTTCCCCTTCATAAACCAATTCTATTTTTCCGGTAATTGCCGGAACAATGGAAAGCAAGTCACATAATCGAGCTGTAGATTTAATTTCTTTGTTTAGCAACATTCTTCTTTCTATAGCACTGTATAAAAGCTCTAAAGCAGAAATACTTAATCTTGCCGACACGCCACTTTTTTGATCTACCAATTCACTATCTCTGGCAGAGAAAGTCAATTGTTCTATAACTTGCAAAAGCTGAAATGGAATATAAATTTTTTTTCTTAATGCATCAGGAATTGAAACCTCTTGTAATGTTATTTTTAATGCAGTTTCAATTGATTCAGGGTAATGAGTTAATATCTGTGATTGAATTCTATCTTTTAAAGGAGTAATTATATTTCCTCGTTGTGTATAATCTTCCGGATTAGCAGTAAATACAAAAAGAATATTCAAAGGAAGTTTTAATTTAAACCCTCTTATCTGAATATCATTTTCTTCTAGAATATTAAAGAGAGCAACTTGAATTCTGTTCTGAAGATCCGGTAATTCGTTGATAACAAAAACAGACCGGTTTGATCTCGGAATAAGACCGTAGTGGATGGAATACTCATCCGAGAATTCAAGCTTTTTTGTTGCAGCTTTAATGGGATCAATATCGCCCAGGAGATCCGCTACGTTAACATCCGGGGTAGCCAATTTTTCAACATAACGGTCATTGCGATGCAACCAATGAATAGGAGTTTTATCACCCAATTTCAGAATTGTTTCTTTCGCAAATTTTGAAATTGGATTCAACGGATCATCATTAATTTCAGATCCGGATACAACGGGAATGTATTCATCCAATAAATCTGTCATAAGTCGAGCCATTCTTGTTTTCGCCTGACCCCTAAGCCCCAGAAATAAAATATTATGACCACTCAACAAAGCCCTTTCAACATCAGGAATTACAGAATTATCATATCCATGAATTCCGTTAAAAGAATTTTCATTGTTACTAATTTTAGCAATAAGATTTGTTCGTATTTCTTCATGAATAGAACGTGATTGGTATTTGGATTTTTTTAATTCTCCTAATGTTTTAGCGCGATTCATTATTTCGATTTTTTTCTGTTTTTTTCATAGTTAATAAATATTTCACTTCCCAGGTTATCAAGATGAGTATAAAATGCTTTTCCCCGTGCAATCGTGGAAAACTGTTCGACAAATTCAACTAAGTAAGGATCAGTGGCGACCATAAAAGTTGTTACATCAATTCCCAACTTATTACATCTCGAACCCATATGCAAAGTTCTGTTAATAATTTGCCGGTCAAGCCCAAAGGAATTTTTGTAATATTCTTTACCTCGCTTCATACAGGTTGGCTTACCATCTGTAATCATCATGATATTTTTATTTGGATTTTTTCTTTTTTGCAACAACTGTACTGCAAGTTCAAGGCCTGCAATTGTATTGGTATGAAAAGGCCCAACCTGAAGATATGGAAGATCTTTTAATTCAATCTGCCAGGCATCATCACCAAAGACGATTATGTCAAGACTGTCTTTCGGATATTTTGTTCTAATAAACTGAGATAATGCGAGGGCAACTTTCTTTGCAGGTGTTATTCTATCTTCTCCATACAAAATCATTGAATGAGAAACATCAATCATCAGAACGGTAGAACAAGGCGATTGCTGAATACTTTCCTTGATGATTAAATCATTTTCGTCCAATCGCAGGTCATCTATTCCATGATTTATGTATGCGTTCTTTAAAGATTCTGTTGCATCTATTCGGTTAAACGGATCACCAAATTCATAGGTTTTTGAATTTTCCAAAGACTCTGCTCCTCTTCCCTCCAAAGATGTATTGTGATTTCCGGAACCTGATTTTCGAATTTTTCCAAAAATCGAATCAAATGCAGATTGACGAATACTTGCATCCATCTTGCTACTTGGCTTTAGTGATGGACCATTACTATCTCTTTTTAAAAAACCTTTTTCTTCAAGGTCTTTAATAAAATCTGCAATTCCGTATTGTTTATTACTGATTTTATATTGCCGATCAACTTCATTTAACCAGGAGATTGCTTCGTTGACATTCCCACCAGTCATACCAATTATTTCCCGAAACAATTCAAAGAGCTCATCAAACAATGATATGAGCTTTACCCTTTGAGGATCATAAAAAAACCGAAGCCCCTGTTTAATATTTTTATCCGTGGACATTGTTCAAAAGAACATATTTTACCGAAAATCGTTGCAAAGTCTTTCAATTGAACATAGTAAAGCAATGATTATTACATTTGTGCGGAGATTTACTACATGAAAAAAAAAATAATACCTGGAACAATACCAACACCAGATTTACATCAATATTTATTGGGATCAGTTTCACCAAGACCTATTGCTTTTGTAAGTACCATTGACGAACAGGGAAGAAAGAATCTAGCTCCCTATAGTTTTTTTAATGCATTTAGCAGCAATCCACCCATTTTGGTTTTTTCTTCCAACCGAAGAGTCCAGGACAATACGACGAAGGACACTTTACATAACATTCAATTGAATATGGAGTGTGTGGTAAATGTTGTTTCTTATAATATCGTCAGACAGATGATGATTAGCAGTGTTGATTTTCCTACCGGGGTTAACGAATTTGAACAAGCAGGATTGCATGAAGAAGCTGCTGAGATGGTTAAACCACCCATGGTCCTTGAGTCACCAGTTAATATGGAGTGTAGGGTGAAGGAGATTATCACCTTGGGAGATAAAGGGGGGGCCGGACATTTGATTGTATGTGATGTCGTGTGTATGCATATAGAAGAAGGAGTTTTGGATGAACAAGGAAGAATTGATCCGCACAAAATTGACCTTATGGGAAGAATGGGAAGAGCATTCTATGTCAGAGCAAGTGGCGAAGCAGTTCAATCTATGCCCCAGACTCAAACTTTGCCAATTATAGGATACCCGCAACTTCCTTTACATATCAGGCAAAGTAAGATTTTAAGCGCCAATGATATCGGAATTCTTTCAGGACTTAGAGCTTTGCCAAACCCGGACGAAATAAAAACTTATTTAACACAATACAGAGAAATATCAGAACTTAGTTTGGACGAAATCCACCAAAAAGCCAAAGAATTTATAGCTCAGGACAAATTCCAGGAGGCTCTCATGTTATTGATGTGCAAATCTTGATTTTGAATAGTAAAAATCAAATTGAATCCGCTAATCTTTGTAATCTATATTAAATCATGGCACAGCTCGAAGATGTTTTTAAGAAACTTGTTTCACATTGCAAGGAATACGGGTTCATATACCAATCCTCTGAAATTTATGATGGCTTAAGTGCAGTTTATGATTATGGTCCATACGGAGTTGAACTAAAAAACAACATCAAGACCTATTGGTGGAAGTCTATGGTGCAATTAAATGAGAATATTGTTGGAATAGATTCTGCAATATTTATGCACCCAAAGATTTGGAAGGCTTCAGGACACGTTGATGCATTTAATGATCCCCTCGTTGACAATAAAGATTCTAAAAAGAGATATCGTGCAGATACATTAATTGAAGATGCAATTTCAAAAATTGAAGCGAAGGCAGAAAAAGAAGTTGAAAAAGCGAAAACAAGATTTGGAGAAAGTTTTGATGAACAACTTTACAGAACCACGAATCCAAGAGTTGTAGAATACCTAAGCAAAGCAAAAGAGATTAATGATAGATTGAATTCAGCCATGACTAACAACAACATGGAAGAACTCAAACAAATTATTCTTGACTTAGAAATTGCTGATCCGGATAGTGGTTCAAGAAATTGGACAGATGTAAGACAATTCAATCTGATGTTTAATACGCAGTTAGGCAACATCGCAGGAGAAGAAGGAAAATTATACTTAAGACCGGAAACAGCGCAAGGCATATTTGTTAACTTTTTAAATGTACAAAAGACAACAAGGCAAAAAATTCCTTTCGGAATTGCTCAAATAGGTAAAGCATTTCGAAATGAAATTGTAGCAAGGCAATTTATTTTTCGAATGCGTGAATTCGAACAAATGGAAATGCAGTTTTTTGTAAAGCCCGGATCGGAATTACAATGGTATGAACATTGGAAAAACACTCGAATGAAATGGCATCTTGCCTTAGGAACGCCTGCTGAAAAATTAAGATTTCACAATCATGAGAACCTTGCACATTATGCCAATGCTGCAGTGGATATTCAGTATGATTTTCCATTTGGATTTAAGGAGCTAGAAGGGATACATTCACGAACAGACTTCGATCTGAAGAGTCATCAGGAACTTTCCGGTAAAAAATTACAGTATTTTGACACAGAAGATAATGAATCATACATACCGTATGTTGTTGAAACATCAATTGGCTGCGACAGAATGTTTCTGACAATCCTTTCTCAAGCATACCATGAAGAAATGGTGCCTGATGCAGAAGGAGGAGAAGCACAAAGAATTGTATTAAAACTTCATCCTGCGCTTGCACCCGTAAAATGTGCAGTGTTACCATTATTGAAAAACAAACCAGAACTGGTAGAGAAAGCAAAGAGTGTAATGTCAATGCTTACTTCTTCCTTTATCTGTACATATGATGACAAGGATGCTATCGGAAGAAGATACAGAAGACAAGATGCTTTAGGAACTCCTTGCTGCATAACCATAGATTTTGAAACGTTAGAAAACAATACTGTAACGATTCGTGATCGTGACACGTTAGTTCAAGAAAGAATATCGATAGAAGAAATAGAAAGGATAATTGAAAACAAAGTATCCTGGAAAAACCTTTTATCTTAGTAAGGCAATAATAGTTGGTCGGGTAGTTCAACGGATTAGAATATCAGATTTCGGCTCTGATGGTGAGGGTTCGATTCCTTCCCCGACTACAAGGACAGTGTGAGAAACAGAATGAGAACGAGAAACAAGGTAGGGAATGATAAGTACTATGAAAAGGCATTAAAAGAAAAAGAACGTGAGTGAAGATTTAAATTAGTACGCACGACCCTCTGCAATAAGATATTAAAATTACGTTTATAAATATTTACATTTTGTTCAAAGCAATATTTATGAATGAAAATTTTTATCGTAATATTATCAAATGTTCTATTTGTAAATTGAATTTCATGTGCCATAGAATTAATAAATTTAAGGCCGTAGTTCATTATAAAGCAATAGATTAGACAGATTACCATTCATAATTCATCCCTATCTTTGCTCCATGATCCACGCACTAAAATTATTCAACAGTCTTAAAAGAGAAAAAGAAGATTTCAAACCTATACAAGAAGGAAGAATTGGAATGTATGTCTGTGGTCCGACGGTATATAGTGATGTTCATCTGGGGAACTGCAGAACTTTTGTTTCTTTTGATATTATCTACCGATATTTATTGTACGCCGGTTACAAGGTACGATATGTTCGAAATATTACGGATGTTGGACATTTATTGGACGATGGAGAGGATAGAATGTCAAGAGGAGCTCGCCTCGATCAGCTCGAACCCATGGAAGTTGCCCAACGATATACTGTTGGATTTCATGATATGATGCAGATCTTTAATACTAAAGCACCAAGTATTGAACCTCGCGCAACAGGACATATAATCGAACAAATAAAAATGGTAGAAGATATACTTGCCAGAGGATATGCATACGAGAAGGATGGTTCTGTGTATTTCAATACTCCTAAATTTTTAGAAGACGGATATCCATACGGAGAATTAAGCGGAAGAGTAATCGATGAATTATTAAATGAATCCCGCGACAATCTTAAAAAGCAGGATGAAAAAAATCATCCTTCGGATTTTGCTTTATGGATTAAAGCGTCGGAAGACCATCTTATGCGTTGGCCATCTCCATGGTCTATTGGATTTCCGGGTTGGCATCTCGAATGTTCTGCAATGAGTACCAAGTATCTGGGAGAGAGATTTGACATACATGGTGGAGGAAATGATTTAAAATTTCCTCATCATGAAAATGAGATAGCCCAATCTATGGGAGCTTGTGGGACAGCGCCGGCCAATTATTGGTTACATACTAATATGCTTTTATTGAATGGCAGAAAAATGTCAAAGAGCGAAGGGAATACTATTTCTCCAACAGAATTGTTTTCAGGAAATAGTCAACACATTTCTAAAGGTTACAGTCCGATGTCTGTAAAATTTTTCTTTTTACAAGCACATTACAGAAGTCCGTTAGATATAACTGATGATGCGTTACAAGCTGCGGAAAAAGGTTTCAAGAGATTAATGGAAACATTAAAAGTATTGGATATTATTACTTTACAATTTAATGCATCTGCAACTGAAAAAGACAAAGAAATTCTCAATACAATAAGAGAATCTAAATCACACATGGATGATGATTTCAATGTTCCAAATTCCCTGGCTTCAATTTTTGATTTAATTAGTATCGTTAATTCTCTTAAAGACGGACACATTTCATCGCAAGAAGTAAGTCAATCTTGTTGGGATACCTTAAAAGAACATTTGAAAACAATGATTTTTGAAGTATTTGCATTAAAAAATGATGTAGAAGAGAGCTCGTCAAAATCAATGGATGGACTAATGCAACTAATTCTAGAACTAAGAGCGGACGTACGAGAAAGAAAAGATTGGACTACTGCAGATAAAATCAGAGAGAGCCTTAAAGATGCAGGTATTCAGGTAAAAGATGGAAAAGAAGGAACGAGTTGGTCTTATGACATTTAGTAACCAAAAAAATTAAACAGTAGACAATAAATTGTAAATACTTTAACGATCATGCTCATGAACTTTGGAGTTCTAAGTTATACATAGTAAGTTTTTGCATCTTTTTAAACCGCTAACTTATTGTTTCTATAAATCTTACTAAGTCATTAGTTAAAAAATTATTGAGTACTATAAATAGTTAGGGCATAATAATTATAAATAGTATAAAGAAACTTATAATTGTTAATTTTATGTTAATGCACCCTCAATGGTCTTATAATAAGTATATTTGTTTTATTTGCTAACAATTAAAACTTAAAATTATGTCAACTCAACTCAACTCAACTCAACTCAACTCAACTCAACTCAACTCAACTCAACTTTAAAAAAATAAGCTTTTGGTTATTTCTAATTGTAATATTGATTAGATGTGATAAAAATATTTACGCTCCTAGTAGTTCCATAGAATTAAGAACTATAGACTCAGGATTGAATAATAAATTGGGAGAATTCAATAATTTTTCAATTAGTGATTCATGTACAAGAGATAGCTTTGACCATTGCGATTACCCCAATATTAGAGCATCTTCACATGCTTTCAGGTTATTAATAAATAGGTTGCTAAGGAATTGTCCTCCAAGAAATTTCGAATGCTATCCAGATCCTTGTTGTCTTACAACAAGTATTATTGATTTAGGAAACGCAACAGTCGATAACACTGATAGAATGCCATTTGGTTATTGTTTAGACAGAGAAACATGTAATGCATTTTATTGCAACATTGCAGGTGGAACATTTCACAATTTTTCAGATATTGTCTTCCAAGATGCAATTATTACATATCTAAAGAATTTAGCGAATCAAAATAGACCTACCTGTCCAAATGGACAGCAAGCATCTGTATATAGTCTTTTGGTGCCTGAAACGGTTGACTCTCGTGATAGATGTGATGAAACTACTTTATCAGATTGTCATAATAGACATTGGAAATTAGAAGTAAAATACACCTGTGGGAGCTGCAATGGCTCGAGTATATTTATATCCAAAAACAATTAAGAATTAAAGATTTATTGAATGAATTTATTATTTCTAATAAAGATGAATTTACAAAAGGCATTACAAATAATTCTATTATTAATCGTTATTGCACAAAGTAAAGCACAAAATACTTGGATTAAAATTAATTCAGAGCCGAATTATGAAGTAGGAGATATAATTATCAGTTCTAAAGGAGATTTTTTTATTAGTCTGCTAAATAGTTCAGAAGTTTATGTCTCAATTGATAGTGGAATCAACTGGCATGAAGTATCTAACAAGGAGCAAATATTCTATGGAGGAAATCAAAAAAAGTATTTTAAAAAAACCAAGGATAATATTTTCTATACTCAAGGATCTTTTAATACAAAGACATTTAAATATTATAATGATAAGTTCAATTATATTGGAGGCGTCTCTAGCAGTGGTTACCAATTAAAAATTAATCAGGAAGGAGAAGGATTTGTTATTTCGAATTTTGGAATGTATAAGACAGACAGTAATTGGAGAGCAGATTTTAATAAACCTGTATTCTTAAATAACGGAATTCTTGAAAGCTTCTTATTTTCAATGGAAAACAATTTTCTTGTTGTTTCAAGAGATCCAAATAATGTAAATAATAATATAAACGTAGTATACAAGTTAAATTCAAACACAGGATCTAATTACGAGTATTCAATAGTAAAAGCCTTACTGTCACCGAAGAATATAGAAATAAATAATAAAGGGCAAATATTTTTTTTAAACGATAAAGGGAATCTTGAAGCTTCAAATTTTGATAATCCAAATGAGTTCAAAGAAATTAGTATAGATCCTAAGTCTGTAATTAATCGAATATACAATATCGGAACGACTAGTTTTAATCAGATTTATGTAATAACGGACAAAGGAATATACTTCAATATTGACGATATTAACCAGTGGATAAAACCTATTCAGTTAAATAATAAATTTCCTTTATTTTCAATATATCAAAATACTAATACGTATTTTTTTAGAGATACATCTTTTGGAATTCTGAATTATTCTAATAATTGTGGTGAATCAGAAACAAAGATATTTTCACCAAAAATTGGCAAATGGAGTAAAATTGATTTGAATATCAATAAGGTAGATCTGATTGATTTGAAGAAAAGCAAAAATGGAAATTTATTTGCATACAAGTCTTGTGAAACAAAAGTTGAAAAGAACTATTTTCAAAGCGAAGATGAAGGAAAATCTTGGCAAGAGATAATAATAAATGGAGAATATGTAAATTGCTTAGGTATAACGGGGAGCGGGATTCCAATTGCAATAGCAAATAATAAGTTATTTAAATATAATAAATTTGACAAAATTTGGAATCTAACACTAGAGCATATTTCAAACATTCAAGGAATAAAATATCTTTATTTTATAACTGCTGAATCTAATATTTTTCTTGAGGGAGTTAAATTTGACGCCCTGGGAAATAAAACTATGTATCTTTTTCATTCTGAAAATGAAGGATTAAACTGGCAACAAATTAAATCTTTTGTTCAGGCCCCATTTGATTTACCAGGGTATGAAATTATAATAAAAAAGGACGGATCATTTCTTGCTTATGGTTGGATAGATGGTATATTGAAACCATTAATAAGTAAAGATAAAGGAATGACTTGGGATATTGATATAATGTTTAATGACTTTGAAAACACATATAGTATGATCATGGTTAATGACGGACGATTTATTGTAGGCGGTTTTTATGATGGGAAATATTCAACTTTCATTTCTGATTCTTTAACAAATACATTTGAAATATTAAACCCTTATTTCAACAACAAATCAACTTTACTTTATTATAGACCACCAAGTTTTTTGTTTGGGCATAATCAAAATAATTCAGCGCCATTTTTCAGCAAAGACTTGGGCCAATCAATTCAGGAAGATGATACAGGAATTTACCCAATGAATACAGATTGGCGCTTTTTCAGCAATGCAATATTTGATAATAATCTTAAAGCTTATATTACAGTTAGATATGATGGACTTTATGTTACTAAAAGTAACATTTTTTCAAAAGTGAAGGATTATGTGGGGAATTCAAAAGTTTATATTGAAATAAATTTGCTTCAATCTGATAATTCTCTAAGATTAATAGGTTCTTTCAATAATGAAGAAGAGATAGATTACAAAATATTTAATAGTCTTGGTAGCCAAGTTGCTGCTGGCCAAGTTATAATAAATAAGGATTTGGTAAGAATCGATAAATTAATACCAGGAATTTATTATTTACAATTGAATTCAAAAGAAGCTGTTGTAAGGTCTTTTAAAATAATAAAAACATAGAAATATGTTTCAATAATACATTAGATCCAATGAAGTTAATTGTCTTCTACAACTTTAATGACAATAATTTTGGACCTATAAAAACGGTGCTCAATTTAATACAATCTTTATTGAAAAATAATAATCTATTTTATTTATCAGGTATCATATTATATTTAATATCTATTTCATCTTGCAAAAAATTTGATTGTGTTAATGTAGGTAACAAGATGAATGAATTTACTGCAATGGAGTGGATCAATGGAATGAATCAATCCATAAAAAAGCTAAACGGAAAGGTTGTTCTTATTAGATGGTGGTCGGATGATTGCATTTATTGTATAAATTCTTCAGAAGCGTTAAATGAATGGCATCTTAAGTATCAAAATGAAAATTTCCAAATCCTAGGAATCTATCATGTAAAACCAATTGAAAGAATTGTAAACAAGGAAGAGATACAGGAATTTACAAGGGAGAAAGGTTTTCAGTTTCCGATCGGAATAGATAAAGATTGGATGAACTTGAAAAACTATTGGCTCGGCTGTGAAGAAAAGGACTTTACTTCTTTTAGCATTTTATTAGATAAGACGGGGAAAATACGCTATATTCATAACGGCGGAAGCTATTTTAAGGATAATGATGAGACTAATACTACGGTTGATAATGAGATAATTAGAAGTGAAAAGGACTATAACACAATTGATTCTTTGATCCAAAAATTACTGGTAGAATAGAAATATTTAAATCCGGATATTGCTTCCTTCTTTCCAAAATCCAGAATTTTTTTACGTCATTATTTAAGTTTTAAAACACTTTAGATCCCGGAGAAATATCCTGTTTCTATTATAAAGAGCCTTCTTTATAAAATTAAATTTTTTATATATAAAAAATAAGATTTGAGTTAAGCGCTTAGGATTGGTCTGTATTTCTATCC
>JABFRV010000030.1 GCA_013140975.1 Saprospiraceae bacterium
ATATTAAGTCAATATTATTTTAATATTTAGTTATACGTATGGGTATTAAAAAAGATAATAATTTCTTAAAATATAAATTCTGGCAGAAAAAAGCAATGATAATGTAAAGGAATTTACAATTACAGATATCATCGATCTGAATAAGCCTTGGTTTATTCTCTTCTAAAAGATAAATCAATGAATGTGTAATGTTTACCTAAAGAAATATTTCTTCAAAGGTTATGTGGTTAATTACCTAAAACAAATGAGTATAATTTACTCGATTTGAAGGTCCGTTTTATAGAAAAATTACTTTTGAATTTCTGGGGAACTTGCTATTGCAAGGGCAAGTTCAATTTCAAATTTTGCTGTTTCGTGTAAATAATAAGTGATTAAAAGTTATAGCTAACATTAATATTGCTGTTAAAGCCATTTTTAATGTTTATAAATCTTCTGTCATTATTTACTTCATACTTGCCTGACTGATCAACATCCTGATAAAATACCAGGTTCTGTGCCAGGATATCGCCTACAGTAAATTTAAAATTAAAATTCTTATAATTCTTTCCAATCTGGAAATCTAGAATGGTTCTTGGAGCTTCATATATATCCATTCGAGTTTCCCCAAATTTTGGATCAACCCCAACAAATGCAATTCTTCTGCCAAAGCGATTTGCCATTAAAGTTAAGGACCATCCTGTATTTTCACTATCATAAAGAAGACCACAATTTAAAATATATGGAGATTGTCCTTGCAAAGGTCTGTTTGATAAAGATTTTGAACCTTCATTAAACATAAGTTTAGAATGAATTAAAGATGCGTTGGTCAAGATACTAATTTCCTTATAGATATTTTTCGATCCTAAGAATCCCAAATTCTTTCGAAGTTCAAATTCAAGTCCACTGATTCGGGCTGCTTTTTCGTTGCCGTAAGTAAACGTTGAGAACACCTGTGTGATATCTATATTAAATTCTATAGGATTGCGAATGGTTTTTAAAAATGCTCCTAAACTTACAACTTGAGATCCGGTAGGAAACCATTCCATGCGTAAATCAAAGTTTTGTAATTCTGCAATTTTTAAATCTCTATTTCCCCTGATTTCAGAATTTTTGTCAAACGCATAGAAAGCGAATGGTGCTAATTCTCTAAACTCAGGTCTGTTTACGCTCGCATAATATGAAGCTCTTATGTTTGTTTTTTCCTTTAATAAGTAGCAGAAGTTTACGGATGGTAAGATGCTGGTTTTGTTGATATCAGAAATTTGAAGACCAATTTTATCATTTTCTACTGTGGTTCTAAATTTTTCAACTCTTGCGCCATAATTAATTCTAAAGATGTCTGAATACTTTTGATCAATGCTGAAAAATGTAAATAAAAGGTCTTGCTTGCCTTGATAACTAGCAAGATCATCAGAAGTTTTTTCTGTAAGATATAAGCCGTTAACTCCGATATTGGCATCTGCCAGATCTTTATTAATATCCATTGTGGAATTATTAATTGTTCCGCCAAAGACAAAATTACGACTAGCAAAATCTCTGTTTCTTAATTGATCTCCAATACCTACTTTAATATCTGTTACAAGATTTTTATAATCCCACTTCTTGCTAATTTCTATATTCCCGCCATAATATTGTTCATTCAGCATTGATGAGAATAAGCCAGAGCTATTATTGAAAAATTCTCCCATTGAGAATTGATAATTCTCCATATCCGGAGTTTTGGTATAGCTTACTATTTTGTAGCTTGGAATATTTCTACGAATGTCCCCAAAGCTTAATCCTGCCTGAAGTACCAGATTATTATTACCTAAAATTTGTCTGTAATTTAAGTTTTGATTTATTAATCGATTGACCTGAATCAGGTTGGCAGTGCTGTTTACTTCAATGTAATCACTTATATTGCCTATTCCCTGTCTGTTTATTAATGTATAATCAGTATTTACATTCAGTAAATTGTTAAATCCAATTTGAACTCTAGGAGATTGATAATTGAAATTCAATAAACCACCCGTATTTACGTTTTCAGAAGAATTTTTGTCCTTAAGTTCAGTTGTTTGTCCACTTCCATCGAAGTTTGAAATGTCTGATTCCAGGAATTTTTTGGTATCAGAGTAAACAAGCGCAAATATTAAACCGGCTCTTTTGGTTTTTGAAAAATCAAAAGGTTTTCCAAAAGAATAGGATAGTCTGGTGTTGGGGCTTGCTGTAATATTTCGCTGATGAATTCCTAGGTCAAATGATTTTGTCAAGGTTGACAATCTTTGTTTTTCACTTTCAGTTGCAAATGAACCACTGATCTTCATATTATTATTTTCAAGATCAGGAATGTTTCTATCGTTATTTATAAATCCAAGATTTTCAAGGCTTGATTTTTCTGTTAGAGAAAAGTTTTTGAAAGTAGTTAGGGAGTGGTAATTTGCACCTACGGAAATGCTTTGATAGAGTTTTTCCGGAATTGCTTTCGTGCTAATTTTGATAATTCCACCTCCAAAATCACCAGAAAGTTCAGGGGAGCCGGATTTAATGACCTGTATTTTGTCAATTAAACCAGCAGGTAAAATATCAAATGCAAAGGCTTTTCTATCTGATTCTGTAGAAGGAAGCATGCTTCCATCAAGATAGCCTGCATTGTAACGATCATTCATTCCTCTGATGATTGCAAATTTTCCTTCTTGAATACTTGCACCGGTAATTCTTTTAAGAGCATCAGAGGCAGTTCTATCTGGCGTTTTTTTGATCTGTTCGGAAGACAACCCATCACTTACCAGCGCAGAATTTCTTCTTTCTATTAATTGAGAGATGCTGCTTGATTTTTGTATTGTATATGTAACTACAACCTCTTCCATTTCAGTAGAAGCTTCTTCAAGAGCAACATCTAAAGTCTGAGTTGAGCCAGGCAATACTGACACAGAGATTTTTTGTTCTTTGAAAGAAAGAAATGAGATTTGAATAGAATGATCACCTGCAGGTAATTGAAGTCTGTAATTTCCATCAAAGTCAGTAGTGGTCCCAAACTTGCCTTCGGAAGTTCTTATAACTGCTCCGATTACAGGTTCTCCATTAATTTTTTCAATTATTTTTCCGCTAATTACTCCGTTTTGGCCAAAACCAAATTGCAGGTTTATCAATATAATCAAGGGTAAAAGGGAAAGCTTCGTAAAAGATATCATAATTTTTGTCATTCAACAGGGCAAAGGTATGGCGGTCCATAAGCAGATCTGTGTATATTATATTACTCTAATATTAATAAATTATGAATTTTTTTTCAGGAGGGTATTGCTTTGCATATAGTAGAAGCTAATATTTCTTTACAATTTGTTAATACAGTATTCATATTGTGATGAGTTTACAAAATTACCTTTGCCGGCATGGAGAAAGAAAAGCCAAAGATTATCCTGGTAGATGACGAGCAGGACACATTGGATTTTTTATCTTATCATCTGGATAGAAACGGGTTTGAGGTTCGGTCAGCAACGGATGGTTTTAAAGCATTGACGGAATCAAGAAACTTTGAGCCGGATATATTCTTGATTGATTATATGATGCCGGAAATGACGGGTTTAGAATTTCTGAATTACTATAAGAAAGCGAATCCGGATTCTAAAGCGCTATTCGTTTTTCTTACCGCTAAGATTGATGATAATACACAAATTGAGACGCTTGACCAGGGCGCATCAGATTTTATTATGAAACCAGTCAAGCCTAATGTAATTGTAAGTAGACTCAATGCGTTATTGCGCAGCCACAATTCATTTAATAGAAGACAAACAGATGTATTAACTTTTGGCGACCTCATTATTAATCCTGAGTATTATACCGTTCATCTTGATGGTAATTTATTGAATCTTGCACGCAAAGAATTTGAAATTCTTTTGTTATTGGCTTCCAAACCAGGAAAGGTTTTTAAAAGAGAAGAAATACTTGACCAAAATTGGGGAGAAGATATAATTATAAGCGAGAGAAATATCGATGTTCATATTTATCGTATCCGAGAAAAACTTAATAATCGGTTTATTAAAACCGTTAAAGGAATTGGGTATAAGTTTGAAGAGTAATAGGTTTGAGAAGACATTATTTGCAATAGGAAACATCTGAATTCAGTCGATTTACTCTTTCACCTTAAATATTTATTATTTTTTTAATACGTTATTCATTTTATCTTAATGATATATTAAACTTAATTACATTAAGCTTACAAAAAGCTTTTGGAACTTTGTGGAATGAATATTAAAAATGCGGACGTGGTGGTTATCTCCGATGTTCATCTGGGGACTTATGGTTGTCAAGCAGAAGAATTGCTGTATTATTTACGTTCTATAAGAACAAATTTGCTCATTATTAATGGAGATTTTATCGATGGCTGGAATTTTAGCAAAAGTTATTTTCCGGAATCACATTTTGAAGTTCTTCAATATCTTTTAAGAATGATTCAACAAGGCACAAAGGTTATTTACGTGACTGGAAACCATGATGAATTTTTAAGAAAATATTCAGATCTTGAATTGGGTAACCTTTGTATCGTTGATAAGTTTATTCTTGAAATTGATGATAGTAAATATTGGTTTTTTCATGGTGATGTATTCGATTTTAGTACACAAGGTGTAAGCAGGATTACTGCAAAAATTGGTGGAAAGGCTTATGATCTTTTAATTGTAATGAATAAGTTTCTTAATAAGGTTTTAATAGCTCTTGGTAAAGAAAAATATTCGTTATCTAAAAAAATAAAAAATGTTGTTAAAAATGCAATACAATTTATCAATAATTTTGAAGAACAGGTCTGTCTCAATGCTATTGAGCATGGTTACGATTATGTTGTATGTGGTCATATTCATTGCCCAAAAATCAAGAAATACGCATGTGAAAATGGAGAGGTAGTTTATATGAATAGTGGTGACTGGGTTGAGAACTTAAGTGCATTAGAATACATAAATGGTGAATGGAGGATATTTAACTTTCCTAATAGAATAATCAAGCCAGAAATGATTAAGGAATCAAGATTGAGGAATTTTGGTTTAAGAAAAAAATCTTTGGAAGCAATTTAATAAGCTCAAATATGAGAATATTATATGCACTTCCATTGACTGGTAATGGTCATATAAGTCGAGCAAGCTCTTTATATATTCATTTATCGAAGTACGGTAGCGTTGATTTTCTAGTGAGTGGCAATAATTCTCAATTAAAAACCAATCTGCCTATTATATACACTTGTAAAGGAATTAGCCTTCAATATAAAAAGGGGCAAATTGATTTTCAATTATTTATTAAGTCATTAGAATTATCAGAATTAGTACAAGATATCCGACATTTAAAATTGAATGATTATGATCTCGTAATTTCTGATTTTGAACCTATTACTGCATGGGCTTGTAAATTTCAAGGTAAAAAATATTTACACTGGGGGCATCAAGCCTCATTTGCATATTCGGAAGTGCCAAGGCCAAGTACTTTTTTGAACATTGGTAAAATTGCTCTTGAAAAAATGGTCAGATCAGAATTTAGCTTTGGACATCACTTTACATCGTTCCATGAGAATATTTCTACTTCAGTTGTTAAAGAAGAAATATATTTTTCCGACCCTATTGCGGAAGATATTATTTGCGTGTATTTGCCACAATACACAATTGAAGAATTATATTCAAAATTACATGAAGTTAAAAACATTAAAGTCCATGTTTTTCATCCGCAAGTAAAAGCAAGTATTAGTAATAATAATATTCAATTTTTCGCGGTTCATAAAAAGATGTTTGACCAAAGCCTGACGAAATGTAAATTATTAATTACGGCGGGAGGATTTGAAGCTCCGAGTGAAGCTATGCATCTTAACAAAAGAATTATTAGTATTCCGATTAGAAAGCATTACGAACAAGCATGTAACGCAATGGCCTTGCAACTAATAGGTGTTCAGGTTCTTCATAGTTTAGAAGAACTTAGTAAAGAAATTATTGAAGCTGAATATTCTAATTATGGTTGCGCGAATTATGATTTTATGGCAACAAGTCCTGAAAAAGCTTGTCTTTCGGCGATGACATACTGGAGTAAAGCCAATTCAGCGTCAGTGAATTTCAGAGATAATATTGCCACAGAATTAAGTGGCGTATAATTTTTTTTATGTACTGGTTCTTATAGTAAGGCTTATGTCAATTGCTTATTTCAAGTCGAAAAAAGAAAGCTTATCCAGTACCAGTAATTCGTAGGCTATTACCGGGTTGCATTAATTATTTATAATTTGTATTATTTATATTTCGTTGATAATCAAAGATAAATATTTGTTGATCTGCTGACTTTGAATTATTTATTGTTGATTTTAGTAAATTGTACTTCTGATATTTCGACATTTTTGCCAGAATATTCTTTATTTATGCTACATTTATGGGTTACAGCATCTAAAGATCATTTATGGCGAGTCAGCCAAATTCTGTTTTAATTGGTACCGGAAGTTATATTCCAAATGTAGTCGTTGAGAATACTGATTTCTTGAAGAATACATTTTACGATCAGTCGAAAGTTGCTATAGCTACATCTAACCAAGAATTAATTAAGACATTTCAGAAGATTACAAATATTGATGAGCGGAGGTATGTTGAAGATCAATATGTGACATCTGACATTGCTTTTCTTGCGGCGCAAAATTGTATTCAATCTTCAGGGGTCGATGCAGAATCATTGGATTCGATTATCGTAGCGCATAATTTTGGTGATGTTAAGAAGAATAATAGGAAGTCAGATATGGTACCCAGTCTTGCTTCACGAGTAAAATTTAAGCTCGGTATAAAGAATCCATACACTACAGCATTTGATTTAATTTTTGGCTGCCCGGGTTGGTTGCAAGGAGTTATTCAAGCAGATTATCAGATTCGAAGTGGAAATGCTAAAAGAATTTTGATAATCGGTGCAGAAACATTGTCACGTGTATCTGATCCTCATGACAGAGACAGTATGATATATTCAGATGGGGCAGGGGCTACAATTTTTGAAGCTAGAGATAGCGATAGTCCAATCGGAATTATTTCTCATGTTGTTCGTACTGATGCTATTAATGAAGCGCATCTTCTTGAGATGAAAGAATCAAACAATCCGGACTATGAGGGCCACGAAATTTATCTTAAAATGCAGGGTCGAAAACTCTATGAATATGCGCTTAATCAAGTTCCTCTTGTTGTCAAATCCTCTCTAGAAAAAGCGAATCTTGACATTCGTGATATTTCTAAAATATTGATCCATCAAGCAAATGAAAAAATGGATGAAGCAATTATTCAGAGATTGTTTAAGCTATACAATATTGCAGAGGTGCCAGTCGGTATAATGCCTATGATCATAAGTAAGTTGGGAAATAGTTCGGTTGCAACGATACCCACACTTCTAGATCTGATTTTAAAAAATGAAATTCCAAATCAATACCTAAAAGAAGGGCAGTATTGTGTTTTTGCTTCAGTTGGTGCGGGGATGAACATAAATTCTATGGTGTATCGATTTTAAAAGTCGATTTATTCTAAATTTAGTTTAGAATTTTCTACGATACTCAATTCAATTCTTTCATTTCTTTGGATAGAATATTCATCAGAATGTCGTTGTGCGTGTTCTAACAACGCTATGCATTTTTTCAAAAGTTGTTGCTTGAAAATTTTATCGTTATCTGTAAGAGATGCTAATTGAAAAAATATGTCAGAAAGCATTTCGAAATGAGTTATAGAAAAATGCTTCTCTTTCTGAAGAAATTGAATGAAATCTTCATTCGACATTTCAAGCATGAATTCAATTCTAACTCCTAACCCTAAAGCGAGTTCATCATGAAATTTTTTCGTATTTTCAGAATTTGAATCAGCCGTTTTAATCCCAATAATTTTTGCAAGTAATCGTCCTAATATTCTTCCTAATTGCTCATATTGTTTCGTCAAATAATCTCTTCTTTCCATGAATGGTTAAGTTTATCCGGAAATTAAATCAGGATTCTTTCACCGATTGTCATCCAATTAATGTTGGGTAATTCATGCGGAAATTCTTCTCTTAATACTTGTTCCGGATAGAAAACCGGTTCATCACTTAAATCTAAAGTACCATAATGCATGGGAATCCATTTTTTAGCTTTCAGGTCTTTAAACGCCTGTATTGCATCTTCTGGTCCAGTATGAAATGTATTCATAAACCATTTGGGTTCAAAAGCGCCTATTCCTAGCATAGCAATATCAATGTCAAACATATTGCCGAATTCCTTATAATGTATTCCGTAACCACTATCTCCTCCGAAATAAATATTTTTATTTTGTAATTTATCTATAATTATAAAACTTCCCCAGAGAGATTGATTGGTGTCTTTGATCCAACGCCTTGACCAATGCTGTGTAGGAAGATAGGAAATTTGAATTTCCTCAAGGGTGTTATATTTTTGATACCAGCCGGCTTCTTGTATCGGGTTTGTAATTTTCCATTTGCGAAGTACATTTTTTATTTCTAATCCCGTTAGAATTACCGCATTCGGATTGTTTCTGCAAATTTTAATTACACTTGCTTTGTCAATATGATCTCTGTGATTATGTGAGAGTAAGAGGTAATTAACATTTTTTAAGTCCTGAGGGTCTAATGGAATTTCAGTATATCGTTTAAGAAGAATATTGGGGACAATTAAAGGATCTATTATGATACGAATTTCATTCATATCAATAATGAATCCGGCATGACCAAGAGGTATGATGGCGTTTGTATTTTTAAGATGAATGTTTTCAATTCTTGATTGTTGAAGAGGTGATATTTGATTTTCCTTCAACTTTGTCAAAGGCTTTTTTCCCAATTGCCATTTCAATACAGCGGATAACGATTTAAGGTCATCACCAAATAGATTCGTATATCTATCCTCTTCCGTTAATAGATTGCCTTTATAATTGTCTTTGATAAAGGGTAGCTCAGGATTGTGAGATGGCTTAATCATTCAGGATTAATTAATTACAGATTTCTCTCTATATTTCTTTTTGCCAAAATTTTAGCTTGTTGTCAAAATTGGAATATTTAACTTTATAGCTATCCGGAACCTCCTTTAAATAGCTGAAGTATGTTACCAGTTTTGTGCCAATTGGCATTGTCGAAAGTTGAGATTTCATATAACTGGAATACGCTTCATATTGTTCATTGCTAAAATGTAATTTATTATCTATTCGGCCTGTTTTCGCTATATTTTCATAAAATGGATTATAAGAATAGAATGAATTATATAAGTTAAACTGAATATCAGTGATATTAGAATGAATAAATTCTACATTCGAAAGCTCGTAATGTTTTGTAATGCGATTGGCAAGATTAGAAAGCTTGATTCTGTGTTCAACTCCATAGAAATACCCTTCGGTAACAACTGATCCAATCATGCAAAACTTACCTGCTCCGGAACCCACATCCAGGACTTTTGTTTCTTTGTTCGTCACGAGATAACGTGCGGCTTCTTTAGCAATACAGACAGGTGTAAAATGAAATTTTGAAATAGATTTAAAACTTTTAGGATAAATTAAATCAAATTCTCTATCCTTAACTTCAATATTTGATTGTATTTTTTTAAATGGCATTAATTGATCAGTTATAGTGCTGATAACATTAAGAAATAGAATTCAATAATAGTAAATTGAAGTATTTTAATTGATTAAACAAAGCCAATGTGAAATTGGTTTAACAAAAAGGTAGGAGTTGTTAATAATTGATTTTTACCCGATTTTATTTTTTCAGTACATTAAAATTAAAAATACAACATAATTAAAGCTATTAACGCCGGCAATCCTTGAACAATAAAGATCTTTTTTGAGGCTGTCAGTCCTCCATAAATTCCGGCAACTAATACACACACTAGAAAAAATATTGCAACATTGCGGCTACATTCTTCATTTGTGATTAGCAAGCTCCAAATTAAACCGGCAGAAAGGAATCCATTGTAAAGACCTTGATTGGCAGCGAGAACCTTCGTAGGTTTGAATAAATCGGGAGATAAAGATCTGAATGTTTTCTTACCTATTGTCTCCCAGGCAAACATTTCGAAATAAAGGAAGTAAAGATGAAGTAAGGCAATAAATACAATTAAAACATCAATAAAAATGCTCATTACTTTGTATTTTGAATTGTAAATCTACAAAATAATGAGCACGAGTGCCAGGTTAATGGCAGTTATTTTTTATCTACTTATTCTATAACCTGAATTTTTAGCACGTGATCAACTTCTTCCGACTGTATTTTTAAAAGATAAAATCCTGGGAAGAGTGGTGATCTAATATCAGATGGATGTAAGGCTTTGCCTGAACTGATAACTTGTCCAAATACATTTAACCAATAATAGTGAATACTCGCGGATAATTCCTCATTGAACTTTATTCTTATATCAGTTCCTCCCGGTATTAAGTAAATCTGAGACTCTTCATCATTGGTCAATTTAACTTTTTTCTTGTTGGGGTCATTGAAGAATTCACCAGCGTTTATTTTTAAACGATCCGTGTATGTACAATTTTGATAATTGGTAACCCATTCTACAAAGTATGTTCCTTTGTTACTTATTGTAATTCTTGTTTTTGGATCATTGACATTATCAAAAGTGATCGTTCCGGGTCCGCTTACAAATCTCCAAAAACCAGCTTTAGTAGTTGATGCGTTAAGATTAATATCTAGCTTGTAAGTCTGAATGTCTCTTCCCGCGTCAGCCAGATAAATGGATTCATCGATATTCTCAACTCCTAAATCAACTTTTATTCTTTTATAAGTAGTGCCAAAATAAACATCAACTTCAGCCAACAATTGAAAATCACTTTTATATGGAATTAATAAGTTTTCTTTGGCCTGAATGAGCGGAGCTCTTTTATTGATCGTATCTTTTAAGAAATAATGAAAGACTAAAGTAGTGTTTTCGACAGAGTAGCAAGATAGATTTTGAATTACCGGACGAAAGTGTAATCTGTCATTTATGCATACGGGTTCTAATTTCGCAGAAAAATTTGGGATATACTGATGTATATTAATATATTCATTACATCCTGAACCGCTTAGAAAACCTAACTCAACAATCTGATTGCAATTTTTATGTGTGATTCCTTTATTATCTACATAGAAATCATTCTTATTCGTCCCAATATGCCAATTCTCCTTAGGAGTTGGCTTGTCAAGAACAATAAAATTAACAACACTGTCAATTGTACAACCGGCTAAATTAGTATGAGTAAAATTATATGTTCCTGAGGTTTCTATAGAAATCCCATTCCAATTGTAAGGCTTAGGGTAAGCTTGTTCAAAACATAATATTCTATCTGCTCCAAAAACATCATCTGTCGAATGCACTGTTAAAGTTGAGCACTTATAATCTGAGTAGATAAATGGTTGACCATTAGGACCAAGTCGATAAGTTCTTGCACATATTTTATAAGTCTTTGTATTAGAGAAAAAGACTTCAATATGATGTTCCGTTTCATTTGGAAGAATGGCATTGTCAATGCTCCATTCAACTAAATCATTATGATGTCCCCCTTCAATAAATAATTCTTTGTATTGAGCCTCACATGATTCAAGCATTTTATCGTTATCAAGGTTAATTTCCTCTGTTATTTCAAGTTCGCAAGGTGAAACATTGCCACCATAACTGAACTGAACATCGCAATAATCACCTGAGCATCCATCAAGAACTAAATTATATACGACACAGGGTTCCATATTCAATGCAAAAGTATATGTTCCGGGTCCGGAGCAATTTGGTTGACAAACAACAGGAGAACTGAAATCGCAAGCTTTATAAATTGCAAATTGCAATCCGGTGCCGTTCGTTACACAATTCGTTATGGATAAGGAAATTGTAATATTGCCACCACCTGAAGAAAAGGAATACCATCCCAAATTATTCGCTACACCACCACTTGGACAAATATTTTGTGGCCCATTTAAATTACCTGTAAAATACGGATTTAAAGTCCCGATTAAATCATTTGGGCTGAGGTAAATCGTGCCATTCTGACAGTCATCAGCAGGAGGAATTCCCTGGGCCGATAAATGAATTGATAGGGATAAAGCTAAAATTACAGGTAGTGTGCTGAATTTCATAAGGAATATTTAATTCTAAGATACGATAATTAATGAAAGCGCTGCTTATACTAACAACTTTTTCCAAATAATATATCTAATACTTCTTCAGCACTCTTGGTTACGGGTGTTCCGGGTCCAAAAATTGCTGAGACCCCGGATTGTTTTAAGAAGTCAAAATCTTGTGCCGGAATTACGCCACCAACAATAACATGTATTTCTTTTCGTCCAATTTTATGTAGTTCCTCGATAACTTGGGGAACCAATGTCTTATGTCCTGCAGCTAAAGAAGATATTCCCAAAATGTGTACATCATTATCACTTGCCTGATGCGCTGCTTCTTCTGGAGTCATAAATAAAGGTGCAATATCTACATCAAAACCAAGATCTGCAAATCCGGATGCTATAATTCTTGCACCGCGATCATGGCCATCTTGTCCAAGCTTGCAAACCATAATTCTTGGCCTTCTGCCAAATGTATCAGCGAAAAGCTGGGTTTTATCAAGAATTTTTTGGACTTCTTCTTTATTCATATTCTGTTGCGAATATACGCCGCTTACAATTTTATTGTTTGCTTTGTGTCTTCCAAAAACTTTTTCAAGTGCAAGACTTATTTCACCAAGCGTTGCCCTTTCTCTCGCTGCATTAACTGCTACTTCAAGAATGTTATAATTGATATCATTTGCAGCCATTGTAATTTTTTCTAAGGCTGCTTTAACTTTTGTATTGTCGCGTGTCTTTTTAATTACATCTAACTTATTAATTTGCTCATTGCGAACTTTGTGATTATCGACTTCTAGTGTATCAAAATCATTGCTATTTTGATTCATAAAACAATTGACTCCAACAATCTGAACGGCACCTGAATCAATTCCAGCTTGTTTTTTTATTGCCGCTTCTTCTATTCTCATTTTTGGAATACCCGACTGAATCGCTTTTGTCATTCCGCCAAGTTCTTCAATTTCTTCAATAAATTTCCAGGCTTTTTCAATTAATTCAACCGTAAGTCCTTCTACATAATCAGATCCACCAAAAGGATCAACCGTTCTGCATATATCAGTTTTATTCGCAAGATACAATTGCGTGTCTCTGGCAATTTTTGAAGAATAATTAGAAGGCAGGGCAATGGCTTCATCCAAAGAATTTGTGTGAAGTGATTGTGTTCCTCCAAATACAGCAGCCATAGCTTCAATGGCAGTCCTGGTAATATTGTTTAATGGTTCCTGAACAGTTAAGCTCCAACCTGAGGTCTGACAATGAGTTCTCAATGTGAGTGATTTAGAACTCTTCGGATTGAACTGTGAAACTAATTTGCTCCATAAGACCCTTCCAGCTCGAAGCTTACTAATTTCTGTAAAAAAACTCATTCCTATTCCCCAGAAAAAAGATATTCTCGGTGCAAAATCATCAATATTAAGACCCGCCTGCAATCCACACCTGATATATTCTATACCATCACAAAGTGTATAAGCCAATTCAAGTTCTGCCGGAGCTCCTGCTTCATGCATATGATAGCCGCTTACGCTAATGCTATTAAACTTGGGCATGTTTTTAGAACAATATTTAAAAATATCCGCAACAATTCTCATTGATTCAGAAGGAGGATGGATGTACGTATTCCTCACCATAAATTCTTTGAGAATGTCATTTTGAATCGTTCCCGATAATTTGTCCACCGACACTCCTTGTTCTTCAGCAGCAACGATATAGAAAGCAAGAATAGGAATTACGGCTCCATTCATAGTCATGGAGACTGAAATTTTATCGAGAGGAATTTGATCAAATAATATTTTCATATCCTCTACCGTGTCAATTGCAACTCCTGCTTTCCCAACATCGCCGGTTACTCTGGGATGATCTGAATCATAGCCTCTGTGTGTTGCCAAATCAAATGCAATTGATAATCCGGTTTGCCCTTTTTCCAGATTTTGCCTATAAAATTTGTTGCTGTCTTCAGCATTGCTAAATCCTGCATACTGCCTTATCGTCCATGGCTTGGTAACATACATACTAGAATATGGACCTCGTAAATAAGGATCAATCCCTGCAACAAAATTTTCTAGTATATCTTTTTTCAATTTGTTTGTTGGTTAATTTATTATAAGTTTTATTTTTTTAGTAAACTGTAAACTGTAAACTGTAAACTGTAAACTGTAAACTGTAAACTGTAAACTGTAAACTGTTGACGGGTTGACAGTTGACAAGTTCACACGTTCATAATTCATCACTCATAATTCTAATAACTTGTTTTCTTTCTATTTAAATACCATGAATTGTCACTTGCTTTTATTGGCTTTGTTTTTTGTATTTCGTTTAAGTAAGCGTATAAGGCAATCTTAGCTCCGGCTTCAATTTCATCTTCGTATTTGGTTTCATTTAAAAATTCATCGTAAAATTTGTTTATAAAATTGGTGTTGTAATTCCCGCTTAAAAAATTATCATTCTCTAAGACATAAGAACAAAATGGTAAAGTGGTTTCTACGCCTTTAATGTTGAAATTATAAATCGCGGATTTCATCTTTTGAATTGCATCTAGTCTGTTGGTTCCGTGGACGATTAACTTTGCAATCATTGGATCATATTGAACGGGTATTTCCATTCCTTCTTTATAGCTATCATCTATTCTGATATGATCAGCAGTTGGAGTCTGATATTTAGTTATTGTCCCAATGCTTGGTAGAAAGTTAGTAAAACTGTCTTCTGCGCAAATTCTTACTTCTATTGCATGTCCTGTAATTGTAAGATCACTTTGAGAAAATGGAATTTTAGTTCCTTCTGCGATACGAATTTGTAATTCTACAAGATCAAGTCCTGTTATCATTTCTGTTACAGGATGTTCGACTTGTAACCTTGTATTCATTTCAAGAAAATAATAATTTAAATCATCGTCTACAAGAAATTCAACAGTTCCAGCTCCTACATATCCACAGGCTAATGCAAGGTTAACAGCATCTTGACCCATTTTTTGTCGTACTTTTTCAGTCAGACAACTGGAAGGTGCTTCTTCTACGAGTTTTTGATGTCTGCGTTGTACACTGCATTCTCTTTCGAATAAATAAACTCCATTGTTATGTTGATCACAAAAGATTTGAATTTCAATATGCTTTGGATTGGCAACATACTTTTCTATGAATACTGAACCATCACCAAACGCGGAGAGTGCTTCACTGGAAGCCATTTTCATTTGTTCTTCAAGTTCTTCCTCTTTATTTACAAGTCTCATTCCTTTTCCTCCACCTCCGGCACTTGCTTTTATTAACAAAGGATAAGAAGTTCTTTGAGCTATTATCTTGGCTTCTTCGATTGATGAAATAGCATTATGAGTACCAGGTACCAACGGAACTCCAATCTCTGTAGCTGTTTTTTTAGCTTCTATCTTTGAACCCATCTTATTCATTGCTGAGGCTGGAGGTCCAATAAATACTAAACCAGAGTCTATCACTAATTTGGCGAATTCGGAATTTTCACTTAAAAAACCATAGCCAGGATGTATGGCATCACAATGAGAATCTAAAGCTACTTTGATAATTTTATCTTTTCTGAGATAACTTTCGGATGAAGAAGCAGGCCCAATGCAGTACGCTTCATCTGCATAACTAACATGGGGAGCCTTGCGATCAACTTCGCTATAAACGGCTACAGTCTTAATGCCAAGCTTGCGTGAAGTGCGCATAATCCGAATGGCAATTTCACCTCGATTTGCAATGAGTATTTTACGAATTTTCAAGATTCCTGAATTAATATTGAATAAATTTTATGGCAAAGGTTTTCGAAATAATACGACCCCGCGACGGGGTTTTCTTTTGGAATATCAGATTCCAAATTTATGATATGCTGCATATGTAAATATTGCAGATGGTTACTTTTTTGATTTTCCGCGGAATTTATTTTATTTGAAGTCGGAAATAGATTTGTAGAATAAGGTTTGCAAATCGAAGCAGCCAAAGCGACACAGCTTGCAGCAATTAATGGATCCATTTCCGGTAAAGAAACAGAATGATCGATTTGAATTTCAATATTCAGCTCATAGTTGTATTTTTTGCAAGCAAGTTGTAATGCATAATATAAAGCGACATTGATAAGCAAATGATTTCCCATCTGAAGTATGATGTGAACCTTTCCTGAAGTTTGATTGGCTAAAGATTTAATCCGGTTTATTGATTCCTGGCAGTGATTCAGAAACTCGGAGACCCTAAAATTTAGTATTGAATTTACACCCTGTGGAAGCGAAATGTTAGCGTCGTTATATCGAACATGACTTGCGATACATCCTTTCTCTTTAATAATGTTTAATAATTCAGTTTTTTTCAATAATTCTTCTGAAAGCCGAAATTCTACAAGCAACATATCTGTATAAACTCCTTCAAGTAGTAATTGGATATCGTTGGTGGATACATCTGTGTTAATATTTATTATGATATGCTCAACGCCATTCTGTAGTAAGGTATGTAATAAAGTTCGCGAATGATCTATGTTATTCAGGTTTATTGATGTGCCAATTTTTCCGGGTTCTGAAATATAGCGATTAAGATTATTCGATGGAATTTCTAAAATATCTTCATGACTAGCGAATGAAAGTCCATTTATTGAAGGGGCAATCTTGTGTTCAATTATATTTGGATAGTTGTTAGCGTTTTCCTTTTGGACTAAATCCATCCAGTCTTTCTTTGTACTCTTCTTTAAATTATTAAGCCAGTTCATTATTCTATTTCAATCAATATTTGATTTTTCTCCACCTTATCCGAAATATTCGTGTGTATTCTTTTTACCATTCCATCTTTTGGAGACTTAATAATATTTTCCATTTTCATAGCTTCCAACTTGAGTAGATTCTGACCTTTAAGAATGGGTTCATTAACATGGACATCGATAGATAGCACAATGCCTGGCATTGGAGCTTTAACAGTATTGTCACTGTTGCCGGACTTTTTATTATATCCTAATTTTTGAATGGTTGTATGAACCGGACTAAGTATCTTGTATGAGTATTTCTTTTCATTCATTTTTATTTCAACAAGACCTTCCTCTGTGTCAATGTTTACAATATCGGCCGGAATCGACTTTTGATTTCGAATTGCACTATATTGTTGCGATGATACCTGCACTATGTTGTCCTGCTTCGTATCGTCCTCTGTTATCTTGTAATTTTTATTTTTATAATGGATTTCGTATTCTTTTTTCATATTATGCTAATTTATAAACCGAAGCATTGGTTCCTAACTTTACTTTATCATTCTCAACGTAAACATCTTGAATCCAATTTAATCCGGGCCTTTTATAGGTATCAATAGTTCCCATTTCTTTTTCCATTTTAAAAGCTCTTGCTCCATTGTAACAAGCCCATTGTAAAACTTGTTCAAGAGATAAAAAAGATTGATATTGAAGAATCGTTTTTATTTCATCCAATATAGAAAGCGTCCAATTGGAACTATAGCTGTCTGTGCCAATGCATATATGATCCTGATACCTTGAAAATAGTTCGTAATTAGGAAGTCTGTTTTCAATAAAGAGGTTCGCATTCGGGCATGTTACAAAATAACTATTCTTATTCCATCGTATTGCCTGTTCAATATCGGCTTGATTCATGCAGGTGTTATGAATAAATAATATATTATTTTGGCTGGGTAAATTTTCCATTGCATAATAGACAGAATTTTTACCTGTTGCTTGAAAGTGAGTAAGTGAAAAGCCAAATTGTGAAAAGAATTTTTCGAATCCTCCGGATTTATCGACAAAAAGCAAATCCTCATCTTCGACTTCCTGATTATGAATACTAATTATACTATCAAGATTATTATTTTCTTTAATAAGTTTGAATAAGGATTTGGATACTGAATAGGGAGCGTGTGGTGAATACGATTTTGCCAGTGCCTGGTATTGCTCGTAAAGATTCTGATATGGAGTAAAGAATTCCTGGGATCGTGAATCCTGAAGAAAATCAAAACATTCTATAAAATTATAGTACTTAATTTTGCTTTTCAATTTGCAAGGAATAGTATCACTTTTATTTGAAATATCGCCAACTGCAACGATTCCATTATTGAACATTTCCTGATCTGCTTTTTCTATAGCAGCGTCGATAATATATTGCTCAGTTTCCCTTTGACTTACTACCGAACCTAAAAAAGCGAGTAGGCCTGTTCCTGTGTTAAACTTACCTTTAAGATGTGATAATTCCAGGTGGCAATGAGCATTAATAAAGCCTGGTAAAATTAATCCAGGGAAATATTTGAAATCATTCTTATTGAATTGGTCTTCCGATAAGAACTGAATTATTGTTCCGTCCTTGTCTAACCGTAAAGCAGCATTAAAATGAAATCTTCTGCCATCAAAAATAATATCAGAATAGAGGTTCACAATTAGTCAATAATTTTTTGAACTATTATTCCATTTCTAATTCGGGGTTCGAACCAGGTGCTCTTCGGTGGTAAAATTAAATTCATATCTGCTACGGCAGTAAAATCTGATTTTTTAACAGGGTAAAAGTTGAATCCGATAAGATCCTTGTTTTCGGAAATTGCTTTTATCATTGATTTGTATGACTTGATTCCTTCAATATAATGAATTCTCGAACTTTTACGTATATCCTGTATATCAAAAATTTTATTGAGAATAATTTTATTAAACAAGTCTATATCAAATTGTACGGGAAAATCATTATTGATGGTTTCGATTAGACCCTTTTTCCAGGTTAAGGCGTAACAAGCTTCAGAAGTATACATTATAATTTCTGATTTTTTTTCAGAAGCTCTTGCTTGAAGGAGCTTTTCTATTTTAACATAATTCTCAAGTTGTTTAATTATTACATCAAGTTCTACCAAATCCAGAATATGAACAAGTCTATTGTAAGCGAGTATTTCTAGTTCGGAAAAGTTGAATAATGCGCACATAATTGAATTAAGACCGTGGTCTTTTAATTCAGGATGTAATTCCAGAAAGTGTGAGATGGTGGACATCCTGTGATGACCGTCTGCTATATAGGATTTTTCTATTTTAGTCTTAAATTCTTTTTGAAATAGTTTTATATCATCAGGAGAGTCAACTGCGAAGAGTTCATGGATTTGATCATCCTTTTCAAATTTTATTTTAATTTTTGGCTTTCTCCCTAGAAATACTTTTGCTATAAGTTGATTAATTTTATCAGATTTCTTATATGCCAATAAAACAGGTTTAATAATTGCTTTTCTTTGTAAAGTTAATTCTGCAATTTTTTTTTCTTGTTCTATGAGTGTATTTTCATGTTTTAGAATATTTCCTTTTGTATATTCTTCAATATCAATTCCAGCGATGAGACCATGATGAATTCTAAGTTTTGTCTGAATCCGATATATAAATATAGCTGGCTTTTTTGCATCAAGAAAAATGCCACTGTCTTTAATTTTTGCATATTCTTCTTTCATTGTTTCAAAAAAAGAATTTACATCTTTTACTTGTGAAAGATCAGGATAAGAATATTGTAAAGGTTTTATTTGCACTTTTTGCTTCGTCTAATTTTTTATCTGTTTAAGGCTTATAAAAAGGCAGACTACATATTTTTGCCGGAAGTAATTTGGAGCCCATGTTAATTAAAATCTCATTTCCTTCAACGGCCATTTCAACCGGAATGTAAGCAAGTCCAATGGATTGATTTAAGCTGGGAGAAAAAGTTCCTGAGGTAACATGTCCAATCTTATTGTTTGCAGAATCAAAGACTTCGTAATTATGCCTGGGCACTCGTTTTTCTTCCATTGTGAATGCTGCAAGTTTTTTTGAAATTCCAATTGTTTTTTGCAGTGAAAGCCAATCTTTTCCTATGAAATTATTTTTTGATAACTTTGTAATCCAACCCAATCCTGCTTCAAGAGGAGACGTTGTGTCGTCAATATCATTTCCATAGAGACAGAATCCCATTTCTAATCGCAAAGTATCGCGTGCTCCAAGTCCAATCGCTTGTAATCCTTTAGGATTGCCAACATGTATAACTTCATCCCAAATGATTGGCATTTGATTGTTGTTTGCATAAATCTCAAATCCACCGGCTCCTGTATATCCTGTTGCTGAGATTATAACATCCTTGCAACCTGCAAAATCAGCTTTTACAAAATTATAGTATTTAATATTTTTTAAATCTGCAGAAGTAAGTTCTTGAATGATATCAGAAACTTTGGGTCCTTGAATTGCAACTAAACCGGTTTCTTCTGAGATATTAATAAGTCTAGTATCAAAGTTGTTGTGTTGAGAAATCCAATTCCAATCCTTTTCGATATTTGACGCATTGACAACAAGCATGAAAGCTTTCTCACCTTCAGCGCATTGATCTTCCGGAAGTCTGTAGACCAATAAGTCATCAATAATACCTCCATTTTTATTCGGAAGACAAGAATATTGAGCGTCACCAATTTTTAACTTTGAAACGTCATTCGATGTTACATATTGAATGAGCTCCATTGCCTGTTTTCCTTTCACAATGAATTCGCCCATATGAGATACATCAAATATTCCGGCATTGGTTCTCACGCATTCATGTTCTTCCTTTATTCCTTTATATGAAATAGGCATATTATAACCTGCAAATTCCGCCATTTTAGCTTGTAGAGCTATATGGCGATCGGTCAGTGGTGTATTTTTCATGATTGGTTTTGTTTCTGTCGTTGAAGCACGAAAATAAGCCTTGCTATTCAATTAGAGGCTATAAATAGGAATATAAAAGATCTTTCTGTATGGATTTTCTTCTTGGTTTAAAAAGACCCAAATTTTATTTCCTATTTAATACTAATTCCGGTTATTTTATCTCCTTGTATTATCTGATTCATGATGTCCATTCCCTTATTCATCTTTCCAAATACCGAATATTTTCCATCCAGATGAGGTGTTGGAGAATAAGTAATAAAAAACTGATTGCATTCTGTATCCGGTCCTGCATTGGCCATGCCAATCACACCTTCCTGCATATAATTAAGTTCGGTTGAAACTTCGGTTCGTAGAGAATAATCCAAGCTGCCATAGCCATCTCCTCTTGGGCAACCTATTTGAATAACAAAATTGGGTACCACGCGATGAATTATTTTATTATTAAAATAATTTTGTTGAATGAGCTTTAAAAAATTAGCAACACTTGCAGGAGCGATTTTTGAATACAGTTCAATTTCTATTTTTCCTTTCTCAGTGTTTATTTCAGCTGCTATTGTGTCTTTGAGTTGCACCAATTGTGTCCAGGAAATAGGAGTGTTATATTCAATTACTTTGGGCTGAAATTTAACCTTCTTGATTTGCGAAATTGTATTTTCAATTTCATTATAGGTTTCAATATCTCTTGGAAGTGACAATAGACTTTGAGCATATTTAAGACTGCTGTCCGGCTTGAAAAATTTCACAAGTGGACCTTTTTCATTTCTAAACCATTCTGCTATAATTGCCAATGATCCAACATCATGTTTTTTTATTTGATTGGATAAAAAGGCGGTTGTAGAGTAGTAAACATAATTTTTTGGACCCGGATAAAGAAATGGAAAAGATGGATGCTGATGCATTTTTTGTAATGTTGTAGTAATGTTGTTAATAACAACATGGCTTTTTTCTTTCTCTGCAAGTTGCAATATATATTGCAGGTAACGCGGACTATTTTCTAAAGCACTTATATAAGCAGCCTTAGAATATTCATTGGATGCGTTCTGAATATCTTTTATCAATTGCGCATAAACAGCATCTCTTGTTAAAGTCTTGTAAGCAGGAGTGATTCTTATTAAAGCTTTGTAAATATGAGATTTTGCTAGCCAGTTTAAATTTTCATCATAGATTAGTTTTAGCAAATCTTTTTCATGTACTTCTGTTGCATTTTTTGCAAAAAATTCTCCTGCAAGTTCAGATATTTGAATAGACGGATTGTGAATTGCTTTTAATGCAAATGTTGCTCCGGTTCCTCTGGGTAAGTTTTGTAACCCTTTAATGAGATTGCATTGAACTCTGCTATCTTGAATACGAGTATATAATTCTTCAAGATCATTTATTAATTCCGGATGATTCGTTCGGGAAAATGCAGAAATAATGGCCATTCTAATTAATGGATTTTTTTCTTCAAAACTTGCATTGCGTAATTCTTTATAATAATTTTTTACATCAAGTCCTTTGAGTCTTTGGAGACAATGCGCTGCAATCAATCTGGTTTTTTCAGGATAGGCTTTATTATTTATGACTTCAATGATAAGCGGTAGAGAAGATTGACAAATTTTATTTCTTAAACCAAAACGGTAGAAGCATAAAATCTGACCTTCCAATAATTGAGAGTTGGCATTCTTGTAATTCTGTATTTTACATATTTGTTGCAATGTGCTATCTGTTCCGCATTTGCCTAATGCTTCAAGAATGATTGTATTTGTAAGTTGGTATGGTCCTGCTGAATCTTTAGGAATGAAATTTTGAATGAGTGGCTTTTCAGCATTTTTATGTCCAATCTGACCAAGACTGTAAGCTGCTTTTTGCCTTACAACTTCAATATTATCTTTAAGTAAGGGTATTAAATAGGGAATAGCCAGACTGTCTTGGTACGATCCAAATGCTTCCGAAGCTAACATTCTATATGTCGCTTTTGGATGTGATAAATAAGAATAAAGTGAATCACTTAAACGCCTATCCTGAAAGTCTTTTATTTTTTGATAAAGTGGGTCAGATAAGGAATATTCTATTTTATTCAAATCTTCCTGGATCGGTGGAAGGCAAGATTCCACAACAATCATTGCAGTAATAAATAATACAGGAATAATAAACGCTTTCATATCAATAACACCCCAGTAACTCAAAGGTGTTTTATCTCATGAGAAATCTTGTCAATGGATTTAATCCTATTCTTCTATCATAGGTTCATCCTGCTCGTCTTGTTCATAATTGGATGATGGCCTATTATTTTCGATAATTGGTGAAGGGGATTCTCTTTCTTTTGCTTGTACACTCTTAGTAGCATGTGGCACAAGAAGCAATCTTTGCTTATCTATGAGTTCTCCTGTGACAGAACAAATACCATATGATTTATTCTTAATTCTTACCAATGCTAATTCGAGATTCTGAACAAACTGTCTTTGCCTTTCTGCTAATTTTGTCATGAACTCGATTTCGGTATGAATAGAACTGTCATCAAACCAATCGCCTCCCTGTTCATCTGACATGTTCTCTCTTAGCTCCATCATTTGTTGCTCTATCCCGGAGAGCTCACTTTTAGCAAACTCCAATTTTTCAAGAATTAACTTCTTGAATTCTTCAAGCTCACTATCTGAATATCTGGCCTTCATAGTCCAAGTTTAACAATTAAGCTGCAAAGGTAATTCATAGCCTAATTACAAAAGCAAGTTTTTTAATGCATATTTTAATATTATATATTTA
>JABFRV010000012.1 GCA_013140975.1 Saprospiraceae bacterium
TCAATATGAACAAAAAATACCGGATAGAACGGCAAAGGTACATATTCTGTATTTAAAAAAAACGTTAAAGAACTAAATGCAGTGTTAACACATATTATTATAATTAATAATATGTAATGGTTTTATTTTATGTGCTTAAGCTCTAACATCATCTCTTTTTCACTGAGAATTCTTTCTTCACCATTAGATTGATTCTTAAGCTTATATATATTAGAATTTTTCTCTTCCTCTCCGTAAACAAGAATAAACTTAGCCCCTATATCTTCAGCGTATTTAAATTGTTTTTTTAATTTACCGCCATCAGGATATGCTTCGGCTACAATTCCGGATTCTCTTAGCCTGCTTGCCAAAGCATAGGCGCTAAAGTGAACTTCTTCATCCAATGCTAAAATCAAGAGGTCAACAGAGTTCTTTACAATTTCAGGGAATAACTTAAGCTCTTCCATGACATCATAAATTCTGTCAGCTCCAAAGGAAATTCCGACTCCTGATACGCCATCTAATCCAAACACACCTGTAAGGTTATCATATCTTCCTCCTCCACCCAGGCTTCCCATTTTAATACCTAAAGGAACAACTTCAAATATGGACCCGGTATAATAACTAAGACCTCTGGCTAAAGATGCAGTAAATTTTACCTTTGATAGATCTGTACCAGATTGCTCACAATACCGGAATATTTTATGTATTGAAAGAATGCCCTCATTTGATTTATCATTGAAACGAAAATCATTAAGATTATTGGAATTTAAAATTGAGATTAACTGCAATGATTTCTCCTTATCAAATCCTATATTCGTTAATTCCTCAATAACTTTTTCTTCACCAATTTTATCTAATTTATCTAGAGTTACTGTCATTGGAATGAAAAGATCTTGTCTTCCGGCGTGAATTGCCATACCTTCCAATATTGACCTATGATTAATCTGAACGTTAACAGGAATGTTTAATTTTTCAAATACTTTTAAATAGATCTGAATTAATTCTGCTTCGTACATCAGACTATCAGAACCAACTACATCAGCATCACATTGATAAAATTCACGGTATCTTCCCCTTTGAGGTCTATCTGCTCTCCATACAGGTTGAATCTGATATCTTTTAAATGGAAAATGAATTAAATGTCTGTTCATTACCACTGCACGGGCAAACGGAACAGTAAGATCATAGCGAAGACCTTTCTCACTTATATAAGGTGCAAGCGATTGACTGTTTTTTGATTGCAACAATTGATCCGGTGATTCATTTAAATAATCACCGCTATTAAGAATCTTAAATAATAATTTGTCTCCTTCATCACCATACTTACCCATTAAAGTACTAAGGTTTTCCATTGCAGGAGTTTCCAAAGGTTGATAAGCGAATAACGAAAAGCATTCTTCAATGATCTGAAAAATGTATTTCCTCTTCCTTGATTGTTCAGGTAGAAAATCTCTTGTTCCTTTAGCGAGTGATGGTTTGTTGAACAAGATTAAGAATTTTTGAATTGACGAAGAAATCGGAGATCGTTCTCGAAGTAATACCGTATATCAGGAATCTTATATAATAACATAGCCTGTCTTTCAATTCCCATCCCAAAAGCAAATCCACTATATACCTTAGAATCTATACCACAATTTTCCAAAACCGCTGGATCAACCATGCCGCAACCTAATATTTCAAGCCATCCTGTTCCTTTTGTTATGCGGTGATCAGTTTCATCCTTGAGCCCCCAATAAATATCCATTTCTGCAGAAGGTTCTGTAAATGGAAAATAAGATGGACGCAATCTAATTTTAACATCTTTACCAAACATCTCTTTAGCAAAAAACAAAAGTGTCTGTTTCAGATCTGCCATAGAAACATTCTTATCAATATACAAACCTTCGACCTGATGAAATTGACAATGCGATCTTGCTGAGATCGTTTCATTTCTAAATACTCGTCCTGGTGCCAGAATACGAATCGGCGGTTTATGCGTTGTCATAAATCTTGCTTGTACCGAAGAAGTATGTGTGCGCAGTACAATATCCTTTCTATTCTTGACATAAAAAGTATCCTGCATGTCTCTGGCTGGATGATCTTCTGGTGTATTTAATGCTGTAAAATTATGCCAGTCATCTTCAATCTCTCTGTCTTCTGCAATTTGAAATCCTATCTTGGAAAATATGGAAATAATTTTATCCATAACCAATGTTATAGGATGACGACTACCTACATTATCATTTTGTCCAGGTAAAGTCAGGTCCGGAATTTCTTTTTGAACGGATGACTTGGCAAATGATTTGTGTTGATCAAACTTTTCTTCAGCTTGAAGTTTTAGCTGATTTAATAATTGACCGTATTCTTTCTTATTCTCATTCGGAATTTTGGATATTTCTGAAAAAAGCGGTTTAATTACATTCTTTGAACCCAGAAATTGTATTCGGAATTCTTCTAGATTCTCTGAATTATTTATTGCAAATTCAGCAATCTGATAACTTAATTTTTCAATTGGAATCTTCCAGATTTCATTCATATTCGACTGCAAAAATATACAAAAACTTTATCTTTCTCTGAATTGCTTAAGGGAATCATTAGAAGATACTAAAAAAGGGAACTGGGCGTTAACTTCACAGCGTATATATTGCCAATTATAAAGTCAAAAGTATTTGTATCTTTCGCCACAAGAATGAAGTTCAGTTTTAATTCCCTTCGTGTTGAGTATATCTTTGCTTTTTTCTTAAGTGCATTCGCATTTACCCTCCCTTTCTCAAAATATGCATTGAGTATAAGTATGTTTGGAATGAGTGCTTGCATATTTCTCAAAAATGGTAACCCCGGAATTCAGTTTCATAATCATATAGTCTTACTATTTAAAGAAGTCATTCGTGACAAACTATATCTCTGGATGATACTCTATTATATTACAACGATCATTTCAGGTCTTTGGTCCAGTGAGTTTAGTTCATTACAATTTTTCGTTGCTAATTATGCCCCGTTAGTAGCATTACCAATAGCTTTTAAGTCTCAAAAAATCATACATTATAAGATTATACATCTGGTTTTATTAATTGGTATTATCTCTGTTTCTACTCAACTTGGTTTGGTTCTTCACAATTATTATTCACATTTTGAAGAATTCAATAATTTGTTACTTCAAGGCAAATCCATGCAAACTCCTGTTTCGCACATTCGGTTTAGCCTGATCATTTCACTCAACATTATGATATTGATGTATTTTATCTTACAAAGGAAGATTTTAATTCATCGTCTTGAATTATGGTTGTATATATTTCTAATCATCTACTTAATTTTGGGTCTTCATATATTAAGTGTTAAAAGCGGAATTGCAGGCTTCTATCTTGGAGCAGGAATTATACTTATTCTATATTTTATTCGCACTCAAAAAATAAAATGGATATGGATTATTATACCTTCCGGAGTAATTCTTCTTTGCGGAATGATTTATTGGGTACCAAGCTTGAATGCCAAGTTTTATCATTTGTTGTGGCAACTGGGTCAATATTCCAGAGGAGAATATCGATGGTTCTCTGATCTTGAAAGATTTCAGTCTATAGAATTTGGTATCAAAATGATTCAACAGAATCCTATATTGGGCACTGGAATAGGAGATATATATTCTTCGACACAAAAAATTTATTCAGCTTATTTAAATACCACAGATATACGTCTTCCCCATAATCAATTTGTATTTAGCTGGGCTTTTTGTGGTATTCCAAATTTTGTTTCTTTATGTATGATCTGCTATTATTCATTTACGCGAAGTTTTGCATCTAAAAACATCCTTTCTCTTGGTGCCATATCAATGATCTGGTTCAGCCTTATGGTTGAGTATGGCTTAGGAACTCAGATAGGATTATGCCTTTGTGTTTTTGTTTTATTGATTACAGATAGCTTATACAAATTGGAAGGATCTCATCCTAATGACTAAATCAGTTTTAGTAAAGGCACATATTTATCTTTGGATAGTAGCTTTAATCTATGGAGCTAATTATTCAATCGCTCGAATTATACTATCGCCGGGCCTTATAGATCCGAATGGCTTTATACTGCTTCGAATATTTTCAGGGTTCATTCTGTTCAGAATATTTTTCGGACCCATGATTAAAATAGATAAGAAAGATTGGATTGATCTCATCATTCTAAGTATAACAGGAGTATTAATTAACCAATTGTTTTTCTTCAATGGTTTAGCACGAACGAGTCCAATTCACGCTTCATTAATCATGTTAACTACTCCTATTCTTGTACTTTTATTCAGTTCTTTGAGTAAACCAAGGCTCCTAAATGGAATGCATTGGCTTGGTACATTGTTGGGATTTGGAGGAGCGACTTTATTAATTTTTTATTCAACGCTGAATAAAGATGGTATCTCAACAGTCGTGGGAGATCTGATGATTTTTATTAATGCGGTATCCTATGCGATTTATTTAAGTCGATTACCCAGTATAATGAAATCTTATCCTGTGATGGAAATAATAAAGTGGATTTTTTTAATAGCATTCTTTTTATGTATACCCTTTGGGTTTATGGATATTGAACAGATCCGTTGGCAAAGTTTTGAAGCTCAGCATGTTTTCTCTATACTTTTTGTTTTGATTGGAACTACTTTTCTTGCTTATTTATGTAATGCGAAAGCTATGGAGTACAGCAATCCTTCCCTGGTGGGAAACTATATTTATTTACAACCCTTATTGGCCATTATGATTGCATGTATTATTGGCCAGGATCAATTACACTTTCATATTATCGTTTCTTCTTTGATTATTTTTAATGGCTTGTTTATAATTTCTAACGCGGGTCGGGGTTAAAAATGAATTTACAAATACAATTTTATTTTGAATTATCAAAATAAAATATTTCAGAATGCTATCAATTTATGTATTGTGAAAATATGTATTCATAACAAACTCAGAAAAAATTTAAAATTGATTCTTAATTTCAGAATTCTAAAAAAAATTAATTTTTTTTTTAAATTATTGAATTTTCATTTCTTGATGATTGTTAAGAAGTTATGAAAATAACTATCAAACATTTGTTTAAATGATAATATGTACATTCCTGATTAAAAAACAATTGCAAATATTAATTTATTTTATAATATAAACACAGTGTGAACTTGTAATATGGTAATGCGTAAATAGATTGATTAAAATTTGTACTTTTACGGACTCATTATTCAAGCCAACCGGAAATAGTGAACCGAAAGACGAAACCAAATCCAAAACTAGCAGAACTTATCCATGAGTTCGAATACCAACAGGATCGCCTGACTCCTGAACTTTGGGAAGATAAGTCCTATCACAAACTTATTGATTATTACTCCAACCAAGGTGCAATAGATCGTGCGTTGGATGTAACTGAGGCAGCACTAACACATTATAAATACAGAACAGAGTTTTATCTCACTAAGGCCAATCTGCTCATGAGGCAAATGAAGCTTACCGATGCTTCCAAAGTATTGGAACAAGCGATCAGATTGGCGCCTTATGATCGTGAAGTTCAAATGTTAAAGTCAAAGCTTCTTGCGGTACAAGGTCATAGTGAGGAAGCCCTAATGCTAGTTGAAGAAATTAAGCTAATCTTTCATAAAACCGATATTTCAGACCTATTAATCATTGAAGCTTTTATTAGAGAGACCATGAAAGATTTTGAAAAAATGTTCTATACACTTAAAGAGGCCTTAACAATCAACCCTGACAATGCAGAAGCACTGGAACAAATCTGGGTAAGCGTTGAATTTTCAAAAAAGTATGATGAAAGTATTATTCTTCATCTTGAATTGATTGACAAGAATCCATACAGCTATCTTGCCTGGTATAATCTGGGTCATGCATATTCCTGTATTGGAGAATATGAAAAAGCACTTGAAGCGATTGAATATTCATTCATTATCAATCCTCAATTTGAACAAGGATATCATGATTGTGCTGAACTTGCTGTTCAAATTGGTCAACATGAAAAAGCTTACGAGATTTACAATGAAGTACTTCAAAACTTTGGATCAGACAGTGAAGTTGTTGCTTATATGTCAGAATGCCTCATAAAACTAAAAAGATACAAAGAAGCAAAAAAAATCCTCAATAAGGCATATCGAACCGATCCGTACAATGACGAAATATGTTATTATCTCGGCTTGTGCTATTTTGAATCCAAAGAATTGAATAAGGCCATCCACTTCCTTAAAGAAGCTATCCTTATTGAGGAGTATAGAGAAGAATATCATGCCACACTGGCAGATACTTATGTATTAATAGGTGAATTTTCTCAGGCAGAAACTCATTATGCAAAGGCAGCTAGAACAGGACTTGAACAAAGTCAGTACTGGACTAAATATATTTCATTTCTTCTCGAAAGAAAAAATTACGAAAAAGCGTATAAGATCCTAGTACGTGCAGACAAATACAGCGTTGGAACTGATCTTCTTTTCTGCAAAGTAGCTTACAACTTAATCACTGGTAATAAAGAAGAAGCACTTATAGATCTTAAAGAAGCGATTACAGATGATCCTTCCCAACTTTATATCCTTACTCAATTGGTTCCAGATGTAAATCAAGATCCGGAAGTAAGGGGAATCATCAGATACTACAGTAATACAATTAGTTAATTAGCCAATTCGATAATGAGCTAATTTTAATTTGCAAATTTGAAAATGGGGTAATTTGCAAATGAGATTACCAATAATAGTTTTTTTGACGGAGTTTGAAGCGAGGACGCTTCAAACAACAGAGTTGAATTAATTCGATAATGAGCTAATTTTAATTTGCAAATTTGAAAATGGGGTAATTTGCAAATGAGATTACTTATGGTAGTTTTTAGTTTACAGGGTTTTAAGCGAGGACGCTTCAAAAAACAGAGTTGAATTAATTCGATATTGAGTTAATCTGGAAATGACTTTCCATATGTGAGTTTTTTATTTACTGGGTTTTAAGCGAGGACGCTTTAAACAACGGGGTTGAACTCAAACGACGCGGTTGAACGAATTCGATAATAAAAAACAATCTACATTAACTAATTTGCTTCTGACTTAATGTCGGGAGTCATTTCCAAATTAACTCATAAACTAATTATCTCATTATTTATTTAAGAATCTTAATATTCATCTTCACGTCTTCCAAAGGTCTATCGCCTCTTGCGGTTTTTACAGCAGCGATCTTATCAATTATATCAAGACCTTCTATAACTTCTCCGAATACTGTATAATCCTGATCCAGGAAAGGTGTTCCACCAATTGACATGTATAATTTTTTCTGTTCTTCTGTATACTTAAATCCTTTTTGATCTTCGATTCTGGTAAGGCCTGATTCCATCTGTGTGCTTCCTTGTACAATATAAAATTGTGAACCGGAAGATCTTTTTTGCGGATTAACCTGGTCACCGGTTCTTGCTGCAGAAAGAGCTCCTTTCTTATGAATAAATTCTTTATTGAATTCTGCAGGGATAGTATAACTTGGTCCTCCCGAACCTAATTGAGCATCTGGACCTGCAGATCTGGAATTAGGATCTCCGCCTTGAATCATGAAACCATTAATAACTCGGTGAAATAATAAATCCTTGTAAAAATCTTCTTCTACGAGTTTCATAAAATTATCTCGATGGGCTGGAGTCTGGTCATATAATTTTATGATCATGACACCAAACTTTGTCTCCAACATGACTAGACAATTATCAGGATTCTTGACTTCTATATTCATTTTCGTTTCTTTTGTTTTTTTGCCAAAAAATGCTTTGCATACTACGGCATAATTTCCGGATGCTCCAAAGCGATGCATAGGATTAAGCTCTGTCGATGTTGTCCCATCACCAAACATCCACATTACAGAACTTGGTTCAGGTCCTACATAATTAAAATTTACCTTATCAGTTATTTTAACAACTGTCTTGTCTGACTTTATTGCAATAATTTTTTTTGCACAAGATTGGAATAGGCATACTAGAATAAGTAGCCATATTGACTTCAATATATACTTCATAAATTGATTGTACTTTACTTTATTACAATGTTCATTTTAACATCCTTTACAGGTCGGTTCATTGGGTCACATTGAACTCCGGCAATCTTGTCTATTACTTCCATACCTGCAGTAACTTCTCCAAATACTGTATAACTTCCATCTAAGAAAGGAGTTCCACCATATTTAGCATAACGCTCCATATCCGTTTTAAAATATTTAGAGCCATTAGGCATAACAATATACTCTAACTGTGTCATAGCGATGGGTTGACCCTGAACTATATAAAATTGAGAGCCTGAAGATCTTTTCTCCGGATTTGCCTGGTCCCCTGTTCTAGCTGCAGCTAAAGCACCTTTAAAGTGGTATTGTCCAATTTCTGCTGGAATAGTATAACCCGGACCACCCGCTCCCAATTGTTTTCCGGCAGGAGCATTTTTAGAATCAGGATCTCCTCCTTGAATCATAAAACCGGGAATTACTCTATGAAACAATAAGTCTTTGTAATATCCTTCTTTTACGAGTTTGATAAAATTTTCCTTGTGCTTTGGTGTAGAATCGTAAAGTTTTACAGACATATTACCATATTCTGTTTCAATTACGATTTTTGGATCCTTACTATTCTGTGAGCAAGTTAATCCCATAATTCCTAATAAAATGAAAACAAAAATCTTATTCATGTATCGATACATTTGATTTATTAAAATAATACTTTGTAAAATATTGTATAATTAATTTCTTTAAAACGTCTTCTTGTTCTTTTACACCTTTCACTGTGAACGGAACAATATTTTCGTAATGAGGCCAACCTTCATGATCTAAACCTTTATACTCATAGTATCCTTCTTCACTTAACAATCTGCAACTTCCAACATGCATCAGATCCCTTTTCTCTTCTTTTGTAAATTTCTGGTTTATAGGTTTGCCCAATTCCTGAATTCCGATTAGAAAAATGATGATATTCATATCCGGCAATTCCTCCTTACGAAGGCAATCTTTTACAAAATGCCTGACGCGTAACCATTCAAAATCCAATTCCCAGGAGTCCACGCCGCAAAAATAGCTTTTTCGATTCAATAATTCTAATCCTCTTTGAAAATAAGGTCAACCTCATTTATCTTTCTTGCGGGTAAAATAGATGCCAGAATTACTATGGAAAGCACAGTAACAGCAACAATAATAAAATCCTTAAAACGAATGGAAATAGGATAACTGTCAACTACAAAATCTGCCGGAACCTTAATCCAGGCGTACTCTTTTTGCATATAATAAAAAAATAAACTGATTGCAAATCCTAATATAATTCCAATAATTCCTATTCCTATCCCTAATCCCAGGTAAACTTTCTGTATCTGAATGTCCTCCATTCCAAGTGATTTTAAAATTGAGATATCGTGCCTCTTTTCTATGACCATCATCCAAAGTGTACCGACTATAGTAAATGAGACAAGAATTAATGTAAACATAAATAAAGTGAAGAAAAGCCATTTTTCAAGGTTCATGATTTTTAAAAATGCTTCATCTTGTAAATACCTGTCTTTAACTTTGAAATCAGGTCCTGCCAATGCAGTTAACTTTTTTAATACAGAACTTGAAAATTTTGGATCCGTTAATTTAATTTGAATCGAACTTAAAATGGTAGTATCGCCAAGATACTTTCTGAATTCATCAAGATCAGTTAATATTACCTCATCATCTGATTCTTGTTTTAACGCATAAATCATTTGCGGTTGTATTGCAAATTTTTTAAAGTTTTGTTCTTTCAGTTCAATTTTTCCTTCTTGAAAACCGGGTGTGACTGCTGTAATTTCTGAGTAAAACTGTTCCAATGATACTCCAAGTTTATTACTCATTCCTAGTCCCAGATATGCAAATTTTCTACCTTTCGTATTCTTTAAAAGAGCTCCTTCAACAATTGCTGAATCTAATGAAATCATTGATGGGAAGTTCTGATCAACACCTTTTAAAGTTCCAAAATCCTGAACGTTATTGTGTTGAAACATACAATTCTGTTCATAAACTCTAGATAAAATCTTAATTTCAGGAACAAGGCTTATTTCCCTAAGCAATGCTCTGTCTTCGTGAAAAGGTCTACCGTCAACACGTACAATTTTTATGTCCGGGTTATACTTACTGAACATTCCCGAAACCAATTCTTCAAAGCCATTAAAAACCGATAAAACTATTATTAATGCGGCTGTTCCAATAGCAAGTCCTAAAATGGTAATTGATGCTATTATATTAATACTTAAAGAAGTCTTTCCGGACCTAAGATATTTTCGTACTAAAAATGGTACGATATTCATGAATGAATAAGTGATTTATAAATCAGATCCTGAATCTTTACCCGATATCGATACTTGTGAAGCAAATTAACAGATCCATCCGGATACGTTCGATTCGATAAAAAAACAAATACAATATTATTTTCCGGATCAGCCCATGCACAAGTACCGGTAAATCCAGTATGACCAAATGTAGATTTTGGAGTCAGATTTGAAATGGAAGGGTTCTCAGTATTGAGTTCCTCCGGCATATCAAAAATTAATCCTCTTCTTTTTAACTCATTATCTCTTTTAGTAAACTTCTTAATAGTACTATTGCTAATAAATTCCTTACCACCATAATTTCCGTAGTTGAGAAAGAATTGCATCATAGTAGTTACATCCTGAGCATTAGAAAAAATTCCTGCATGTCCACTTACTCCTCCACACATCGCTGAACCCATATCATGAACAAAGCCCCTTATCTCCTGATGTCTGAAATATCTATCTTCTTCAGACGGCGCTATTCTGGATGTAGAAATTTCGTTTTGCAACGGACAATATCCAATATTTCTCAAGCCCAACGGTCTGAAAAAATTACTATTCAAATACTCTACAATGCTTTTTCCCGTGATGTTTCTAACCAGATCAGGTATAAAATAAAAAAATAAGTCTGAATAAAGAAATTTTTTCGTTTCATGCAAACGGCTATTTACAATTTTATTTAATATCGAATCTTTATAATCTGTTCTTAAAAATAATTTGTCTGCAACCGGAATAGAAAAAGAATCAGAAGGAGTATCTCTGTAAAAATCAGTATTGATGATATTAAGCGTATCAGGAGAAATAAGAGTAGACTTATAATATGGAATCCAACTTATCATAGAGGCCTGATGTAAGAGTGCATCTCTTATTGAAATACCTGCCTTATTAGAATTTTCAGTGACTGGAAGATAAGTAGATAATGGTTGTCCAAGATCCAATTTATTTTGATCATCCAACAACATTAAACAAGGAGCACTTGCAAGTATCTTGGTAAGGCTCGCTACATCATAAAGTGTGTTTTCAGTAACAAGTTCACTAGAGTCATATCGAAGAGTGCCAAAATTTTTTTCGTAAATTATCTTATTGTTCCTTGCAATAATGATCTGTCCTCCGGGAGCTGCTTTTTTATTGATAATTTCTGAAGTAATTTCAGCAATACGATTTAACGTGTCTGAACTCATTCCCTGAGATTCTGGAATTGAATAACCTATTCTTAATAGTGATGGCCTTTTAATTCCATTTCCATTTCTAAATTTTTTATTGATATTGACAGGGAGAATTCCTTGTATTGGATCTGATCCAAAGATCATCTCAGCTGCAATTTCTTGAATCATCCTGTTATTTTCATAACATAATACAATAGATGAAACGTTTGGAAATAGTGTTGCTGCGTATGGTGATCCGAAAATACATAAATGCACTTTCTTAATTTTGGATAATGAGTTAATCATTAGGACTTCATCTTCTGTTAGACCAAATCTTTCAGATGATTTGTAATTTAACTTATGAAGACTTATGATGAGATGTTCTGCATCTCTTATATCTGGATTTGTTCCAATATTAACTGTGTTCTTTTTGTACAAAAGTGAAGGCACATCTGCATATTTAGATACCCTCTTCTGAAAATAATTTATTCCTTCGGAACCCATACTGAGGCACGCCATTTGATTTTCCAAATTTCTTATTGGAATATCATTCCCACTATCCTTTATTAAGGTTACACTATTGCGGTATAATTTTTCTTTTAAAGCTAATGAACGATTGGAATTAATTTCATTTTTAAGGTTCGTTTCGTCAATTACAATTCTTTTGTCAATTCCATTTTCAAATTTTTTCTGCAGAATTCTTGTGACTCGCTGATTCAGTTCTTCGATTGTTATTTCGCCATTCTGAATCGCCATTTTAATTCTTCGAAAAGCTGCTTCAATATTTTCAGAAAGAAGCAGAATATCATTTCCTGCTTTATAACAATCCAATTCAAGTTCTCCGGGCGAATATAATTTGGATACAGCTTTCATTTCAAGTGCATCTGTTACTATTAAACCTTTATACTTAAATTGATCCCGAAGAATTCCGGTAATAATTTGATGAGATACAGAAGAAGGCTTACTTACATTTTCAGCCAGGGCGGGTACACTTAGATGACCTACCATAACCGAAGCAATGTTTTGCTCACATAATATTTTAAAAGGAAACAATTCAATTGAGTCCAGTCTTTCTTTGCTATGAATTAATCTTGGCAATTCAATGTGAGAATCTTTGTCTGTGTCTCCATGTCCGGGAAAATGTTTTGCGCAAGAAAGAATTTTTTCATCCTGCATTCCTTTCATGTATGCGTATGACTTTGCAACAACATTTTGTCGATCTTCACCAAATGATCTGTCATTAATAACAGGATTATCAGGATTGGAATTAATATCTACGACTGGAGCAAAATTAAAATTCACTCCAATACGGTTTAATTGAGTTCCTACGTCTTTGCCCATTTCATATATAAGGCGATTATCTCTGATAGCACCTAGACAAAGTTGTCTTGGATAACTAAAACCATCATTTTTTAAACGCATCCCCAGACTCCATTCCGCATCCATTGAAATAAATAAAGGAGTATTACTAATCGATTGATAATAATTAGTCAATCGTGCCTGCACTATGGCTTCTCCCTGGAAAAAACACAATCCTCCAACATAGTAATTTTTAATAAGCTCTTCGACTTTACGAATGTGATTAGAATCATCCTTTCCATAAGCCCGAATAATAAACAATTGGCCAATTTTTTCATCCAATGTTAAATTACTTATGCGTTGACTTACCCAATTTTCTGCATCAGAAACTGACTGAGATTGTAAGTTATAGAGAAAGAGAAAACAAAGGAAACTTATTCTCAATTTCATTATTGATTACCTTTCATAAATTTATCCATTATTTTTGGATCAAGTTCTTTTGCCTTACTTAGACACTCCTCAGCTTTACTTTTATTACCCATATTCAGATAGGTTAAGTAAAGATTGAAATAGGCATCAGAAGATTTAGGATTTTTAGCAAGAAGTCCATTAAAAATTTCCAATGCATCCGAAAATTGACCTTGTACACCATGTGCAACTCCCAATAAAGAAGTTGCTTCTTCGTCATTAGGATTTAGTTGAAGTGATGTTTTTAAATATTGTACAGCCTGAGCAGGATTATTCTCATTCATCCCTGTTACTCTTCCAAGCTCCTTATAAAACAATGCCTGATTAATTGTAGCATCTTTATTATCCGGTTGAAACTTCATTAAGAAATTATACTTTTCAATCGCAGTCTTGTAATCTTTTGAAAGAAAATAAGCATTGCCTAATAATTGATATGCTTCAAAATAATAAGGATGGATTTCAATGGACTTATTTAAATGCTTTTTCGCAATCTCAACTTTTTCTTTAAGAATCGTTTGGTTACTCTCTTTAGAGTATTTCTCCAATAAGATTCCTCCTACGGCAGTGTTAATTTTAGCACTATTGGGAGAAGTCTTAACATCCTGAAGAATTAATGTCAAATCATTTTTCCAATCCCTATTTCTTGTAATGGTTTTAAACCCAAATCCAATGATTAGAATAAAGAGAATAACAATTCCCAGGGTTGTCTTCTTCTCCATCAGACGCAAAAGAAAATATCCCGCTAAAATCGAAAAACCAATAGAAGGCATAAATAAAAATCTTTCTCCCATAAAAGTTCCAACCGAAAATAAAAGATTAGAAACTATAAACAATGGAATTATATATGCCGCAATTGAAAAACTAATGAGCGGAGAATTTTTAAATTTTTTAAAAAATAAATTAATTAATCCAAGATGAAGAAATAATGAAAACATCGAGATTGGGCTTGCTAAAGTATGTAATTCAATATGCCTGGGGTAATAATCATACGTTAATGGATGTGGAAATAAAAGCAGCCCAATATATTTTATAAGTGTAAATAAAATAGTACCAAACTTCTCAAGCCCTGTAAAAGGAATATATCGTCCATTCATAAACTTAAGAAATGGATTATTCATTAATTCAATACTTTGTCCTGCAATGGGATTCCAGCCCAATATTTGAGCCCTGCAATATAAAAAGATGAAAGTAGGTATTAACAAATATAAAAATATCTTAAATGATTCGGAAATTCCGGCCTTTAGAAATAACAACATCCCAAGTGGAATTAAAACAAGATAGGAGATACTATTCTCTTTGGAAAATAAAGCCAACATCAACGAAATCAAACCCACGATAAGAAATAGCAAATTGTTCTTTTCTTTCCATTTTAGAATGAACAGAAAAGATGTCAGTGAAAGTAGCAGTGCCAATATCTCATCCAATCCTTTAATATTGGCAACACATTCTGTATGAACCGGGTGAATAATAAATATAAAAGAAGAAAGAAATGCAATTCCAGCATGATCGTTTTTAAATAATGTAACCAATAATCTTTTAAGTACCTCATATAGAACGAGTCCAGCGAATGCTAAAAATATTATGTTCAATAAATGGTAAATAAAAGGATTCGATCCAAAAAATTCAAATACAATTGCGAAAGTTACCAGTGACAATGGTCGATATCGACCTCCCGAAACCAATTTATCTTTACCTTCTACTTTGAAAAACCCTCTAAAAGTATCCTTTGTTAATATGTCTCCTATTCCTGAAAATCCTTTTTTAGTATATTCATTTCTAACAATTACTATACTATCGTCTACGGCAAAATCATTTACTAATGTGTTGCCATAGAATACGAAAGAAAATAATACTAAAATAATCCTATGAGCCTTTGTGTTTTGAAGTATAAGCGAAAAAAGATTCTGCATCAAACGAATTTAATTTATTCCATAGTACTGTATACATTCTGAACGTCTTCATCATCTTCGATCTTATCTAAAAGCTTAGTAACTTCTTCTTCTTGACCAGGATCTAATTTTTTAGTTACTGTAGGAATTCTGTCAAAACTGGATTCAATAATTTCATAACCATTGGATTCGAAATAACTTTGAAGGCTACCAAATGTTTCGAAGGGTCCATAAACAATAATTTCTTCCTTATCAACAACAAATTCTTCACAACCGTAGTCAATTAATTCTAATTCCAGATCTTCCGGTTGAACATCTGTTTTGGGTTTAATTCTAAAATTGCATTTGTGATCAAACATAAATGAAACAGATCCCGTTGTGCCAAGGCTACCATTGTATTTATTAAAGTACGAACGAATATTTGCAACAGTTCTGGTTGGATTATCCGTCGCAGTCTCTACAAGTACCGCTATTCCATGAGGTCCATATCCTTCATAGGTGAGAATCTCAAGATCCTTTTCATCTTTAGAAGTTGCCTTTTTAATCGCTGCTTCCAATCGATCCTTAGGCATATTAACTGCTCTGGCGTTTTGAATTGCAGCTCTTAATCTGGGGTTGTTATCAGGGTTGGCACCGGAAGCCTTTACTGCCATAAAAACATCCTTACTAATTCTTGCAAATTGTTTGCTCATCTTAGCATATCGCGCAAACATTTTGTGTTTTCTTACTTCAAATATTCTACCCATAAATTGACTTTATGTAATTTCGGCAAAGGTATCAATAATCGGGCAGAATCTTATTGCACAGTTGGTTTTTGCATATTTAAAAGCTTGGCTCCCAGGTTAATGTCCATTTTATAAGCTTGTTTTATGTATTTGGACCCGGTTGTCTTATCTCCCATCTTATAATAAGTATTGCCGAGATTTACCAGTAACATTCCATTATCAGGACTCATTTTAATTGCCTTATTGAAATAATCGATGGCAAGATTAAAATCCTTCTTAACGGCATAAGCCATTCCCATTGTTTCTAACAATTTCGAATCATTAGGATTAATTTTCAGGGCCTTTATAAGTGCTTCGATAGCCTTATCTATTTCTTCTACAGATTCCCGCAAGGCAATCTCTCTTCCATATTCACGATAACATACCTGTAGATTTTTCAGTACATCTGATCCATTGGGATTCAAATCCAGGTACTTATTATAAGTAATTGCCGCTTTTTCGTAATCCTTTTTTAAATAGTGAAGGTTTCCCAGCAGGTATACACAATTTGCAAATCGTGGATATAACTGGACAGCTTTTTCCAAATGCGGTATTGCTTCAGCAATTAAAGCTCTGTTGGTAAGGCTATCCGGAGCCTGTTTAATTTTTTCAACAAGATGATATGCCAACTCACTATGTGCCTTTATACTATTTTTGGAAATCTGAACGTCTTTTGAAAATAAAGAATACTCATTCTTCCAATCCTTATTCCTTAAAAAAATAATGCCGCCAAATAGGAGTGAGACACCCGCTACTGAATACAATGCAAATGCGGTTCTATTTTTCAATATTGAAAATAACAACCAGGCAAACAATAATGAAAATCCCAAAGAAGCCGTAAATGCAAATCTTTCAGCCATAGGCGTACCCATAGGTACAACCATATTTGAAATAAAAATTAAAGGAAGAGTCATCAGCAAAATAGAGAAACTCAATATTTTATTAGACTTCCTGGTTACAATTGCATAAATCAAAAGACCCAAAACGACAAAAAGTGAAAGTATTGATGCCGGTGATGCAATATTAGAAAGACTCACGTGTTGCGGAAAATAATCGTGTGTAAGCGGATAAGGAATTAAAAATAATTTTAAGTACTTTCCAAGGCAAGTAAATATCATACCTAACTTTTCTGAGGTGTCTGCCTCTGTAAGACTCATTCCTCTTACCTTCATAAAAGGATTTAATAAAACGTCTCTTGACACATCTTCATAAATCTTTGCACCGATTACCATAGACCTCACTCCTGCATAACTGAGAATTGCTAAAAACGCAGGAATCATTGAAGGTATTAAATCTCTCCATTGAATATCTCTGAAAAATAAAACTGCCAACGGAGTAAGATATAGAAAATTTATTGCCGACTCTTTAGAAAAAACTGAAATCAATAAAAATAAAAATGCATAGAACAATTGAACTAATTTTCTTTTGTCTACAAATATCAAAACAGAATGAATTGAAAGAATGCCAAACAATAGAGAAAGTATTTCATCTATACTTTTTACATTATTTACAACCTCAGCATGAAGGGGATGAACGATAAATAATAATGAAGCAAGGAAAGAAACAGGTCTTGCTTGCTGTGGGAATTTATGCTGTAAAAGATATACTAAAAACCGATAAATTAACCAACCCAATAAAGCATACATTAAAATATTCAATAGATGATAGTAAAAAGGGTCTAATCCAAAAATCGGATATACGCTTGCAAAGAGTACAAGGCTAAACGGCCTGTACCTTCCACCCGTCACGCTCACTCCACTTTTATCATTAAGAAAAAAACCTTTAAAGCTATCATTGCCAAGAATATCAGATACTCCTGAGAATCCTTTTTTAACAAATTCATTTTTCTTTAATACAATATTGTCATCAAGAACAAAATCATGTTGAAGTGTATTGCTGTATAGTATTAGGGCAATCAAGACCAGGATGATCTGATGCCACTTTCCATTTTGTAAAAAATTATCTATATTCATGAATTAATTCCTATTGATAAGGCGCAAAGATACTGTAATTACGGCGTTAAATGCTTGTTAAGGCATCAATTTTACAGCTTAAATGAGAGCTTTTGATAAAGTCGCTTGACACCAATAATTGCATTTTAATTTAAGGATTAGAACAGTAGCTATATTGTCTATTCATGCCATAAGCATTTTCAAAAAATAATCATTTTTCATTGATATTCTTTTGAAATTTAGTTTAAGTATTTAAAACGTAATTGTGAAATGGCGACGAATCATTCTTGGAAACATGCTGAATTTTTTGAAATTGTTGTCACTAAAAAATTCTAGCAACTGGATATACATTCAAATAGGGCTCCGAATATCCGGAATTTTTATAGATAAAATCTAACTTATCTCCAATACTTGGTTTTCCCTTTGAAGATGCAACGAATTCCTTAAATTTTTTCCGCAATTGGGTATCAGTGCGCAATAATATCTCTGCTTTTTCAGCAAAAGCAAAATCTGAAAAATATTCTTTGCGCATTAGAATGCCATCAAAAAAATTCCAATTAAAAAAAGAATCTTCAGCTTGTGGTTCAAGTACTTCTGCAAGGTATAATATCGATTCCTGATCCGTTGAAACGATAACATCCCCTTTGTAAAAAGGATATCTAATAAAAGTTTCTTCGCATCCAGTTGAATAGTGTAAATAATGATTCTCATAAGCATGATTGACAGTCTTGTAACTGTTTATTTTATAGTATTGAGATTCTATAAAAGTATCCTGCTTGAGATAACTCATTTCAACACCATTTCGCTTTAAATTGGAAATTACTTGATGATAACACTGAGGAATAATATATTTTGTCGGTATACGAATTTGATTTGTTGGCTTATAATGTTCATAATAAGGAACAATAATATTTGTGGGTTTGTCTCGATTATAAAAGTGAATACTGTCATGAAGTTCCTGATAAAAAGTATTGCCGGATTCGTATCCTTTAAATTCTAACATTTTTACTCTGGATAAATCTCGTATCCATTGGCAATCGTATTTTTTCGACATTCGGGATGCAGTTATTGCATTTTTTTTATTGACAAGAATCTGCTTCGAATTTTTATTTACGTGATTTGAAATTACTTTTAAAAGCCTGTATGTCGATTGCAATCGAATATTAAATGGCTTTAGCATATGCGCTTCTATGACAAGGGGAATACAGTGAAATAAAGCTGCATATCCAGATCCAAATCTAGCTTTATCGTTAAAGGCATACATTCCGTCTTCGGGTCTTCCATCAAACTCTACATATGGAACCATTTCATCTTGTTCTTCATTCATAGATTGATACAATTCCGGAAGCATAATATCATAAAGATAATTGCCAATACTTTTTGGTAATTTGGATCTCATACCGGGTAACAGACTCATGTTATATTGATAATCTGCACCATCCGTTGTATGCGTATCTATAAAAACATCGGGTTTCCATTTTTGAAACTGAATAGCAAATGTTTCAGAATTGCGTGAATCCTGCTTGATGAAATCACGATTTAAATCCAGATTATTTCTATTTCCTCTAAATCCATATTCTTCCGGACCATTTTGATTCGCTCGAGAATACTGATTCCTTCTCAATGATCCACCAACATTATACACCGGAACAATTATAAATGAAACGTTGTCTAATATACTTTGAAATTCTTTTTTAGAAATGAGATCTCTTGCCCATAGCATGCTTGCATCTATTCCTTCTGGTTCACCGGGATGAATTCCATTATTAATCCAAACGATGCATCTGTTACTTTTACGTATTTTTTCAGGATTTTTAAATCCATTTTTATCTATAATAACCAATTGTATAGGAAGGCCAACGTCTGAAGGACCTGCTTCAAGCATATTCACTTGTTTACTCTTGTCGTCTAATTCCTTATAAAATTCAATACATTCCGAATATTTGGCTGTATAGTTCACGTTTTTTTCAGAAGGTGCTAGCAAATATTGGCCTAAAAGAGTACAACCTGAAAGATTAAGTAGCAGGAAAAGCATGAATTTCATCTTGCAAAAGTATTGAAAATCATTTATCTGCAGCATGCTAAAGGAATTAGTAAGCCTATACCAGAAAGGATTTGTAATTTTACATTTTATTATTATGCCTACAGAACTCATTTATCTGATCATTGGATTGTTGGTTGGAATAATCTTTTGGCTTTACTCAAGATCTCAATCAGTACCTAAATCTCTGCTTGAAAACTCCCAACTTAAACTTACTCAATCTGAACTTCAGCTTGCACTTTTACAGGAGAGAAATCAAAAATTAGGAATCGAATTTGATGCTACTAAAAAAGAGATCGAATTTTTTAAGAAAAACAATTCAGATTTAATTCAGGAAAATGCAACCTTAAATGCAAATATTGAAAAACTCGAAGCCTTCCTCTCACAAATGAAAATAACCATTGACGAGGAAAAGAAAACCAATATATTACAACAAGAAGAACTCAACAGACTTACAAAATGGGCAAGTGAAACAAAAGCAAATAATACCTATTTAGAAGATAAACTGAACAATCAAAAACAAGAGATTGAAGATATTCGAAAAAAATCCAATCTGGAATTTGAAAACCTTGCCAATAGAATCCTCGAAGAAAAAGTCAATAAATTTACCCAATCCAACAAAGATAATATTGATCAGATTCTCAAACCACTCGGTGAGAACCTGAGCCAATTCAAGAAAAAAGTTGAAGAAACATATGATATTGAATCCAAACAAAGATTCTCACTGGAAGAAAGAGTTAAAGAACTGATTAATCATAGTAATAGAATCTCTACAGAAGCCAATAACCTAACCAATGCCTTAAAAGGACAATCAAAAAAACAAGGAAACTGGGGAGAAATTATTCTAGAAAGTATTCTTGAAAAATCAGGTTTACAGAAGAACAGAGAATATCAAATTCAATTTACAGGGCATAATGAAGACGGCCAGATACTTCGTCCGGATGTTTTGGTGTTCTTACCGGATGAAAGAACCATTATTATTGACTCTAAAGTTTCTTTAAATGCATATGAGCGATATTGTTCTGCTGACACAAAAGATGAACAGGATTTAAATTTAGGACTACACCTGAAATCAATATATCAGCATATTGATGAACTCAGTAAAAAAAGATATGATGAGCTTTCCAAAGAATTGGATTTTATTATGATGTTCATCCCCATTGAACCTGCTTACATGCTTGCCAGTCAGGAAGATCCTGAATTATGGAATTACGCGTACCAAAGAAGAATTTTATTAATTTCTCCAACCAATCTTATAGCATCCCTTAAACTCATTACGGATCTTTGGAAAAGAGATCAGCAAAGTAAAAATGCGATTGAAATTGCACGTCAGGGTGAGAAACTTTACGAAAAGGTAATCGGATTTTTTGAAACTATGGATGATATTGAGAAACATCTCAATAAATCACAAGAAGTTTTTCTCAAAGCAAAAAGACAATTGCGTGACGGAAAAGGAAATATAGTTGGTCAGGCTTTGAAATTGAAAAATATGGGTATCCAATCTGAAAAATCAATTCCTGCTCAATTTCTTCCAACTGACCTTGAAGATAATGATGAACCGGAAGAAGGCTGATACTTCATTAATAATTTGTAAGTTTTTTTGTTTTTAGAAAATTCTATTTCAAAAATGCAGTAACAACAACTGGGTTGTGATCAGAAAACTCAGTCTGCAAAACCTTATGAGAACAAAATTCAATTTTTTTGGCATCCGCCAAAACATAATCAATTCGTAGGCCAGGCAATATACTTACTAAGGTAGCACCAAATCCATTTCCTCTTTTTAAAAAACTATCGTTTCGCCCCTCTGTAAGAACCTTGTACACATACGAAAATGGAGTATCATTGAAATCTCCAGCCAGAATCACCGGATATAAAGATTTTACTGCATGATCTCGAACAAGGTCAGCTTGTTTGGCTCGTCTAACAGACATTCGTCTGAATTTTCTCAGCATTTGTTTGACGACATTTAATTTTTCTATATTCTGCGTATCGTCATCTTCCTTTAACAGTCCGACTTGCTTAGTTATACTATTCGACTGTAAGTGCATGCTATAGGTGCGAATTCTTCGTCCTTCTATTAGAATGTCTGCCCATAAACAACTGTTGGTGTTTGTGCCAAAATCAATATTGCCCTGATCCAACATTGGAAACTTAGAATATATTGCTGCCCCATGATTAAGAATATAGTGAACGTAAGGAAATAAATCTGACTTACTAATTACATCATCCGAAAATAAATTATTCTCTTGTACACATAATACATCCGGATTGTTCTTTCTAAGAAATGTCAGAAATTGGCTTTTATTTTTTTGAAAGTTTAAACCCAAGGTATCTTTTAAATTTTTAAGACCGTAAAGGTTAAAACTCATTACTTTAATTGCCTTATCGTTACTACATTGCTCAGCGTCATTTAAACTCTTGAAGGAAACCAATTTATTCAATTGGAAATATCCGGTTAAAATAATAACCAATGGTAACCAGGCATATCTCCAATGAATCAAAACCCAAAATCCAATTAAAAAAAAATTAATAATAAAACTTATAGGTATTATCAGGCTGCTAATAGAAAATATCCAGAATTTCTCCGGATTCAATCCTTCTATTAAATACATGATAACACAGAGAATTCCCCATACAATAGTTAAAGAGTAGAGGAATTTCATGATTGCTTGGATTGTTGGTCCAGGAAGTTTTTTTCATCTGAGCTTAGTGATTCTATTCCTTTATTCTTAATTTTTTCCAGAATTCTGTCTAAATTTTGTTGAGATGATTTATTGAAACTTGATTCCCCGGGTTCCGGCGTTTGAATTGGTTTCGATCTATTTATACTTCGTACGATTGCAGGTTTCTTTTTTCTAAAAGTAAGCCATTTACTTATATCTACTCCGTTTCGCAATAGTATGATATATAGATAACCAAAAAACGCTCCTCCTAAATGTGCCGCTCTACCACCTGAGTTATCATTTTGTGCAATGAATAATAAATCCAAAGTAATTAAAACAAGTGTAAGATACTTTAATCTAATATTACCAATTAAAAGTAACCGAATTGAATAGTCAGGTGAAATTGTTGTGGCTGCTAAAATTAAGCCCATTACTGCAGCAGATGTGCCGAAATCTATTAAATCAATTCCCTTATACCAGGGTAGAATATATGCACTGATTAAAAAAAATATTCCTCCAGCAATTCCGGTAACGAAAAATATTATTTTTAAATGTTTTCTCCCAATAAGGTCTTCTACAATCATTCCAAACCAATAGAGGTTCATCAAATTCCATAATAGATGAAAAAATGATACATGAGTAAATATATGGGTTACCCATACCCATGGATGAGCAAGATTAAACATTAAATCATTCGATAAACTTATATATTTCAGTACAATATTTTCAGAAGCAACAGAACTTAAACCGGATATTGCCAGATAAGAATTATAAATATTTACTACAATAAAGATTGCAATACAGATAAAAATTACCGCTATTGTAAATCCACCAATACGCAATTGATATTTTAAGTCCTGATAAATTTCAGCGAACATTAAATT
>JABFRV010000121.1 GCA_013140975.1 Saprospiraceae bacterium
GTGTTTAATTCTCTTTTCTTTGGTTGATCAGGCTTTTTGCCTTGATTGAGCAGTCTTGTTCTGTGTAGTGCGAATATTTTAATCACGCTCCGGCATGATGTGTTGTACTTATTCGCTAATTCTTTGATTTTTAGGCTCTTGTCATTTCGATATAATTTCTCGTATTCTTCATAATACGATCTGATTTGCTCTGCTAATGTCATCGGTTAGGGTTTTATAGATTTTATTAAGTTTAATTGTATAGCTTGAATCAGTTGCATAACCTGATTTACCTATCTCAATGAAGTATCTCTCAGGATTTTGCCTTGATTCGAATGCTTTTCTATATCTTGAATATTTTGCAATCTTATCAACATAATCCTGAAATGATCCTTCAGGAGTGTCGAATGCCTTAAAGTAGTCTCTTATTCTGTATCTATATCTTTGAACTCCATTTTTTATAAAAGGAGTAATTGAAATAATCTCAGGATATTTAACATTTGGTGTTGCGTGTTCCTCCCAAGTCTTTAAAAGTTGTTTTTTACCTGCCCATCCCTTCGGAATCTTTGCGCCAAAGAACATATTGCCTGGAGAGTTCAATCCATAATTGGACTCATGCGCTGCAACGGTTAATATAATTAAATAGTCCCAATTATTTTTGAATGCCACATCAATCGCAGCTTTAGAATATTTTTCAATAAAGTTTCTTATTTTCATATTTGGTGCATTCAACAGAGTTAGTCCCTCCGAAGAGGGACCTTCTCCGCATTAAACCCCAACCAATCTATTTCTTTTCTTTATCCTCAATTGCTAATGCTGCCGCAATCCATACCATAATCTTTCCAAACCAAGCAATAAATATTTCTGGATTACAATTTAAATTAAATAGCCCTGCTACATTGCAAATGGCTTCCGATAATAAATTGACATCAAAAGCCAATCCAAACGCTTGAATACTTCCAAGAATTGTAATCATTAGCATCCTAATTCCCTTTAGCTTACTAAGTCCAGGTAAACTCCAGATATAATTAGGTAATTTTAGGATGTAAGACACGACGATTCCTAATCCCCTAAGAATAAACGGCATCTTATTAAAAAGTCCTGCCCAATCAGTAAAATTTTTGTTTTCCATTTTAATTATTTTTGGTTAATTAATTTATTAAATACTTTATTAAATAGATTAGTAATTAAACTAATCTTAAATTTCTTTTTAAGAACATCGAACTTAATTGATAATCCAATTATTGGAATCATGGCTTGTTAAGTATATTGCTTTTAAGTATCTCATATCTTACAGAATCAAGTTTGTTGTTAAGATTGCGTTCCAATGAATCAACCTCTTTGTTACAATGCTTATACGCAACTTTCGTTTTTGGTTCGTTGTCCTTGAAAAAGAATGAACAAAAGATTATTCCAATTACGATTTTTGCAAAAATTAATGATTTCATTTCCTGCTTTTACTTGTAATGTTTATCTGTTTTTTAATATATTCGATTTCCTTTGAATAATGCATAATAGTCTCTACATAATGGCGATATTCTTCGTCCCTTTTTTCATTACACCTTTCAAGATCTTCAAGACATTGAGCATAAAGTTTCCTATCGTAGTCAGTTACGTCTTTTGTAAGATTATAATAAACACCTGATACGGCTATTATTGCACTTAATACAATTGTCACAAGTAGTCTTGTACTTCCTTTCGGAAGATTTTCTTTTACTAAGTCGTTTGGATTTGTCATTTCGGTACATGCATTTTATTCTTTATCTCCGGTTTGAACGTTGCCGGTTCCTGTAATTTGAATCTGATCTCCAGAAGTTCCACCTGATGTATTGTTTGCGCAGCTTGTATTATTATTACCTGTTATGTAGATACACATATCCTGTCGGTTTCCTGATGCTCTTGTTTCGTGAACAGAATTTCCTACAATCGTGCAATTATTACCCGAATTACTTATTCCCCTGAACCCTGAATTAAGAATTGAGCAGTCATATACACGATTATTATTGATTACGGTTTGCTTTCCTGAATTATTAATTCCGTTGACGTATGCGTGTTCAACAACGTTTCCAGATATTATTGTTCCTTCTGCACGATTTTCAATTCCAAGACCACCGCCCTGCCCAGAATTGTTTGTATAAACTGAGTCAATATGATTACCTTCAACAATGATTCCTTGATTAAGAGCCTCAATTAAAAGACCTACATTTGAATTACTTACATTTCCAACCATTGATATTTGATTGCCTATAATTCTAATATCTCTGTTCCACGTCTCCCCTGGCGCATCCTTTTCAGTAACAACAGTCATTCCATGACCTGAAATTCTTGTGATTATATTATTTGAAACTGTTGTACATGAATCGCCCCATATTACAATTCCCCCACCAGTATTTGAAACAGTATTTCCAGATATTAAATTTTTGTATGGGTGATTTTCACCAGATTGATTAAAAAAAGATTCTATTCCGTTTCCTCTTGACGGATGATAGTCTCTTGTTGTATTAGAATAGATATAATTGTTCAAGATTTTCATTTCTTGACAATTATTAATCTCAATTCCATGACAGGAACCACCGTTTTGAATGTCACATTCAATGATTGTTCCTTTCTTAGACTCTTTTAAAAGTACACCCCAGCAAGAACCACGATCAATTTTCACACGTTGCATTGTAAAATTTGTTGTGCCAATACTTGCAAAAACTGATGCGCCTGAAGGCAATGAATCAGGCTTAATTTGAAAGTCAATTAATTTTATATTAACCGAACTATGCGCCAAAGAGATAACGTGCTGACCTGCTGTTGTTATTGTTGATCTGATAATTGATTGTTGACCTGTTCCCCTCAACGTCACATTTGAACAAACATGGAGTCCAGAAGCGTATGACCCCCTTGATGCTGTTGTTGTGACTCTAAACTCACCTTTATTGAGCCAAACAATCCCACCGCCACGATTACACGCTGAATCAATTGCAGCTTGTATCGCTGCACGATCATCATTTGCGTCATTTAAAATTGCACCATAATTTTCAGGATAATAATAAACTGAATCTATACCATACTTAAGACTCGTCGCTGATGTTGCCACGCCGTTAACCGTACTTGTTAATGTTGCAGATGATGATGAAAATGTAAGCGCATTTGTACCAATTATCAATGAAGTATCGGTTTTAGAATTTACATTTGTGGTCATCGTGTTACCTGATATACTCAGTACGTTTGTTCCGATCACTAAGGATGTGTCAGATACGCCATTCACGTTAGTTGTCATTGTATTTCCTGATAAACTTAATGAATTGCTTGTAACAGATCCAACGGCTGTAAGATCATACTCTACTCCCGCGTCATTCTTAAAGTATAGTAGATTGTCTGTCTTTTCGTAAATCCTTCCATATCCGGTTGAAGGTGTTCCTGGTGCAGCTATTTCTTTTACATCTGTGTAATTATCTAATTTTAAAACCCCTTGCAGATAATTTTTAGTGTTAGCCCCTTCTTGATAAAGAAAATGTGCGTTAGCGTTATTGGTTACGCTATGTAATGCTCTATAATCAGTTGCGCTTGTTAACGTAGGATTAAAATAAATCCCACCACTAACTCCATTTGCGCCCCCGGTTTGGTTAATAGTTCCCTCAAATGATAGAGGGTAAAAGGTTGCCGTTCCTGATGTTGGCGCGAAGCCGGATAGCATTTTAAAATCTTTTTTTATTCCGGATGTTGGTACAAAGTTATTCCACCCTAATAAATTGTATGCGGTCGCACTGAATACGTCGCCGCCCCTAATTACGACCGCCTCCCCCGCCGTTTTATTATTCGCTGAAATAGTTGTTGTGCCATTAAATCCATTATCTGTAACATTAATCCCACTATTACTGTTAGCGTGTAACCCCGTGTTATTAACTATACATGGATTTGACGATCCGACGTACATTTCGCCGTAATTTGTAATACGCATTACATCCGTTAACGCGCCGCCGTCAGTTGTTAACTTAACCCCAAATTGGCTCTTTCTGCTTGCATGTGTCGCGTTAATCCAACTTGTATATAGTTGCGCTTGTTCTTGGTCCTCCGTTGTTGAAGATTCTGATTTGAACAATATAGCTGATCCGAACCCAACTGTTGGCGTTCCATGTGAATTTGTATTTATAACAAATCGGTCAACAAGTGTATTATTATTATTTGCGACTTTGGTTGTATAGGTTATATTCCCAGACGTTTCAATTATTTGTGCAATTGTATCTTGAATTTCAAAATTCACTGACTGATTATCATTAGAACCAATTCTGAAAGGATTTGCAAATGAATTTCCATTTTGATTAATATCACCACCTGAAGAAGTTGCAGTAAGGTTGCCTGATCCGTCAAGATTAAGTCCTGTTGAAATTGTAATTTCTTGCATCACTCCTGTTCCTGCCGAATACCTTCCAATAAGTTTATTCGTACTCATTGAAGTTGTAATTGTTCTATCAGATGAAAGATCACCGCCACCAGATAAAGGTGAAGTTGTATTGATTGACCTCGATGTGTTTACTTTATTATTAAAAGTTAACCAATCTGCTGAAGTTAAAAATCCCTTTGTTGATCCACTTGCAGATTGTCCATTTGTGTAATCAATTGAAATTAAATTGGAAGCAATATTAAAGTCATTCGCACCAAAAGAATTAAAACGCAAATCAACTCCTGATTTACTATCATAATTTGGAAGACCACCACCAAGATTTGACGCTGTGTTTGTCTCACCTGATGCTGCTGCACTTATCGTTATTGTGTTTCCTGTTTCAATCAAAGTGATATTAGTTCCTGCCTCAATAGTTATATTAGTTGAACCTGATGTATTGCTTTGAATTAATGATGTTGTGCCTGTTCCCACCCCAACTGTGAGAGATCCTTCATTTGAGATTGATCCATCGACCTCAGCTGAAAGTTTGTTATTAAATGTACTCCAATCCGTACTTGTAAGGAATCCATTCTGTCCTGCTGTTGCTTTCTGTGCATTGGTATAATCAAGACTTATATTACCGGATGTTGCGTTGAAGTCTGCTGCTGTAAATGATGCAAGTCCCTCAGTCGCTCCGTCTGCCAATGCTAAAGGGATAACAGCACTTGTTCCGGTTGTAATATCAACTGCGTGTGTTCCTGAATTGTAGCTTAAGTTTTGATCTCCAGAATTTGTACCTATTAAATTCAGCATGGTCTTGGCTTGTGCAATTGTTAAGTCTTCGGGATTTCCTGTTCCAGCGGTTGTTCTGCCTTTGAATGTTGCCGTTGCCATGTCTGCAAGTTCAACATTCGTGACTGAATTATCAGACAATTCATTTGATCCCACAACGTCCGCATCAATATTCCATGTTAATCCTGACCCTGATACAGTAATGTCAGTCTTATCTCCATCACTTACTTCATAATTTGGAACTGTAACAGTGACAGTTCCACTTGAATAAGTTGAAGTTACGCCACCACCTACAAAGTCCAATGCAGTTACACCACCTGATGAACCTATATTAATCCCCTCATCCTTGTATTGTATATCTGGTTGCTTTGCATCCAAGTCTGTTGTTAAACTTGTTACTCCTAATTGTGGAATGCCTGTAAAGTTTGCAGGAATCACATCAATATCAACTTCATTATTTCCTGTGTCATCTGTTATTATAACCTTAGAACTCCCGGCATTCACTTTTTTAAATCTTAAATCAACGCCACTTTTATCTTTCCAAACTCCTACTCCACCTGTACCAATATTGGATGCTGTATTTGCTTCACCTATTCCACTCGCTGTTATGGTTATATTATTGCCTGATCTCGTTAAATCCACATTTGCACCCTCAGTTAAAGTAACAGAACCACCACCATTTGAAAGATCTATATTATAACTTGTTGGTCCTGCACCGCTGGCTGAAAGCGTCTGTAATTCATTGGTTGTACTACCATCAACCTCTGTTGCTCCTATTATTACTGTTCCAGCCGTATTGCTTATAGTTGCTATTCCTGAACTCTGCAAAGTAAATGAACCACCGCCATTGCTCAAAGTATTGGTATAAGATGTTGTGCCAGAATGACTAAATGTCTGTAATTCATTTGTTGTGCTTCCGTCTACTTCAGTTCCTGTTATAATTATCTTATCAGATGCAGGAATATAATCTGTTGTGATTATTCCTGCTCCTTCAAATTTTAGTGTTTGATTACTAATTACTTCAGTATCTGCATCGTCTGCATCAATTGTCCATGCTTCATTCGTATTACTTAAATCACCAGTATTGGTAATTGTTGTATTGTTTGCACCATCGTTAAATGATACAGAAATTCCTGTTCCTGCTATCACCGCTGCGCCAATTTCATCATTTACAATTTCGTAAAAGTTAGTTATTTCTGAAGCCGCAATTGTTGAAGGTCTCCAATTCGAACCATTCCATTTTAAATACTGATTTGACGTTGCACCTTCTTGATATATTTTATTTAAAGTGACTGATCCATTCTTCAACATATTTGAATCAATCGAATTACTTAAGATAGCAAGCGAAACTTCTGTTTCATCATTTCCTGAATCATCTGTTAATGTTGTTCCAATTGTTGAGCTTGCAATAAAATTTATTTTTCCACGCTGTATCTGCGCTGCACCATCATCACGCAATGTCTGATAATAATTTGTTCCTCCTCCTGTTTCATCGGTATCAGGAAGCCAAACTGAACCGTTGTATTTTAAAACCTGTCCTGTTGTTGGAGTTGTTGCGCTTACAG
>JABFRV010000061.1 GCA_013140975.1 Saprospiraceae bacterium
TATCACAAGCCACTCCGTTGATAGTACAAGTTGCAATTCTTCTATAATAAGTTGTAAAAGATAATCCGCTTGGTGGATCATAAGTAGCGGAAGTTGCTCCAACAATATTTGTAAATGAACCAGCACAACCTGTAGTATTTGATTGCCATTGATAGGTAAGAGTACCAGAACAAGAAGCAGCAACAGAAGTAAAAGCAATAGGATCACCACCGGAACAAATAGTTTGATCGGCTGCGATTGAACCCGGATTAAAAGTATTTACAGTAACGGTTACACAATTACTATTTATACCACAAGGAACACCGTTAATAGTACAAGTTGCAACTCTTCTATAATAAGTTGTAAAGGTTAATCCACTTGGTGGATCATAAGTTGCGGAAGTAGCTCCAACAATATCAGTATATGAACCGGCACAACCTGTAGTATTTGATTGCCATTGATAAGTAAGAGTGCCAGAACAAGAAGCAGCAACCGAAGTAAAAGCAACAGGATCACCACCGGAACAAATAGTTTGATCAGCCGCTATTGAACCTGGATTAAAAGTATTTACTGTTACGGTTACACAATTACTATTTATATCACAAGGCACTCCGTTGATAGTACAAGTTGCAACTCTTCTATAATATGTTGTAACAGTTAATCCACTTGGTGGATCATAAGTTGCAGAAGTAGCTCCAGCAATATTTGTAAATGAACCAGCACAGCCTGTATTATTTGATTGCCATTGATAGGTAAGAGTACCAGAACAAGAAGCAGCAACCGAAGTAAAAGCAATAGGATCACCACCGGAACAAATAGTTTGATCGGCTGCGATTGAACCTGGATTAAAAGTATTTACTGTAACGGTTACACAATTACTATTTATATCACAAGCCACTCCGTTGATAGTACAAGTTGCAATTCTTCTATAATAAGTTGTAAAAGATAATCCGCTTGGTGGATCATAAGTAGCGGAAGTTGCTCCAACAATATTTGTAAATGAACCAGCACAACCTGTAGTATTTGATTGCCATTGATAGGTAAGAGTACCAGAACAAGAAGCAGCAACAGAAGTAAAAGCAATAGGATCACCACCGGAACAAATAGTTTGATCGGCTGCGATTGAACCCGGATTAAAAGTATTTACAGTAACGGTTACACAATTACTATTTATACCACAAGGAACACCGTTAATAGTACAAGTTGCAACTCTTCTATAATAAGTTGTAAAGGTTAATCCACTTGGTGGATCATAAGTTGCGGAAGTAGCTCCAACAATATCAGTATATGAACCGGCACAACCTGTAGTATTTGATTGCCATTGATAAGTAAGAGTGCCAGAACAAGAAGCAGCAACCGAAGTAAAAGCAACAGGATCACCACCGGAACAAATAGTTTGATCAGCCGCTATTGAACCTGGATTAAAAGTATTTACTGTTACGGTTACACAATTACTATTTATATCACAAGGCACTCCGTTGATAGTACAAGTTGCAACTCTTCTATAATATGTTGTAACAGTTAATCCACTTGGTGGATCATAAGTTGCAGAAGTAGCTCCAGCAATATTTGTAAATGAACCAGCACAGCCTGTAGTATTTGATTGCCATTGATAGGTAAGAGTACCAGAACAAGAAGCAGCAACCGAAGTAAAAGCAACAGGATCACCTCCTGAACAAATAGTTTGGTCAGCTGCGATTGAACCTGGATTAAAAGTATTAATAGTAACTGTTACACAATTACTATTTATACCACAAGGAACACCGTTAATAGTGCAAGTTGCAACTCTTCTATAATAAGTTGTAACAGTTAACCCACTTGGAGGATCATAAGTTGCGGAAGTAGCTCCAACAATATTTGTAAATGAACCAGCACAACCTGTAGTATTTGATTGCCATTGATAAGTAAGAGTACCGGAACAAGAAGCAGCAACAGAAGTAAAAGCAACAGGATCTCCACCGGAACAAATAGTTTGATCGGCTGCAATTGAACCAGGATTAAAAGTATTTACAGTAACGGTTACACAATTACTATTTATACCACAAGGAACTCCGTTAATAGTACAAGTTGCAACTCTTCTATAATAAGTTGTCACTGTTAATCCACTTGGTGGATCATAAGCTGCGGAAGTAGCGCCAGCAATATCAGTAAATGAACCGGCACAACCTATAGTATTTGATTGCCATTGATAAGTAAGAGTACCAGAACAAGAAGCAGCAACCGAAGTAAAAGCAACAGGATCACCACCGGAACAAATAGTTTGATCGGCCGCAATTGAACCAGGATTAAAAGTATTTACAGTAACGGTTACACAATTACTATTTATACCACAAGGAACTCCGTTAATAGTACAAGTTGCAACTCTTCTATAATAAGTTGTCACTGTTAATCCACTTGGTGGATCATAAGCTGCGGAAGTAGCGCCAGCAATATCAGTAAATGAACCGGCACAACCTATAGTATTTGATTGCCATTGATAAGTAAGAGTACCAGAACAAGAAGCAGCAACCGAAGTAAAAGCAACAGGATCACCACCGGAACAAATAGTTTGATCGGCCGCTATCGAACCTGGATTAAAGATATTTACTGTAACGGTTACACAATTCGTATTTATACTACAAGGGTTACCACTAATGGTACATGTAGCGACTCTTCTATAGTAAGTTGTTTGAGTTAAACCGGCAGGAGGATCATAAGTTTCTAAAGTTGCACCTGCAATATTTGTAAATGAACCGACACAACCTGTAGTATTTGATTGCCATTGATAAGTAAGAGTTCCAGAACAAGAAGCTGCAACCGAAGTAAAAGTTACAGGATCACCTCCTGAGCAAATAGTTTGGTCAGCTGCTATTGAACCCGGATTAAAAGTGTTTACAGTAACAGTAACACAATTACTATTTATACCACAAGGAACTCCGTTAATAGTACAAGTTGCAACTCTTCTATAATAAGTTGTAACAGATAATCCACTTGGTGGGTCATAAGTTTCGGAAGTTGCACCTGCAATATTTGTAAATGAACCCGCACAACCTGTGGTATTTGATTGCCATTGATAAGTAAGAGTACCAGAACAAGAAGCAGCAACCGAAGTAAAAGCAACAGGATCTCCACCGGAACAAATCGTTTGATCGGCTGCGATTGAACCCGGATTAAAATCGTTTACTGTGACTACTAAACAATTGCTATTTGCACTGCATGCTACTCCATTTAAGGTTGAAATGCCAATTCTTCTATAATAAGTTGTTACAGTTAAACCAGCAGGTGGATCATATGTAGATGAAGTAGCGCCAGCTATATCTGTAAATGTAGATCCACAACCGCTTGTATTGGATTGCCATTGATAAGTTATTGTGCCTGCTCCAATTGCAGGACCACCATTAAATTGGTTTGGATTTCCTCCACTACAGATAGTCTGATCAACATTTATGTTTCCAGGACTTATATCATTTATAGTAATTATTACGCAATTACTACTATCTGTACAACTTACCCCATTTAAAGTCGAAGTAGCTAACCTTCGATATGCTGTTGAATTTAATAAACCGGAAGGCGGATCGTAATTTGATGATGTCGCACCACCAATATCACTAAAAGAACCATTGCAAGCTCCAGTTCTGGATTGCCATTGATAAGTTATTGTTCCTGCACCGGTAGCATTGACTGTTGAAGTAAAAGCAACAGGATCACCTCCGGAACATATTGTTTGACTTGCGGCAATGCTTCCAGGATTTATGTTATTAATATTAATTGTAACGCAATTGCTAATTAGACTGCATGGTATTCCATTTAAGGTAGAAGTAGCAATACGCTTGTAAGAAGTATTAACAGATAATCCAGCTGGAACATTATAATTTTGGGATGTAGCACCTGGAATGTTTGTGAAAGTTCCAGCACAACCTGTTGTGCTTGATTGCCATTGGTAAGTAATTGCTCCGCTACCCGTTGCAACAGTTCCAGTTAGATTTGATGGATTAACTCCAGAGCAAATGGTTTGATCTGCTGAAATGGTACCCGGAGAAACCGCATTAACGGTAATTGTAACGCAATTGCTATTTACACTACAATTTAAGCTATTGAAATTAAATGTAGCAACTCTTCTATAAGTTGTATTCTGAGTAATTCCACTCGGAGCATCATAAGTTGCAGAAGTAGCGCCTGCAATATTTGAAAAAGTTCCACCACAACCAGTAGTAGAAGATTGCCATTGATAAGTTATTGTTCCATTTCCGGTTGCAGGAACTGAAGTAAATGCAACTGGATCACCACCGGAACAAATTGTTTGATCTGCGGCAATGCTTCCTGGATTACCAGTGTTGACATAAACTGTAACACAATTGGTTTTAGCAATACATTCGACTCCGTTCAATAATGATTTAGCAACTCTTCTAAATGATGTATTTGTATTAATAGGACCGGGATCATCATAGGTAAGACCTGTTGCTCCGGGAATATCTATAAATGCCCCTTCAACACAGGGTGCATTCCGGGTTGATAATCTAAAACTAGGACTTGGGTATGTTGTACTTGCTGAGTACGTACCTTGATTATACCATGAACTTCTTTGTCCGGATTCATTCGAAAATTCATTGTTAGGTCTTATACAAAGGAATGCAAGTGGGTATGTTACTGTTCTAGGATTTAAGAAATTATGGTATCCCGTACACATACTATAACAACCATATGCAGACTTACCACCCTGATTTCCCATTTTTTCGAAAAAAGTACAATTTGGTGATTGGTAAACATGACCATTAGCAACTGTATAAATACCTAAAGCGTTTACATTACTGACAACAGGCACGTTGTTTGAGTTAAACTGCGTTGTTCCATAAAGTTCATACGTATTATTTGCCTGGTTCCAATAAGCAGCTTTATACCATTCATCATCATTCGGTAATTTTGGTCCTAAATAATTGTAATTTATGTTCGTTATATTGGAATTTCCATTTAGAGTATCTGCAAATGTATAAGCACCCTGATTAACATTTCCTGTTGCAACCCAATTTGCAAATCTTGCAGATCTATTATAACTTACAAAATGGATCTCTAAACTACCAATCTGCGCTGCAGAAATTGTTTGCCCGCAATTCGTTAAATTAGCTGGATATGACCAACCGGGATTATTAAATACAAAAAAGCCCCAATTTAAATTACGTATATTGGTTGGATCCGCTGAATTTAGGAAATTAAGATATTGCGCATAAGTAACATTTTCTTCCATCATATAAAAGCTATAAGGCACTGATCCTCTTCCTACCTGATTTGCATCATTATGAACAATCACTGTTCCGCCGTTAATAGTTGTTGAGTACGCTGGACCATCAGCAGGATTATTTGGGTTCCCAATTTCTACCCACTTGTCGGCAGGAATACCTGTGCAACATAAACCACTAAATTTCTGCCATTGATAAGTAATAGTTCCACTTCCTACAGCGGGTGAGGTGCTATTAAAGGTAGCTGGATTTCCACCGGCGCACATTGTTTGATCCTGAGTTATTGTTCCAGGTGCAATAGAATTTACAGTAACTGTTACACAATTACTATTAGCAGTACATACAACACCATTCAAAACCGAAGTTGTTACTCTTCTATAATTCGTCGTAATTACTAATGGAGCAGCGATATCTAATGTTGCGCTAACAGCACCTGGTAAATTTGTAAAAGCACTACCGCAATCGGAATTATTATATTGCCATTGATAGGTAACAGTTCCACTTCCAGAGCCACTAAGAACATTTGTAAAAGCCGCAGGGTCACCTTCACTACAAATTGTTTGACTTGAGCCAATAGCTCCTCCAAAAGCAACATTAAAAGTTAAAGTTTGCGATGCAGTTGCTGTACAACCATTTTGACCAGTTACTGTAACAGTATATGTGAATGGTAAATTTGCAGTGATGCTTTGTGTTGTAGCAAAATTACTCCAAGCATAAGTATACGGAGCGGTTCCTCCTGTAACATTTGCAGTAAATGTTGAACTTCCTCCTGCACAAACAGTATTTATTCCTGTAATAGTTACACTTGGGCTAGGGTTTACTAAAATAAATGCCATTGCAGTATCTGTGCATCCTCCCGGATTGGAAACTGTTACAGTATATGTTGTATTTACTGTGGGAGAAACAGTAATAGCAGCGGTTGACTGGCCAATATTCCATAAATAACCAGCGCCACCAGTTGCGGTTAACAGTTGGCTTTGTCCGGAACAGATTATTCTCGAGTTGGGAGTTATAACCGCATTTACTGCTGCGGGTGCTGTATAGTTTTGACTTAAGGTACATCCTGGAATCGCTGAGAAAGTTGCAGTTATTGTATGTGAAATACCGTCTGCTGTTTGACCACTAATAGAATATGCCAATGGACTTACAAAAGGAGGATTAAATGTTTGACTCCCGCCACCTGCTACGGTGACAGTTAGTGTTCCTGTTGTAGGCGGGTCTATGAATGTGACATTTCCACTTACGGTATATACGTTATAAAGGCAATTAGAAGTAGTAGCTGTAACCTGACTGATATTACATGCCATTGAGAGTGCATAGCTATTCTTTGTATAAGGTGTAGTAGCATATACACTATACGAAGAAATAAATAAAAAGATAATTTGAGATACCCTTTTAAGAATGCAACTGTAGTTTAAATTTTTCAAAACGAGAGGTATTAAATTTAATTAATAAGTTTAATCTTTTTGAGTTGCGAGTTTTAAATTATTAAATAACAGAACACCTTTTTATTATTAATTTATAACAGAGTACTCTACAAGTAACCTGAATATATAATAATTGAGTATTTCATCTTTTTAAAAAATAAATAGAAAATATTACACAACATTTTCCTTTTAAGAAAACTGTAAGTATAGATTAATTGTAAATTGATTTTTGAACTTTGAGATAGTAACAAAGTTCGGAAGGGCTTTAAAAGATCAGTAAAATCTATTAAAGTAGAGTTAATATAATTTCTATAAGGGGAAATAACACAAGTATCCTCCCAGTTACATTGAGAGAATAACTCAATAAGAGTAGTCCTTATGTTTGACGACCTAGTAATAACCTGTAGTTTTCTTTACTTTGAAAAAAGTAAAATGAGTTAACACATATTATATACAATTGTATATAATATGTGTTAAAATATCAACTGCTCATTCCATTAAGAATTTAAGATTTCTTAATGTTCACTCTTTCGTGGTCAAAATTAGACAATTTTCGAATCCAAAAGTCACAAATCGAAATTCAGAATTAGAATAATTAATATTATCATTTTAACTACTTTGTATACAAAGAAAAAGTGTAGACTTTATATATTAATAATCAATAGATAAATAAAAAAAATATATTTAGATTGAAATATTGATCTGGAAATGATTCAATTCTTAATATTCGAATTGTAGAATTTGATATATGTTATAAATAGGTAAATAGAAATTTTGTGAAAACAATTTGATCGAGTAGGATTCATTATCAAATACATTAATATTAAGTTTATCATAAATAGTCGGAGTTGAAGAAATATTTTAAAGCTCAATCGGAAAAGTTAATCTTGTAATTAAACGAGATTGATTGTAGTTCAATCAATGTTACCAGATCTTTATTTTTAAATCAAGCAACACTAAAGTTGTCCAAGTTTCAGGATTCATTACCATTTGAATTGGAATTTTTTTAGGTCCTATCCAATTCCAGTTATAGAAGATTACTAAAGTCAATTTTAAATTATTTTTACAAGAAAATTGAAAAGTAAAGTTCACGAGATTGCAATAAATTTTTTTATAAATAGGTATAATCAGCTATAAATAATTGAATATTAGATATTTAAGACCTTCACCAAAAGAGAAAAATCAAGGATACTTAATTCATGAGAATTGCTGCATAATCTTACTAATCGCAAGGATGTTTTTAATTGAAATGAAGTAATTTTATATTTGTATTTTTGTGATTCACAATAAATCAATATTGAAGCATTAGGGTTTATTTAAATATTTTTCCTCATACGAGTTAATATTGAAGAAGTAATTTTTGAAATGATAGATAAAAAAAAATATATTCAGATTTCACAACCCTCAATGGGTCAAGAAGAATGGGAAGCTTGCAAGGGTCCGATTTTTTCTGGATGGATGACACAAGGCCCTAGAGTTGCTGAATTTGAAAAGTTGTTTGCAGAAATTCATGGCGTCAAACATGCTATTGCTGTATCCAATTGTACAACAGCACTTCACATTGCTGTAGTAGCGTGTAATGTTCAGCCAGGAGATGAAGTTATTGTTCCTGCTTTTACCTGGGTTTCGACTGCTAATGTTGTAGAGTATTGTGGAGCAAGGCCAGTATTTGTAGATATTGATTTGAAGACTTTCAATTTAGACACTCAGCAATTGGCTTCCAAGATTACTAATAAAACAAAAGCAATTATTCCAGTTCATCTTTTTGGGCTTTGTGCTGACATTGATGAAATTAAAAGAATCGCTGGTACTATTCCAATCATAGAAGATGGAGCATGCGCAGCAGGTTCTATTTATAAAATTAAATATGCTGGAGGACTTGGTGATATTGGTTGCTTTTCTTTTCATCCAAGAAAATCAGTTACTACCGGAGAAGGCGGTATGCTTACAACGAATAATGATTCTTTGGCTGAAAAAATGAATTGCTTGAGAAATCATGGTGCATCTTTATCAGAAGAGCAAAGACACAAAGGTCCTAAGCCATATATTTTACCAGAATTTGATATGGTTGGCTATAATTATCGGATGACTGACCTTCAAGGAGCGGTTGGTGTTGTGCAATTGCAAAAGTTGAAACAGTTTATAGACTTTCGAAATCAATGGGCTGGATATTATACCCAGGAGTTATCGTCTATTGAATGGATACAAACTCCTTATATTCCTGATAACTATGCTCATGGATGGCAATCTTATGTAACTTACATAGATGAAAGCAAATCTCCTCTTTCTCGCAATGAATTGATGGAATTTCTTCAGCAGAATGGTGTCGCAACCCGACCGGGAACACATGCTGTGCATATGCTAAATTATTATAAGAAGAAATATAATATTAAAGCGTCTGATTTTCCAAACGCATTTAAGGCTGATCAGCAATCAATGTCAATTCCTTTACATAACCTCATGAAGGAAGAAGATTTTCAATATATTGTAAATCTTTTGAAATCAGCTAAATAATAAAAAATTATGTGCGGCATAAGCGGCATATTTAATGTAGATCAATCAAAAGTTTCTCATTCTGTTTTACAGAAAATGATTGATTCGATTGCTCACCGAGGTCCGGATGGACAAGGTATTTTTTGTAATGAAAATATTGGACTCGCACATCGAAGATTATCTATTCTTGATATTTCTGAAAAAGGAGCGCAGCCAATGTACTCACATAATGGAGAATGGATAGTTGTATTTAACGGTTGTATCTATAATTTTCAAGAAATTAAGAATGAATTAATTCTAAAAGGACATAGTTTTAAGTCTACAACAGATACAGAAGTTATTTCAGAAGGATTGGTAGCCTGGGGTACTAAGGTTTTTGAGCGGTTTAATGGAATGTTTGCAATTGGTGCCTGGAATACACGCAGTAAAGAGCTCGTAATTTCCAGAGATCGATTTGGTGTAAAACCGCTTTATTATTATTTCGATGGACGAACTTTTTTGTTCGCTTCAGAAATAAAAGCAATTTTACAACATCCTTTATATAAAATTGAGGTTAATATTTCAGCTCTTAATGAATATTTTAGTTTTCAAAACCTATTTCGTTTTCATACTTTGTTTGAAGGCATTCATATGTTGCCTGCTGCGAATACATTTGTTATTAATAAGAATACATCTGTATTGAAACATCATGTTTGGTGGGATTACAACTTCACAGATGTTGACGAAAAAATAAGCTTTGAAGATGCCAAAGATGAAACGAAGAGGTTGATGGAGCAAGCAGTAAGAAGGCAAATGATTTCTGATGTTCCAGTAGGTTCTTACCTCTCGGGTGGAATGGATTCAGGATCTATTACTGCATTAGCAAGTACGCACGTACCTCGCTTAAGTACTTTCACATGTGGATTTGATATGAGTTCGGTAACCGGAGTAGAATCCAACTATGATGAGCGACGTGATGCAGAATTAATGGCTAATTTTTTTAAGACTGAACATTACGAGCAAGTTATTAATGCAGGAGATCTTGCATGGTCTCTTCCACGTGTAGTTTATCATTTGGAAGATCTTAGAGTTGGAATGTCTTATCCTAATTATTATATAAGTCGTTTAGCATCTAAGTTCGTTAAAGTCTGCCTTCAGGGAACAGGAGGCGATGAGTTATATGGAGGATATCCCTGGAGGTATTATCGGGTATTTCAATCCTTAGGCAAAGAAGATTTTTTTAATCAATATTATGGATTTTGGCAAAGGTTGGTTCCGGATCAAGATAAATTTCAATTGTTTCAAAGCTCGTTACATTCAGAAATAGATATTAATGAACCCAGAAATACCTTTGAAAGAGTATTTACATTTAATGAAAAGTTGAAATACGATACTCCCGAGCATCACATTCAGAATAGTCTTTATTTTGAAATCAAAACATTTTTACCTGGGTTATTACTAGTAGGAGATAAGCTAAGTATGGCTAATGGATTGGAAGAACGGTTTCCTTTTTTGGATAATGATTTAGTAAATTTTGCACAGAAAATACCCGTTCGATACAAGTTGGCAAATCTAGAAAACATGAAAGTCATTGATGAAGATATTGCCGGCAATAAAAGAAAGAAATATCAGGAATATACTGATGGAAAAAATATCTTACGTAAAGCATTAGAGGAATTCATACCTGAAAAAATTATTAATCGCGCCAAACAGGGATTTTCGGCTCCTGATGAAAGTTGGTATCGAGGCGAAAACGCTGCTTATGTCAAGGAGTTATTATTGGATAAAAAAACAGTGAGTTCAGAATTTATCAATCCTGATTATATGTCTCGAATCATCCAAGAACATATAGATCAAAGAATAAATCATCGATTATTAATTTGGAGTTTCTTAAATTTTGAATGGTGGTGCAGGATATTTTTGAAAGGGGAGAGGTATTCCTGATAAATTATTTATTACTTTTTCAATAACACTTTCACGTTTTTTGTAGTTACTCTCGTTGTGTCTTTATAAAATATCGGTTCCGCTTTATTATCACCTTTCACTTTCAATAAATCAATATTTAAATCGTGAACGTCATCAAAAACCATAGCAGGTCTGTAATCTGGTTTTTTAATTTCAAGTTCAATATTCCTAAATGTCAGGCCCTTTACATGTCTTACATAAAATCCCCAGGCAGGTAATTCTCCAAACATTGAGAACTCAGGATAACTTGTTTCTAAGTCCGGAACATCCTTTATACGATATAAAGGAAGGTTTGCAAAGGCCTTATTTCCTCTTCCAGGATGTATAATCTTAATATTTTCTAACAACACATTTTCAACATAAACACCTGGATTGCCTGTGATAGAAGATGGATGTATATTATGAAATTCTTCAATTTCCGGGCCTCTGATTTCATATTCAAGATCAGGTTTTTCAAAAGGGATTGTTACTTTGACATTTCGGATAATGACGTTGCGTAGTGGCCCGGCTTTTTTCGCACCGCGTACTTTACCGATTCTTAAGAAAATCGCATTGCCTGTATTTTTAGCCACGATATTTTCAACCAATACATTTTCAATATAACCACCTTGCGTAGCTTCAATAGCAATTGCAGATCTAAATGTATCGAAAATTTTTATGTTTTTAATGATAACATTTCTTGCACCACTAACGAGTGAGGTTCCAAACTTAATTGCACTTGCGCTGGAACGAATTGTGCAATCTGAAATGTAAATGCTATCACAGATCTGTGACAAGCTAAAATCTTCAGATTTTATACAGATACCATCATCAGATGAATTAATAAAGCAATTCGTTATTTGAACATTCTGACAATCCACAATATCAATACCATCATTATTCCAGTAAGAATCGCTATCAACTGTGATATTTTTAATAATAATATTTTTACATTTTTCATAGGTCTGTACCCAGCAAGCAGAGTTTTTAATGGTTACATCAATAACTTTTAAATTATTACATCGATTAAATTCTAACACCTGTGGTCTTAATTCAGCCCATGGTCGGCGTTCTTTTAAATAGTAATTATGGCTATCGATTTTTCCAGCGTAGAATAAGCTATCAATATGTAAAGCAAGCAAATCACCTCTTCCATCGATTATGCCTTTCCCTGTAATAGAAATGTTTGAAGTTCTATCGGCCATTATCAAAGCCTTCCATCGATCAATTCTTATATAATCTGTAGGTGAAATACTCCCTAATAGAATTGCATTCTTCTTTAGATGAAGCTCAATTCCATATTTAAGCACAATGGATCCGGTAACAAATTTTCCGGCAGGGACGATGACAATTCCACCACCGTCTCCGGCAGCTTTATCTATCGCTTTTTGAATTGACTTTGTATTTATGGTTATTCCATCTCCAATTGCTCCAAAGGCAATTATATTATATTCCTTGGCTTGGCAGAAAGCGCTTCCCATTATAAGTATGAGTATATATCGCAATTTTCTAACCATAAATTTAATTCTGCAGGCAAAGGTATAATAAGTCAAATAGAATAAACGCAGATTTTAGTGAAAACAAAGACTCATGATCAAATTTTTAGGAGTAAATTATTTGTGCAAATTTAATTCAGGTATGCTTAAATTTGTAACTTCATTCCGCTTTTATGGATAAGATGAATTTTTTTCAATTTACTCAGCTCGCATTTTCTTGTCTAATTTTTGCGTCTTGTCAGAATATTAATACTAATGAAGCGTCTGATTCTAACACGATTAAGAGTAATGTAACGAAAAAAAATAGCCCAAAGAATTCTGCATTGAATGATTTTGGAACGAGATGTAAGGCCTTACTAACAAGCCGATTTAAGAATTTGGAGGAATTTAAGAACGTAGTTTCAATTCAGTATGATAGAGATTATTCCCGATTAGATAGTAGCGAGTGTAGAAATTCTTCGGTAACATTGAGTTATAAGAGCAACGGAGAAGAGATAAAGCGTACAATGAGTTCAGATATAAATCAAGATGATGTTCAGAAGCTTCCAAAATCAGACATCATAACTTTATCGTGCTTTATTTTTACTCATCCTAATATTATCAGACTTAGAAAAAATTTAGAAGATGCGTATAGCCTTTCGAGACGAAAACCAGCTTTTTATGGTCCAGGCGATAAAGCATTTTATGATTTAGCAGAAGCTTCATATTATAATATTATTTCACAGCCGCAAACTTTTCTCAATTCAAAGGATAGTTCAGAAAAGGGCTATATTAATACGTTCAACCATATTACAGCTCAGGCCATTATAACATCATTTTTTTCGGAAGAGTTAGCGGATCTTATTTCAGACTTACACGAGAGAAAGAATATGCCTGAAATAACTTGTGGTAAATTTACTTCTGTGCACCTAAATGATACATTAAATAATATTGTAGATAATTATATTGATATTCTTAATAACGAAATAGGTCAAAAGATAGGCCTTAAATTAAGGGAAAAATACAATATAAATTCAACAACACAATGCACTCCGATACTTCTTTCTAATTATTTAAATGATGTTCAAGGTTATTATTCTATGGTATTAAAAATAGTATTTAGAAGTTTTCGGCCTTCAGATAAAGTTATCAATAAATTTTCCCATAAGATTAATTTAGTATTAGAAAAATTCTAATAATATAAAAAGATCAATATTTAATATTATTTTTTTATAACATTTAATCGATATAAGGTAGAGTCTTTAATAGATTTAGTGTCAATTGTGATTTCAAAGTTTTGCAACATAGAATTTATTCCTATATTTTTGTAATTAATTAATTGTTCTACCCAAAATTTATTTATAACTGCATTAGTAAAATCTACATTTTCAAGATTCAAAAGATTAAAGTCAGCTTTATTTAAAATTGTATTCGATAAGTCAGCATTTCTTATGTTGGCGTTCATTAGTAAGCACAAATTTAAATTAGAGCCTTGCAAAGTTGAATTAAATAAATTAGAATTAATCATTGATCCTTTAAATAAATTCGAATTTTGAATTGAAGAATTGGAAAGGTCAGCACTATCAAGCTTAGTTTTAGTTAAATTAGATTCATTTATCTTGGACCAATTCATTTTGGAAGAAATGAAATTTGCTTCAACCAAGTTTGAATTGTTTAGATTAGCTCCTTTAAGATTAGCTCCTTGTAAGTTAGAATAACTTAAATTTACACCTTCCATATTCGCATATTCCAAATTGGCTTGTTTTAAATCAATACCACTCAAATCTAATCCGTGCAAGTCAGCATTTCTTAAGTCCGCACCACTGAAACTTATGTTTTCCTTAATTTTTTTGAACACTGTAGTATCTAAATTCGTTCTAACTAGGGCAAGTAGTAATAAGGCTTTTTCGCTGCTTAATTCTTGATATTCCTTAAATTCCATATTCCAGATTCTGTATGTTTTTAAGGTAGAACTTAAGGAAAGGATTCGATTTATTTTTTGTTCATTCAAGTAGTTATTCTTGTTGTTATCAGCAATACTATCAAGTTCTTTGATTAGATTATATAGTAAGTTGATTTTATTTCGTTGATCTTCAAGCGCTGTAGTGTTTTTAAAATCATCTAATTCTTGTTTGATATAATTTAACTGATGATTTTTGGATTTATTTCCGGAATAATAATAATAAGATATGGAGAGTAGTAAGACAATTGTTGGAAGTAGAAAGAATCTTAAAATTTTACTCTCACCGGAACCTTCAAAAAGTGATGGAAGTATTTGTTTTGGTATTATTTCGAAAGTAAACTTGAATAGTAGCCAATAAATAATGAGAAGAAATAATAAGAAGCTTATTCCTGCTAAAACTCCTATCCAAAAAGAATATTTTGAATCAAAATAGGGTATTTTAATAAAACCAAGAAACCAACCTGTTAGTACAGAGATAGTAATTATTAAGAATAGTATTAATTTTTTGGACATTTTAAACTCTTCTATAATTTCTTGTTTGATAAAATTGAAGTTCAAATGTACATATTTATTTAGTACTAATCTTTAAATTGTTTAAGGAATATTATCGTGAATATATATTATTATATTTACGGTTTATGATAGAAATCAATTCTCAGAAATAATTTTATAGGTCTGTAGTTGATGATTTATATTTGCATTATGAATCGCTTTTATTTACTGATTATTTCTTTGCTATTCACATCTTTGGTATATGCGTTTCAAGATGATTTTCACACAAAGAAACCTCGAAAGACGAATATTTACTATTCATCTTCGAAGCCTATGGTGCGATGGTTTTGGTTTGCTACTCATATAAAAGAAGTAGATGTCAGGCATCAGCTGGATTGGATAAAGAAAAATAATTTTGGTGGAGTGGAGATCGCATGGGTCTATCCTCTTCATCGTTATAAGGACTGGTATGCCAAAGATTATAATAGACATTACCCAATAGATACAAGTGCTCAGAAATGGTTAAGCGAAGATTGGGTCGATATTGTTGCATATACTAAAGCTTACGCAGATAAAATTGGTGTATCCTGCGACTTTACTTTTGGTTCTGCATGGCCTGTTGCTGGTTTAAATATTGATAAAGTACATGGAACGCAGATATATGGTGATACGAGTTTCAGTCAGATTTTGACCTTCTCCTGGGCATGGCCTCAGAATATGCGCGTTATAAATCATTTGGATTCAAATGCTTTCAAAATTTTTGCAGAGCCTTACGAAATTGCCATGAAAAGTGTTCTTAAAGGTAAGAAAGCTGTTCTTTTTACAGATTCGTGGGAAATAAAACTAAATTCTAAAAATAAAATATGGACTCCGGGTTTTAACTCTACTTTTATTTCTGAGTTCGGTTATGATATACTGCCTTTCATGAACCAAGGTCTTGATTCTTTTCCGGATGTTCGATATGATTATATGATGCATTTGGATAAATATGTGACGGATGGATTTTATGTACCTTATGTAAAGAAATGTAAGGAAATGGGCGTCTGGTCAAGAGTACAATGTCTTGGTGCTCCTGCTGATATTATGACGACTTATTCCTATGTAGATATTCCTGAAACGGAAGCTATGTTAAATAATCCCAATTATTCTAAAATTGTAAGTTCTTCAGCCTGTCTTGCATCAAAACCTCTGGTAAGTTGTGAGTCTTTTACCTGTATGTACGGCTTTCCTGCAACATATCTTCGGAAAGAACAGACAGCAGACGTTAAAATGGCAGCAGATGCATTATTTGCGAATGGAGTAAATCACCATATATATGTGGGCATGCCTTTTAACCCAAAAGGCTCAGACTCAATTGATTTTTTTGCAGGACCCTATTTTGGACCTGGAGGTAGCCTTACTGAAGAGTTGCCGGAATTGAATTCCTATGTTGAAAAAGTTTCAGGCATTTTACAGCAAGGAAGAACTTACACTGATGTAGCTGTTTATATACCTTACGAAGATGCAGTTATGAAAGGTCCTTATCCAAAAGAGAAACAACGTGTTTGGGTTTGGGGAGAATATGAAATGCGTTATATTTATTATCCAAAAGAAGTTGAAGCTTATCATCCGATTTGGATTAACAGACATTTTTTAGATCAATCCAGAGTTATAAATAAAAAACTTCATGTTGGATTAAGCATTTTTAATCTGCTTTATGTTGATGTACGATATCTCGATCTTAGAGCGTTGAAAAGTATTCTGCAATTGGCTAAAGAAGGACTCCCTGTTTGCTTTAAGGAAAAACCTAAACAGCCGGGACATGTTAAGTCAAATGAATTTAATATTCTTCTAGAACAACTTATTGCCTTACCAAATGTATCCACAAATTTTAACAAACTTATTTCTCATTCAGCCCTAGTTCAAGGGGATAACATACCTGATTATTGGTGCCGTGTTAAAAAAGATGGAACTATGTTTTTATTTTTAGCACAACTGCCTTCAAAGGATCTTCAATATCCTGTATTTTCCGGTCAATCATTGGCTAAAGAATCACAGACTATAGATCTTGTAATTTGCGCTAATGGCAAAACACAAAAGTTGAATGTAGTTTTTAAGCCGTACCAATCAGTAATGTTGGAAATAACACCAAAAGGTAGAATTAAAAATGTTGATATTGAATATACTCCTAAAACACCAATAGTAAGACCGCGAGAAGCTCAAAGAATGAATTTCTAATGCAACGACTCTTCCAATTTACTTTGATTCGATAATCCCTACATATTTTTATCATATACTAAAGTTCAGCTTTCTGAAATTGAATAAACATTACAATAGTTATTCGTATTTATGTTATATTTCATTCTGGATGACTTAGCTTATGAAAATTTAATATTTAAATTAAATTTGGTACATTTGCATTTCAGTTATGATGTTATTCGAAAATTTTTTAATGAAGCTTTTTTATAAGAAGAGAGACGAAATTAAGAACTCGTATTCTCGTGTTCTTCCTCTGAATGAGGCCTTAACTGACAGATGGGAAAAAGCAAAGTATTGCAATTTTGGCAAAGGATCCAGTGTTTATGATTCAGCAATTATATTTGGCAATGTGACTGTAGGTGAGAATACATGGATAGGCCCGTTTACTATCCTTGATGGAAGTGGAAAATTATCCATTGGATCATATTGTTCAATTTCAGCCGGAGTTCAAATTTATACTCATGATTCTGTTAAGTGGGCAGTTAGTGGAGGGGTCGAAAAATATGAGTATGCTGAAGTGAAAATTGGAAATAATTGTTATATAGGACCAAATTCGATTATTGCTAAAGGAGTAACAATTGGTGATGGATGCATAATAGGGGCAAATAGTTTTGTAAATAAATCATTTGCTTCCGGAAAAAAAGTTGCAGGAAATCCTGCTAAAGAATTGGAATAATGAAGAATTATCAGGAACAATTACATTTGCTATTTGAAGAACCTATTCTCATACAGGATAATTTTATTTCATTTAAAGAATCTGATGCAAACATTGAATCGAATCAACAACAAACAAAAGATATATTTTCAGATAAATGGGAGTCTACAGATAAGATTGAAAATGTTGAGAAATTATATGATACTCAATATAAGTGGTTTTTAAGTTTGTATGGTTTTCAATCAGAAAATGACTTAAAGGAATATTTAAAAGATAAACATACAATCATCGATACAGGATGTGGTTTAGGTTATAAGGCCCAATGGTTTGCCACCTTGGCTCCACATGCATTAGTAATTGGAATTGATATCAGTGATTCTTGTAAAATAGCTGCAAGAATCTTTTCTCAACTGGAAAATTTATTTTTTTTACAATCTGATATTGCAGATACCAAATTAAAGAAATCGAGTATTGACTTTGTGGTTTGTGATCAGGTGATAATGCATACGGAAAATCCGGAGAAAACATTTACACATCTTTCAGAATTAACCAGCGAAGTTGGTGAATTTGCCTGTTATTTTTATAGAAAGAAAGCTTTGCCAAGGGAATTAGTCGACGATTATTTTAGAACAGCAACACATTCTATTTCAAAGGAAGAAATGTGGCAATTCTCTGAGCAATTAACAGAATTGGGTAAGAGACTTAATGAATTAAATATTACATTTGAGTCACCGGATATTCCCTTATTGGGTATAAAAGGCGGGACATATGATATTCAAAGATTTATTTATTGGAATTTTTTAAAATGTTATTGGAATCCAGAATGGGGCATTGAATTGTCTAAAATAACGAACTTCGATTGGTATGCACCAAGTAATGCAAAGCGCTTCTCTAAAGAAGAAGTTCAAGAAATAGTTCGATCTAATAATATGAAAGTTGCATATTGGCATGAAGAAGAAGCGTGTTACAGTGGGAGGTTTAATAAACTAAATTAATGACAAACAGGGAAAGATATAATTTTGATGACTTTACATTGAAGGAATATGAAAAGTTATTAGTGACTGCAAAAAAAAGCCATACATTTATAAGTTTTGAAGAAAAGTTTGTGGATAACTTCTTAATTTGCAGGCATGATATTGATGTTTCTGTTCACCGTGCTTTTAGAATGGCTGAAATTGAAATGAATAATAATATTAGTTCAACTTATTTCGTTTTATTACATTCTGAATTTTATAATGCTTTAGATATTGTTAATTTGAACCTCTTGAAAAAAATTCACGATATGGGGCATTGGGTGGGTTTGCATTTTGATTCATCATTTTACAATATTAATGATTCTAATGACCTGGCTAAATGGTTAAATTATGAAAAGCTTATTTTAGAAACATCTTTAAATTGTGAAGTTAAATCTTTTGCGTTTCATAATCCAACAACTTTTGATTTAGAATTTGATGAACACATTTATGGAGGATTAGTAAATGCATATTCTAAGAAAATTAAACAACTTGCTAAGTATTGTTCAGATTCTAATGGGTATTGGCGATATGATCGAATGTTGGATGTAGTAAATAGTAGAGATCATAAAAATTTATATTTATTAACCCATCCAGAATGGTGGTCAGACGAAGTTACTTCACCAAAGGAACGAATTACTCGAGCTTTAAATGGAAGGCTGGATAACACCTATCAGAATTATGATAGATTTTTATTATCTAATAAAAGAGAAAATATTGATTGGTAAATGTTTGATTTTAAAGATTTAGAAAAATGCTTGCCTATTGAGTGTGAAATTGTTGGAAATCCTAACAATATCAGATTTGACAATTTTGGAACATTGGAAGATTATTCAAAAAATTCCATTATTTGGGTAGCAAAAAGAAATGCAAAATTACAATTGTCAATTTCCCCAAATGTAATTATTACAGAGTTTAATGAATTTAGACCTTTTCCGGAGTTAGATTGCACTGTAATCATGGTTAGTAATCCAAAAATTACTTATTCAAAGATTCTTGAAGAATTGTTTACCTCAAAGGTAAATTACATTGTTAGTGAGTTAGCAGAAATTTCGAATTTAGCTTTAATAGGGAAAAATGTGAATATAGGCCCTTTTACGAGGATTGGAAAAGTTACAATAGGAAATAATGTGCATATTGGTTCTGGTGTCTCAATTTATGATAATACTCATATTGGTGATAATGTTATTATAAAAGATAATTCAGTAATCGGCGGGGATGGATTTGGATATATTAAAAATGAAGAAGGGGTCTATGAAAAGTTTATTCATGTTGGAGGAGTAATGATAGAAAGTAATGTAGAGATTGGTTCTAATACATGCATCGATCGTGGATCAATAGGTCAAACAATTATAAAAAAAGGAGTTAAAATTGATAATCTTGTTCATATAGCTCATAATGTCGTAATTGGTGAAAATTCTATTATAGTTGCTAATTCAATAATCGGGGGAAGTACGATTTTAGGAAAAGGTTCATGGGTAGCTCCATCTGTAACTATAAGGGATGGGTTAAAAATATGTGATAATGTTACATTGGGTATGGCATCAGTAGTAACTAAAGATATTAATGTTCCTGGGATATATTTAGGCGTACCTGCAAAAATCAAAATAAGTTGAGAATTGCGCTTCTTCCATTTAATGTGGCATCAGACATTACTAATCGTGTAATATATCTTAATCAGATAAAAGATATTGAAGCTAAAGCTTTTATTATTCCTCAAAGTCAGAAAATAGATTATTCTAATTGTGAATTACTACCAAGCGGAATTAATAGTAGAAATGTTTTTATAAAAGGACTAGCAATTCTTAAGTACTTATATAAATTGCGATTAATATTAAAATGGGCAGATATTATTCACTGGTATTGGGATTTTCAATATTTACCTTTAATTAGAATGCCAATTGAATATTGGTTAATTAAGTATTATCGAAAGCCTGGATTTATAGTCTGGTGTGGATCAGAGATTCGGAATCCAATAATCGATTCAAAAATAAATCCATATTATTCTAATGTATTTAACTCTGGAATATATGAGTATAATTTTGAATCAGCTAAGCGATCGAATAGAACTCAATATTATTTTCAAAAGTTGGGGTTTACTCCTTTAGTCTTTATTGGAATGGATCATTATATTAATAAGGAATATTTTAAAGATGTAAAAAGAATTTTCCAAGTAATAAATGTAAGTAAATTTGAGCCAAAGTACCCTAATGTTAAATTAGGAGAGATTGTTAATATAGTTCATTCTGCATCTGTAACTGGTGGTAAGGGAACAGAGTTCATATTGAAGGCAATTAGCAAACTTGAGATTAAATATAAGATTAATTTTATTTTAATTAATAATGTGGAACGAAGAATTGCATTAGAGAATGTCTCTATGTGCGATATTTTTATTGATCAACTAATAACTGGAAGTCACGGTACAGCAGCAGTAGAAGCAATGGGATTTGGCAAACCTGTTATTACTTATATTAACCCAGAAATTAAAAAATATTACCCAATTGATTTGCCAATTATAGAGGCTTCTCCAGACAATATAGAAGTTGTCTTGGAAAAGATAATATCAAATCCAGAATCTCTAAACCTAATTGGAAGGAATTCTAGATTGTATGTTGAAAAGTATCATGACGATACACTTAATGCAAAATTGTTAGCAACTTATTATAAAAGCAAGATGATCTAAAATTTTCTTATAGCACGGTAAGGATAGATTTTATTCTTACCAACAGTATGATTATCTCCAGTTGCAAAATGTACAAGAAACGCAGTATTAGGAAGCGATTCAGTTGATGTCCAATAATAATCTCCATAATTAATAGGATTAGTTTCAATTAAATTATCTGAATCCGCAACTTTATTTACTTGGTATCTAGCAAGGTGTAACAAGTTGAGTTCATCTAAGGAAGGCAGATACCAATCTGAAAAGCCACCATCTCTTAATACTCTGCAACTTTGAGCTGCGCTTTCATTATGACCAGCTTGGTTAATAATAGCTTCAGTATTTTTTGGCCCGTTCCAAAAATTGATACCTACTTGTGATTTAGAATCAGTAATGTTACTCCATGGTGTAGCATTTAATTCAGATAAACTTACGATTAGGCCATGTTCTGAACCATCTGTATCATTGTATAAGTGAAAAATAATACCACCTTGAAATAACTCACCAATATAATGATTATGCAACTTATTAGCTTTGTTAGCATAAAGTGAGTAGGGTACACTTAGTAGCTGAGAGTTTATATTTAAAGTATAGTTTGTACCACCAGTAGGGTCTACTTCAATATTAATAAAATAATTGCCATTAGACCAATTAATATTATCTATACTAAATGTTTTATTCGTACCATTTCCAATTTGCAAAGTTAATAAACCATTGAAATTTGTAGTCGGCGAGTGATTTTCTAAGTAAACAATAGAACCGTTTGAAGAATTCGAAAGTATAGAAAGTTTAACTCCGACCTTTTGATTTTGGACAAGTGAATTATCACTCTTTCGAATTACTGCTTGATATGTTATAAGGTTAGGGGCTTGAGCATTAATTAAATTTATTAATAATACAAAGCTGTGTTCAAGTAATAAATGCAACATTTAATTTTTTAATAAAATATTCATCGGGGCTAAGATAATCAAATTTTCTTACAGGTCTTGAGTTTAGATATTTTTCAACCTTTTTAACTTCTTGCGTCG
>JABFRV010000191.1 GCA_013140975.1 Saprospiraceae bacterium
GCCTGCAATTGAGATTCACTTAATTGTATGATGAAATTCTTATATTGTAGTATTTTTGCCTCATTCTGAATAATCCAACCATCTGTAGCATAAATTCTATGAATAAGTTCCGGGTTATGATGAATAAGGTCAAGCACCAATCTGGATCCTTCTGCGAGATACAGTCCAGCCTCATTTCTGGACTTTTTATCGTGAAGGCGTTTTAACCATTTTATATCATTGGCTGAAATCATTGAGAATTAGTTCAAATACCGGTTTAATTAGACGAGGCAAAAGTACTTACTTATTGCTAATATTACCTATATTGGTAATGTTATCAAGCTGCACGACACAGATAAAGCTTGATCAAAATCAAAGCCTGCTTGCCAAAAATAAAATTACCCTAAAAAAGTACAAGGACGAAAAAAATAATTCTCTGGATTTGATCAATGAGCTAAGCTCATTATACAAGCAAAAGCCTAACCGAAACTGGCTGCTAATTTTTGATAGAGAAAAAATTTACGCATACTTAGACAAGAATAAAGAAAAGAAGATCAGAGCACGCAAAACTTTAGAAAAACAAGCTGAGCCCCCTGCTATTCTTGACACTGGTCTGATTCGCTTAACCCGATTAAATATGTACAACTATATGTTTAACAAAGGTTTCTTTGACGTCAGTATAGAATCAAAAATAAGAACCAAAAAGAACCACTCGACAGTTCAATACACAGTAAATCCAGGAAGGCAATTCAGTATAGATAGCTTGATCTATGTTGTGGATGATATGGAAATTTTGAATATCCTAAACGCACACAAGAATGAGGCAATATTAACGAAAGGCTCTTACATTGACAATTTTCTATTCCAGACTGAAAAATCAAGAATAACAGAGTTACTTAATAATCATGGGTACGCAGAATTTGCACCCGTTTATATACAGAGTCTTGATCTGGATACTTTGCAAAGAAAGAATATAGTTCGTTTAAAAATCAACAATCCGGACAAAGTAAACACACATAAAAAATATACAATTGGAGAAATAAACGTCTTCCCGGACTTTAATTCTTTAGAGAAAAAAACCACACAGGAAGAAATAATTGACGGCGTTAAATTTCATAATACATCAAGCCAATTTTATATTAAGAATAAAATCATTTCCGATATCATACAGCTCACTCCGGGTAGCTATTACAGAAAATCCAGTCTAGATTCAACGTATTCCAGAATTAGCAAACTAGAATTTTATAAATTCATTAATATAGAATCGAAAATAGATACAAGTTTATTTAACACATTGAATCATAATATCTATTTGACACCTAATTATAAGTGGCTTCTTGATAGAGGTATCGACTTTAATTCTACTTTTCTAAAGTCATCAATCGCTAACTCAACATTACTTGGAGTTTCAGCTTTCTTTCTTGTAAGAAACAGAAACCTTTGGCATAGTGGAGCAATTTTTGAATCCAAAATTGAAGCCGGAGCAGAATTAAGTAATTTTTTCAGGCAGTCTCAGATTATCAATTCGACCAATATAAACTTCAGCAACAGCCTTCAATTGCCTAATTTTCGAGACTTAACAGGAACCTATAAATTAATTCGTAAAACAAGTCAATTATTGGGATTAAAACTTCCTGATCCTATTTGTAAAACTTCATTAAATCTGGGATTTGAATATGTTGTACTTAATAATTTATTTAAGTATAAATCTTTCAATAACAATGTAAGCTACAAAATTCCTATAAGCAAAAATCAAAACATAAATTTAAGTACAATAAATTTTAGCTTGTATTTCCCTTCAGTAGAACCTGAATTTCAAAAAATCTTGGACAACAACCGTTTTCTTGAAAATAGTTTTTCTCCAACAAGAATCTTCACATCTGTATTTTTTAACAACTTTCAATATTATTCAACTAAAAAAATAAATACAAGCTGGACTTCGACTAAACTTGCATTTCTGGAAGCAAATGGAATTGAAGCAAGCATCTTAGACGGACTAAGTCAGTTGACATTGAATAAAAAGATTACCAGCAAGGATGGTGTACTATTTTCGAAATTTTTCAAAATTGAAATGGATCACAGATGGGAGAAAAGATTTCCTGATAGAAATAACCTAATATTTAGACTGAATTATGGACTAGCCGTCCCATTTCTTAAATCAAATCCTATTCCATACATACGGCAATTCTTCTTAGGAGGCCCTCAGAGCATGAGAGGATGGCAATTGAGAGAACTTGGCCCGGGTGCAAATAATCAATCAGCCACTGCGACTAATGGAAATTATTTTTCATCCGGAGATATTAAGCTAGAAATAAATGCAGAATACAGATTTAAAATTTATTGGAAATTTGAAGGTGCTATATTTACTGACATCGGAAATCTTTGGCAAATGCCTAACCCTGCAATTACAATAACAACAGGAATATTTGATGTTAAAGAGTTTTACAAACAAATTGCTGCTTCTTCTGGCCTGGGACTTCGGTTGAATTTCGATTATTTCTTAGTCCGCTTGGATCTTGGAATGAAATGGCGCAATCCGTTTCCTGATGAGGAAGGTAATTATGGAATTTATACAAAGAACTTAATTACTTGGGACCGCATAATAGAAAATAATGCTGTACACCTGGCATTGAATTATCCGTTTTAATTGTGAGTCTTTTATTTTGGACAGTTGGTTTGAAATTTAACTTTTTGAAGATTAAAGTTCTATACCTATCATTTAAATATCGAATTCACAATTCCGATTCTAATTTTTTGGAATTCATCTACAAATTGGAACCACTTTACTTAACTAAGATTGTATAAGTTTCACAATTCTGTCCGCCAAATAATCCAAGACCATTCTGAATATTTCCATCAATTCTCACGTAACTAGAGAATGGTCCCTGACGTGTTCTACTTACTTCAAGAGTATTCCAAAAATCGAAATGTTCCCGATCAATATTGCACCACTTTACTCTCACTGTGTCTCCTTTTCTAAAATATCCTGCAGTATCAGAAAACCCTTCGCCGGCGGGTCTTGCTTTAGGAATTGTAAATTTAAAATTCTGACCATTAAAGAAAAAATCATTAAACACAGAAGAATTATCAGGAATCAATAGTTCGTCCTGCCCTGCAGTAAAAAATCTATAATAATCTGTTTGATCCGGAATGTCATTAATCCTGGCAAACATTTGAGCAAATGTATCGTTAGGTTTACCTGGTAATTTATCAAACCAGATGGAATCGAGAGGAATTAAATCAGGTATACGAGTTGTTGATCGTATTGTATCTTTTCTAACAACTACTTCCAGTTCATAAATTTTACCTTTAGCGATAGGAATTTTTCGATTAATATCAATATAGGCACAAAGATCTACCTGTACAGAATCAGAATTCAAACCTAATTCAACTAAAATTTCTTTTCTAATTTCTTCCGGCAGTTGATTTAAGCAGATCTCATCAAGTTTATAAACATTGTTGTCAACTGTAATTTTGACATCTGCTCCGGACACAAATAGCTTTTGTAAAATAGATACATCAATCTTCGAATAAAATCCGATTGATTTTGTTAAAAATAAATACGGCGGAAATGCTTCTGTTGAATTCTCTAAATATGACTCAATAACATATTGTTCTTCAAAATCAGAATTATCCGGCACCACTTCTTCTTCACAGGCAACTAGATTAAAAAGCACCCCTAAGAGAATAAAATAATATGCAATATTCTTCTTCATTATATTTTCTTACTATTCCAGTTAAAGTTCCAAGTTATTGAGGGTATTAAAGTGAAAAGTGCTACATTAACCTGCTTTGCTTGAGCATTGCCTGAAAACACATCATTATCAATGTCCGTAAAACTAAAAAATGTGTTCTTACGATTGTAAATATTATATACAGAAAACGCCCAGCTACTGTTAAATTTCTTATTTTTATTATTGGCATAAATTAAAGAAAAATCAAGACGATGATAATCTTTTAACCTTGCACTATTTCTTGGACCATATTCAACATTGGGTTTGCTATCTATAATAAATAAGCTTTTTATAGGTGTATAATTTCTTCCTGTCGCGTATACAAATACCGATGAAATTTGCCATTTTTTATTGATTTCGTAGTTTAGCACTACGCTAGCATCATGCGGTCTATCATAAACTGCTGGAAAAACTCTTCCATTCTCAATTTGATCATAAGATCTTTCCGTTCTGCTTAAAGTGTATCCAATCCAGCCATTTATTCTTCCCTTTTTCTTTGCAAGAAATAGTTCAAGACCATAAGCTCTTCCTTTTCCGGACACAAATTCTTCTTCAACATCTGCACTAAAATCTTCAACATAACTTTCTCTGTAATCCAATTGGTTTTTCAAGTCTTTGTAATAAGTCTCAACAGAAAATTCTATTTTATCATCAAAAATATTTCTGAAATATCCAATAGAATATTGTGTCCCTATCTGTGGCTTAACTCTTTCTGTACTGGGAACCCAAATATCTGTTGGCAAGGTTGTTCCGGAATTACTAACCAAATGAATATATTGAGCTGATACATTAACACCACCTTTAATCGATTGATTATCGTCTATTCCGTAATTAAATACCAATCTTGGTTCAGGCACGACATAAGACTTTACAAACTCTCCGGAGCCATATTTTTTATTATTGACACCACTGGTATATGGACCGACCTGAATAAAATTACTTACCCGTAATCCATAATTAACCCCAATGTTGGATCTGATTTTCCAGTCATCAAGTATATAAATTTCATTTTCATGACCATATTTGGATTCAAGCTTTGTACTAAAATCAACTTCACCATTTGATGCATTAACAAGATTTGGTGTAAGTATATGATAGGTGTACCTGAAACCACCTTTAATATGATGATTCGTATTGGGATAGAAATCAATATCAGCTTTGCAAGAAAAATCTTCAATTCCTGAACGAACAGATACTTGAAAGGCGTCTTGATCTGCTGTTAAACTAAATTTATAGTTATTATAAATAAGAGAAAAATTAGAGAACATATTTTTTCTCAATACATGATTCCAACGCAAAGTTCCGGTTCCGTTCCCATAGGGTAACTTTATAGAAAAATCTCTTTCATTGTTATTAAACGTAAATACATCTCTTCCAAAGTAGGTACTTAAATAAATTCTATCTTTAGAGGATAAGCGATAATTTACTTTTGAATTCAGATCATAGAAATAATAATTTGTTCCTGCAAAATCGGTATTCTTAATAAAAGGTTGTGCTAAATCTAAAGCATATGTTCGACGACCAGATACGATGAAAGAAGATTTACCCTTATCAATTGGACCTTGCACCGTAAGTCGCGATGAGATTAATCCTATTCCACCTTCGAGTTCAAAGTTTTCATCATTACCTTCTTTCATTTGCACATCTATCACAGAAGAAATTCTTCCACCATATTCTGCCGGCATAGATCCTTTGATTAATTTTGTGTTCTTAATTGCATCAGAATTAAAAACACTAAAGAATCCTAATAAATGACCTGTATTATAAACTATTGCTTCATCAAGCAAAACTAGATTCTGATCAGGACCGCCGCCTCGCACATATAGTCCTGCTGCTCCTTCAGTTGCAGACGAAATACCCGGCATAAGTTGCAAAGACTTAAGAATATCAACTTCTCCGAATAATGCAGGAAGTTTTTTCACCGTCTCAACATTCATCTCTTGTGTGCCCATTTCGTTCGATTGAACGTTCCGCTTTACATCTTCAGAACTAATAACAATTTCATCAAGAGTTATTCCGGATCCTAGACTCACATTAATTGTTTGGTCTGAACTTAGTTGTACGGCTATAATCTCGTTATTATAACCGATGTAGGAAAACACAATTTCATAATTCCCTTCAGGTATCGTTAGAGAATAAAAACCATAAGTGTTACTTACAGTTCCAATCTTAGCATTGTTCTTTAAAAAAATATTGACACCGATTAAAGACTCTCCACTACCCTTTTCAGTAATGTATCCGTTAATGGTATAATTCTTTTGTGAAAATAGCGTTAATTGAAGGAATAAAGAAAAAAACAGAACTACAAAAAATCTCATAAAATTTCAATTCTACAATAACAATAGTTGCAATAAAATGTTTAGCAGATTTTCTAAATAAAATCTTAAAATTTATATTACATTGTTACAGCTTATGTTTCGATTTTAATAGGCCTGATAACAAACCCCTTTGATTTCAAAAGTTTTAATAATCCAAACTTGCCATACAAGTGCCCTGCGCCTGCTACTGCGAATACCGAGTTTAAGGAAGTCAACGTTTCTATTCGATCTGCAATGCTGATATTTCTTTCATATAAAAGCACTTTCCGGGCTGAGCCTGTATATTTTTTTGCTTGCTGGAATAACTTTCGAATGTCTTGTTGCAGATATGCTGATAATAATTTTGACATTTTTCTTTTAAATGAGGAAAAATCAGACAGAGATTCATACAATAACTTATATTGTAATTTAATTGGAATTTTATGCAACGTATTATAGTGTTCTTGAAGATCTTCTAATCCTTCCAATATTTTATTATTCTCTTTGGCTTGGTTCCAAATCCATTCATCCAGAATACTTCCCTTCGAATCAGAAAGAAGCTTTTGCAACACAAGATTCAAGATAATAAATGGATGAAGGCTTTTAAGTTCATCCATATTAAGATCAATATGTTCTTGAATCGTTTCAACAAGATGCTTCCACTTTTTTTCTGATAAATAATGGAGATAACTTTCATCTTCCTTAATTGAATGTAACAAATTTACATCATACCGTCCCGCATGTTCAAGGTTAATTTCAATTGCACAAACCTGGCAAGATTCAATATACTTAGAGATGCTTTTCTGGAGGGTGTCAAATTTATCCGTAGAAAGATGAATACTTCCAAAGACGTAAGAAATTAATTTTCCTTTTCGTATTTCCCAAAGAAGAGAATTTTTCTTCATAATAGCCTACATCGGCAAATTATAAGTCAAATAAAGAAATAATAAAAATTTTAAAATTAAATGATAATGCTCTTTGTAAAAATCTTAAAGCACATCTTTAACCATTGTTGGATCTATTGGCAGAATTGTATTCTTTTTTATTGTAGAAAGATTCATTAATGTCTTTAATCTTTCTACTTCTTCTATCTGAGAGAGTTTTTTAAATAGTAGTTTTTCATAAGCATGTATATCCTTACATACTACTTTCATTAGAATATCAGCATCACCCGTTATTACAAAACATTCAATTACTTCTGGTATTATCTTTACTTTTTCTATAAAGCTCTCAAGAGCTTTTGGCTTATGCCACGCAACATTAACTAAAACGAATGTAGAAATAGAAAGATCAACTTTCAAAGGATTAACTTTCGCATGGTAGCTTTCAATAACACCTAATTGCTCTAATTTCTTTACTCTTTCAAGAGTTGGCGCAGGAGATAATCCTATTTTCTTGCTTAAGTCAAGGTTGGTAATCTTTGAATTAACCTGAAGTATGTTTAATATCTTAATATCAATCTTGTCCAAACGATCCTGCATAAAAAACGAATTTTAGATGGTAAAAACTATATTTACAACGCTAAATTAAAATAAAATTTCGCAATACAATGACATTTAAACAATAATTAACATATCCTTGTACTAGGAATATAAGAAATTAACGAGTAAGATTTTAACTAATTCAATTTAACACTATGGGAAAATGCCAAGATTTGCATAATCATTTGATATTTTTTCTAAAGCGACAATAAAAGCAGCATTTCGCAAAGTTTCAACTTCAGGACGAGCGGCATATACTTTCCAAATCTGTTGAAATGAACTTACCATTGTTTCTTCAAGTCCAGAACGTACAAGATCTATCTCATCCGCTCCACGAGTTAAAAGGGCTCTTTCTGTTTCTCCTATCTTTTTACCACTTAAGTCTTCCACTGTCGCGACTAATCGAGCATACATTGTCGAATCAAATCTTTTTTCCATTCTTCCAAATCTCATATGAGAAAGGTTCTTAAGCCATTCAAAATATGAAACAGTTACACCTCCGGCATTTAAATACATATCAGGAACTACAATGATTCCTTTTTTAGCCAACACAACTTCCGCTTCAGAAGTAATCGGCCCATTGGCAGCTTCACCAATTATTTTTGCTTTTATCTTATCAGCGTTCTCAATCGTAATTTGATTTTCCAATGCGGCAGGAATAAGAATATCGCAATCTAATTCCAATGCTGAAGTCCTATCAGCTAAAGTGGTTGATCCCGGAAATCCAATTATTGAATTGTTATTACTCTTTCTATAGGCCATTAATTCTTCAATATCAATTCCATCTTCTTTAATTATACTTCCTTCATATTCTGCTACTGCTATAATTTTTATGCCACCTTCCTTCTGCATTATAATTCCGGTATACTGTCCAACGTTTCCAAGACCTTGAATTACTGTCCGTTTACCCTGCAGACCGGTTGTCAATCCTACTTTCTTCATTGCATCTGGAGTTTCACATAATTCTCTTAATCCATAGTATACTCCTCTTCCAGTTGCTTCGGTACGTCCTTGAATACCATTCTGATTAACAGGTTTGCCGGTAACACATCCAGCAGCATCTATCTCTCCTCCTTTGAAAGTCACATACGTATCTAAAATCCATGCCATTTCTCTTGGACCCGTTCCATAATCTGGAGCAGGAACATCAATACCGGGGCCAATAAAGTTTTTACGAATTAATTCAGTCGTATATCGTCTTGTTATTTTTTCTAATTGTTCTTCAGTGTACTGCCAGGGGTTAATAGCAACACCGCCTTTTGCACCACCGAAAGGCACATCAACAATAGCGCATTTATACGTCATTAGAGCCGCTAATGCTTCAACTTCATCCTTATTTACCATCTTGCTGTAACGAATTCCACCTTTAGTTGGAAGGCGATGATGACTGTGTTGCGCTCTAAATGCTTTTATCACCTGTACTTCAGTTCCGATTCGTACAGGAAATTGAATTTCATAGACCGCATTGCAAGCTTTAATCATTTCAAGTATCCCCTTAGGAATAGAAGTAAAACTAGCTGCTCGATCAAAATTGCGATTAACGCTATCCAAAAAAGAAATCTCTGACATAATTTACTTATTTTCTAGTTTACTAATTTTTCTATCAATTCGTATTAGGTAATAAATGATTCCTATGAATACAATAAATATTACAGCAAATACTACATTTATTTTACCTCCCGAAGTCATAAAGCTTTGTGAAGACTGGGCAAGCATATTTTGAGCACTCACCAATATCATAATAAAAGCAATATTATATTTCATTTCAGGTGCGAATTTGAGTTTATTCTTGAATATTTTACTCATTATTTATCAGAATAGTTCGTTAATTTTTTATTCTTACATTTATTGGCAATTGATTCCCAATCTTAAAGCCTGTCTTAAAGTTCATTTCCAACTAATTGATTATCAATTATTTAATCAAAATAAATGCCGAATCTTTGAAGCTAAATTTCGGCACTTTCTGATTTATGACTTAAGACATCTGACCTAAAGACTAATTGTGAAAGCCAGATTCCCAATAAAATGAAACTTATGACTGCCGGATAAAAAACCATCCTTAAGCTATTGTCCATATCTTCTGAACCAAAAGCAGGATTTCCACCATTCCCCGGATGAAGACTGTCTGTTAGTCTTGGAAGAACAAATATCAGTGGTATTACTGCCACAAGAGCAAAAACATTAAAACTGGCTGATATTCTAGCTTTTTTATCAGGGTCTTCTATTCCAGCTCTTATTATTAAATAACCAAAATAAATTAACATACTCAAAGCTGCCATATTTAATTTAATATCATTCGTCCACCATGTTCCCCAGGTATACTTAGCCCAAATGGATCCTGTTATTAATCCAAGCACACCAAAAAGGATTGCAGTTCTAACTTGCGAATAAGCCTTCCAGTCATCAAGTAAGTCGGATTTGTATAGATATCGAATAGAATGATATACACTAATACCTAATAAAGCAAACATGGCAAACCATAACGATACATGAAAAAATGTATTCCTGATTGTTTCATACAATATATTCCGAAAAGGAAAAGAATACTTTTTAATTCCAAAAAATGTAGGCTCCTTGATTGACCATAAATTTTTTCCCATCTCTAACTGCACGCTGTCTTGTGCGACAATTAATCTTGAAGGCATGACGCTTGAGCCATCCTTCTCTGAGCTTGTTATAACGCTTAACTGCTCTATTGAATTGCTAGTAGGCAGAAATTGCGGCACATCAAACGAAGCTACCATATTGTTATCATCAATCACCTTAATTTCTTTAGCTTGAATTAAATAACCTGTCGATGCTTTAAGATAAGCGACTTGATTTGAACTTTTATAATGAGTATTATAACCCGAAATTTCTATGTCAACAGTTTGTCCGGTTTTAATTCTTTCAGGACTAATTTTTAAAATCCCTGGTTTTAAGGGTGTAACTAATCCAATTACCAATACATACGCCAATAACACAATACACAATAACTTCCACCAACTTAATTGCATAATAAATTTAATTTCGGGCTATATGAGGATACAGAAAAAATACAATGGCTATAGTAATTAGATCAATTCCTAAAATCAATCTTAATTTTGATCCGACACTTAAAATACTTACACCTTCCAGAACACTGTGAGATGTAGAATAAGCCATTCCAATTAAAGGAAAACTAATAGGAAGAATTATGACCGTTAGCAGAATCGTATTATTCCTAATATTACTATTTAGCAATGAACTAAAACTAATCAATGTCGCCATTCCAACATTAATCAACATACAAATTGACAACCAGTTGAAAAATTGTACTTGTATTTCAGGATTAAAAAGTTGAAAGAAAAATAAAATCAACATGTTCATTACTGTAAGCAAGAAAAAAACAAAGATGATTTTAGAAAGCAACAACTGACCCGGATGCACTAACTGATGTAAGAATATCCGAAACCTACCTTGATCTTCTTCGTAAATTCGGGATCCTACAAAAAAACTTAAAAACAAATACACTAACCAATATTTTAGATTCCACTCTGATAAGCTCTGATTCTTATCTCCGAAAAAATAAATTAAGTAGCACACTCCTATAAGGAAGCTAAATAATCCACCCAATTGATATAGGTTTCGCCATTCATTCTTGAAATCTCTTGAGATGCAACTCAAAATGGTTTTCATAAGGCTAAGATACAGCCAGAATCAGGAATAATTGCAATAAAGTAAATAAACCCAAAAGATTGAAAACAAAGCAAATATATATTGATTAATTTATATGTAATAAGTTAGCGAACATATTGGTTAAAAGTTATTTACATATTACAATATTTTATTATATTTGCCTTTAATAAGATGTTGTTATGATTCTTTCCAAAAGATTTCTTTTTATAGCCATTGGACTAATCTCATTGCCTCTCTTAGCAACAGAACCCTCTGTAAAGTATGTAAAAGTGGCAGCTAAAAAAGGGCAAGGTGCATATTCCATATTACGATCCTATCAGCTATTGGATAACGTTGATAATATCAAGCGTTTCTATGAAATTAATAAGATCAAGAATGGCGCTGAGCTAGAAAAAGGTCAAACTTATTTACTACCGATTCAAATTCTAAATTTTGATGGTAAAAGTATAAGAAGCTCTGTGAATATAAAGGATTATTCTAAGGCAAAAGAAATCCAAACGTATAACGAAGCTATGGTTGCAGCGGGTCTTAAAGCAAAGCAATATTCCAAAGACAAGATCGTTTGGCTTCCTGAGTTCATTTCAAAAAAAGATAACATCAAGGTTAATAACTCTGAAGCAGTTGTAAATAAAGCTATCAACTCTTCACCTAAAGAAGAGGATGCTAAAATTCTAATCGCCGATAACAAACTAGAAGAAAAACTCCTTCCCAACAAAAAACGAAATGCAGACATTGATATAAATGAAGATTCAAATTCAATTAAGGAAAGTTTTGTTAAAAAAGTAAGTAGCAAAACACTGAGCGTTTCCTTGTTTGGTAAAGAACATAAGGAAGTCCCGATTGAATCTGATGATTTAAAAGACCAGATATTCTATATTGTTCCCGGACACGGTGGCCCGGACCCCGGCGCAATGTTTACAGACAAGGAATCCGATAGAACATTTTGTGAAGATGAATACGCTTACGATGTATCATTACGTCTTGCACGTAATCTTATGACAAGAGGAGCTACTGTTTACATGATTGTACAAGATAAAAGTGATGGAATCCGTGATGACAATTACCTAGAATGCGATAATGATGAAACTTGCTTAGGATTACACGAGATGCCAATCAACCAGGTCAAACGGCTTCGTCAAGGAATGATTAAAACCAATCAATTATTCTTCAAACACAAGCTTGAAGGAATTAAGAATCAGTGGATGATTAGTATTCATATTGATTCTCAACCAGAAGAAAATAGACAAGATGTCTACTTTTATTATCAATCTGAAAGTAAACCTTCAAAAAAGAAAGCGAAGCAATTGAAATCTGTATTTTCAGAAAAATATCGAAAATATCAAGAACGAGATTACAAAGGAACCATCTCTGCAAGACCCTTATATGTAATGAGAACTTCAGAACCAGATCCTATATTTATTGAACTTGCAAATATTCGTAACGAACAAGACCGAAAAAGAATTACTTCCCCAAGAAACAGGCAACTGTTAGCGGATTGGATAATGGAAGGGTTTTTGTAATATTGCTGATAATTTACGGCTTGTTAAAGAACTACATTTTACCTAAGTTTCAATGTAGAAATAATATTATTTTCACACGTAGCAAATTTTTACTTTAGGCAGCTATTTTGTTGGCCGCAACCACATTAAATAAATATAAAATTCTTCGCAACTTTTAAGACTTATAACATGAATCATCAAAAATCTAAAAAGCACTTTGCAGTAATAATGGCAGGCGGTATTGGCTCTCGATTCTGGCCTCTTAGTAGAAACCAATTCCCTAAACAATTTTTAGATATTCTTGGCACCGGAAAGTCTTTGTTACAAATGACATTTGACAGACTTGCTGAAATTATTCCTGTCGAAAATATTTTGATCGTAAGTCATGTAGATTATGAACAGTTAGTTCTCAAGCAATTGCCAACATTGTTAAAATATAACTTAATATCAGAACCGGAAAGAAAAAATACGGCTCCTTGTGTGGCACTTGCGACACAGTTAATAATTCAGAGAAATCCGGATGCAATTATACTTACAGCTCCCGCAGATCATCTCATACTTCAGGAAGCAAAATTTATACAAGATATTAACGAAGGTTTTGAATTTTTAGAAAATTACGAAGGTCTTTTGACATTGGGAATAAATGCTTCAAGACCCGACACAGGATACGGATATATACATTACAATCAAGAATTTGAACAAGGTCATAACATTTTTCCTGTCAGACAATTTGTTGAAAAGCCAAATTATAATAAAGCATTGGAATATATCGAATCCGGAGATTATGTATGGAATAGCGGAATGTTCCTTTGGAAAGCTTCAACAATCTGGAGTGCATTTATTCAATATAATCCACAGTTGGCATCAATTTTTAATGACTTTCAGATTGAAAATATTTCATCTGCTTACTCTCAATGTGAAAGTATTTCAATTGACTATGCCATTATGGAACATGCTGATACAGTCTTTGTAAAGAAGGTCGATTTTGGTTGGAGTGATTTAGGAACATGGGGATCTATTTATACCCTCTTACCTCATGATACGCTAAGCAATGCAACCAAATCTAAAAAATTACTTTTATACGATGTTGAATCTAGTATAGTACATAACGAAACAAACCAAATTGTTGTACTTCAAGGCTTGAAAGATTTTATAGTGGTCAACACAAACGATGCATTACTTGTTTGTGAAAAATCTGAAGAACAAAGAATCAAGCAAATACTGAAAGATGTTGAAACATCATTCGGAAAGGAATATGTATAAAAGAGATTTCTTTTATGATTCTATACACTTGATACAACAAAAGTTTTTGAATAAAATTTATACTAATTCACAAATGGATTGGAAAATCTTTGGTCATTAAGAATTGAATAATCAGTGAGAGTATGCAAGAAGGCTCTTAAAGCATCCTTTTCCAATTGGCTTAAATTTAAGCGTTTCACTTTTCCATGTACATTTTTCATTCCAAAACTTAAATAAGGATGATCCTTAACTCCCGAATTGTAATGTTCAATTACTTCATCAAGAGTCTTAAACCTTCCATCATGCATGTAAGGTCCTGTCAAGGCTATATTTCGCAATCCAGGCACTTTGAAATGACCATCTTTGAACACCTGATACTTACCTAAACCAGGATCTTTATACTCCATTTCGAGCCCTATATTTGCAAAACTTGAGACTTTTGAAGTATTCTTAGCGACCTCATCATACCCTTTAAAATTAACTCCTGCATGACATTCTACACATCCTGCCTTAATATTGAAAACAGAAAAGCCCAATTCTTCCAATAAAGTAAAATGATTCTCTTTATTATCTATTTTCGCCTTGAAGCTAACAGTTGCGCGAAGAAACTGAGCAAGTGCCTTTGAAATTCTTTCTGTGTTAACTTCCTTAGTTCCAAATGCCTTCAAAAATAAATCAGGATAATAAGGCAGACTTGCAAGCTTATTTTCAAGATTCTCAATTTTATCAATCCCCATTTCAATATGATTTTGAATGGGTCCTAAAACCATATCTTCGAGTCTAATCTCCCTTCCATCCCAAAAATAAGAATTTTGAAATCCGACGTTTAAAACAGAAGGTGTATTTCTCAACGCAAATTCACCTTGAAATCCGGGGCTAAAATCAAGGTTGTCAACAAAACTATTTTTCTGACTATGACATGAGCCACATGAGATTGTATTATTAAAAGAAAGATTCTTGTCATAAAATAAAACTCTTCCCAATGTTGCACCCGCATTGCTTACCGGATTATAATCCGGACTTAATTTTCCAAAATTAATTGTCAATCGTTGAAAATTAGCGAACCTGAAAAAGTTAATATCTCTTTCATCAGGAAGGGATTCATAGTTATAATGTTGAATAGGAAGGTTAGGATAATTTTCAATATTATGGTTTAATTTTTCATGACAACTTTCTGCTGAAAAAACGAAAACGAATAATATAAAAATTGAATATTTCAAATCAAACGCTAAAATTTATAAGACAAATATAATACATTCGGGCTAAGAAACAAAAATTTGGATCCGGAATTTTCATTTAGCGGCCCATTAAAATCAGAAAAAACGTCAAATGTTAATTGCTCTGTTTCATAATAGATTTGGTATTGAAATGAAACTTCAGTAGCAATTACAAGTCTAGGAATTATATGAAACTGTATTCCGGAAACCAGTGCAGCTCCATAAGTATTTCTTTCTTTAACTCTGATGAGTTGATCAAAGCCAGAATCTTCGGAAACAAAGTTTCTGAAATAAGAAAATACTCCATCTATTCCGCCATAAATCAACCACTTCCCTTCTAAATCAAATTGCCTTTCAACACCTAATCGAAGATTTAAATTTCTATAATTTGTTGAAATAACATCTAATAATTCTGCCTTTTTACTTTGGTCCTGATCAAAACGCAATCCAACACCGGATCTAATTGCATACTTATTCAGTATAACCTTACAAGAAAGATTATAATTATTATTGTACTGAAAGGAATCATAAGAATTACTCCTAATCATATTCCAAATTCCACCAAAATTTATCCCTGCTTCAACTTGAAAATCAGCATCATACTTCTGACTATAAGCCTGTTTAAACGAGCCTAAAACGAGCATGAAACTAAATGTGATTAAAATAGAAAGTTTCATTCTGTCATTTTTATTTTTTCCAATACCGTTCTGCTTATTCCCAATTCAGGTATAAAAATTACTCCTACACCGTACAATTGCTGCTTATAAATAAACAAGAAACTTGGTGATGCCCTAAAATTATAACTTTTGTCCTGTTCATAATTGTTGACAAGATTGTATCGAAAAATGAGTTTAAAATTATCGGATTGCGCATATAAAAACTTACTGTCGCCGGAAAAAACGAAATTTTTATATCCGGCTCCTTGAGGCTGCAATGAAAGCAATGATTGTAATTCATGATTTAAAATTAAACCTTCAGATCCGGTTACAATTGATAAACCATTATAATTTTGCACTACTCTTCCTTTATTAAACCAATCAATTCTTATTTGTGTATTGACATGTTTACTCGAAGAGTTTCCCTGATCATCAAAAACAAAAGAAGCAATTTGAGACATCGATAATTTCGTTCCTACAATAATATTCTGACCCTCTTCAGAAACTCTCAACAGTATTTTATCAGGACTAATTTCTCCCAGTCTCTTTTTTTCCTTTAGTGTTGGATTATAACGAACGATTACATTGTCAGTTGTACTTGAATCAGTCCAATAGACATTACCCTTATTATCGGTTGCTGTATTAAATATTTTATTGCCATTTATTACTTCCTCATTTATCTTGAAAGTTTCCGCGTCGATGAAATACAATTTATTTTCAATTGGAACAAGCAATTCGGTTTTACAATTCTTACAATTCCTTATTGAGGCATTTTGACTACTTGTAAAGTTATATGGAATGGAATTGGTAGATGAAATGAAAGACATGTCAGAGACATTGTACTTATCGATCACACGAGAATTATAAAAAATAAACAAACTACCATTAACAGGATCTATAACAAAATCAGAAATAATTCCGGACCTTATGTTTATTATATTGGGATTATAAGAAATTTCATTTGAATAAAGCAACCCGGAATTTGTCTGTGCATATAGTCTGTAATATACACGAGAAAAAAAGACGCTATCTCTAAAAGTTTGATCTTTATTATCCTGGGTCCTAAATACAATCTCATTTGGATTAATACTGGCAAGCTCTGTTTGAGGAAGAGAAGGAGCCATACTTCTAACGACTATAAATTCTTTAAATCTAGTTGTAGGCAAATTCGCCCATTGTAGAACTAAAGAATAATATTCATCTTTAGATGCAAGGACCAGCGTTTCTTTTGCATCATTATACTTATTGAAATTTTCTTTCTGACAGCTCCAGGTTAATAGAATTGCAGAGCCTATAACAAGTAATATTTTTGTTGAGCTCATCGCAGAGTTGATGCAGTTTACTTTACAAATATATTACAAAGACCCTTTGAATGAGAATTTGGCTGCCTTTAATATCCAGCCATTTGATAATAAACTGATTTACAGCTTTTTAATAAGTAACTTAAGAGCCCTTAAGAGCTTATTTTACTTATTTATGAAGAAGAAGATGAATGTAATTCAAACCACCACAGTTTGAGGTTAAATTAGCTTGGGAGTGTTTATACTCAAAAATGGAATTTTCTAAAAATCCAATACTAATGAAACATAGTTGGAATATAAACCTGTTCCGGCATTTCCAATATTCGTTAAGGCATAATCGATTGTAAATCTGCCAAATTTAATTCCAAGTCCACCCGATGGTTGAACTGAAAATTCTTTTTTATCAGGTTCTATGAGTGATAATATCGATTGAAAATTATTAGCTCCTAAGCGTAAGAAAACTTTCTTTCGAAAATCTATTTCAATTCCTACTCGTGGATCAATACCGAAACTTCCTGGTAAAATTAATTGTGATTGCGTACCATTTCCTGAAAATTCAACATCAAGACTTGGTAGAATTCCAATCTTCTCTCCGAGTTGAATCTTATATGCTGCGCCAAGAATGACTTTCGGTAAAGTAATTTCTGTTGAACTTGACGGAACATCATTACCACTTAACTGAAGAGTAGATTTTTCTTCATCCGTAAACGAAAATTTATAAGCATTGAAAGTCGTAGTAATATCACGCCCCATAGCGCTTAATCTAAGGTTCCCTTTATTATAAGAAAATGAAGCATCAATTCCAAAACCAATTGACTTTGCGAACGAACCAAAACTTCTATGTACTATTTTTACATTTCCTCCAAAATTAATACCTGAATTTTCTTCTTCAAACACTTTCAGCTTTCTTCCATATGAGATTAATAATGCATAATCGGCAACACTAAATGAAGTAATGCGACTATAATCAATACTTCCGTCAGGTCCTCTTAATCTCAATGTATTTGGAATATCATCAATTCCCATTCGTATCAAACTAACTGCTCCAAATGACTTTCCATCTGAATCAAGTTTTTTACCAAAACCAACATAATCATAATTGCCAATTCCTGCATACCACTGAGCGTGTTGTCCCGCCACTTGAAATTTAGAACTATTATACGGCAATAATGAAGGGTTCCAGTAACCAGCAGTAACGTCATTGGAAGTAGAAGTAATAGCAGATCCCAAAGCAAGCCCGCGAGCCCCTACTCCAATATTTAAAAAATCATTGCTGAATTTCGGTGCCTGAGCATGAATTGCACTCCAAAAACTTATACAGACCAATACAAAACCTATGTTTTTCATATCCAGGAATAATTGCAAATATATAAATTATTTATAATACATAGTTCGCTAATTTTTAGCTATATAATTAAAAAAGCGATCATTTTATATTCTAGCCAAAAAAGCAACCAAAAATTAGAAAATCAAACCCATATAAATTTAAGAATAAATATTAAACGTGTTATTCTAATATATGTGTTATCATCTGATCTTATAACGCTGACATATTTCAATTATTGCCCTTTTTTACAAATCGGCTGGCGAAATATCGATACAAAAAGTACGTGGTGAGTCCCGTAATTGTACCCAGAGTCAACCCGGCAAGTACATCAAAAGGAAAATGAACGCCTACAAATACCTGGCAAAATCCAATTAATGCAGGCCAAAATAATAAGAAGTACCTACCTCGTGGCAATGAAGATCCTAAAATACAAAAATAAAAAACTCCTATAGCAGAATGATTTGATGCATGTGAAGAAGGAAAACTAAAACCTGAGCTACAATTTATTGATACTTCAAATTGATTACTAAAATATTGCTCTCTACAAGGCCTTACTCTTTGAAACTTCTTTTTTAAAACATTACTACTGATTTGGTCAGTTAAGGCTATTAGAAAAATTGTAGCACCTATAATCCATAAAAAGAGACTCCTGTGAAAATTATAAACCCATGAAATCATTGCAAGGTATAATGGAATCCAAAAAAACTTGTCTCTTATTAAAACCAGTATTGTGTCTAAAAATGAGCCATGTAGGTTGTATTGCACCCATTCAAAAATCCTATGGTCATACCATGAAAGTGTGCTTATCATTACAATTGCTTTTTAAAAATACAGATCATTCTTTCAGATTCCAATTGTTCAAATTTCCCTAACGAATAGTTTCCAAATACATTTTGCAATTCAAGATTGAAGGGGTGAAAAATTTGTTGAATCTCTTGCACAGAATAAATCTTCACTCTTTCCTGAAACTTATATTCATTTTTTCCATCGTTTACCTGAATGTCTTTATGCATAGAATTTCCATATCGTTTCCTTAAAATTGTAAATTGAATATTTCCTCTGTACAATATTTCCTCAGGCTTTAATTGGTAAACACTGTGATCAACATTAAAATAATCAAAGACTAGAATGCCTCCATTTTTTACATTCAAAGAAATATTTTTTGCTGCTTTAATGTTTTCCTTAATACTATCAAAGTATCCAAAGCTCGTAAATAAATTAAAAACAAAATCAAAATAATTAATTCGAAAAGGATTTCGCATGTCGTGTATATAGTAATCAATCGAATTAAAAGATTGACTTTTGGCTTGATTAATATTTCGGAATGACAAGTCTATTCCTGTAATTTCTGCACCGGTCTCAAGCAATGCTTGACAATGCCTCCCATTTCCACAAGGAATGTCTAAAATCTTATGACTCCTGTCAATCTTTAATAGATGTGCCATTACAGCGACGAACTCCCTTGCCTCATTCTCATCCCTATCATAATACAGTAGATCATAATATGGAGAATCAAACCAACCCTTATACCAGTCTTTCATAGAAGAATGGGTAAAATTAATACTTTTGCACAAGTGTTGAATATATGAGTTTAATTGCGTCAGTTTCAGGCATTCGAGGAACCATTGGAGGTTCACAGGGCGAAAACCTTACCCCATTTGATATTTTGAAGTTTAGCCTAGCCTATGGACAATGGGTCAAATCTTCTCATTCTTCACCTTCTGTGGTCATTGGAAGAGATGCACGTATTTCCGGTGAGTTAGTGTCACAACTAGTAATTTCAAGCCTACAAAGCCTTGGTATTAATATAATCGATCTTGAATTATCAACAACCCCGACTGTAGAAATGGAAGTAAAGAGAACCCATTCTGCAGGTGGTATTATTCTCACTGCAAGCCATAATCCGGCTCACTGGAACGCATTAAAACTACTCAATAATAAAGGTGAATTTATATCTGCTGAAGAAGGCAATAAAATTATTGAATTCAGTAAAAATCTTCAATTAAATTTCTCTGATATCCATAATTTGGGAAAAGTTTCTAAAAATCACTCTGCAATTGAAAAACATGTTGAAGCAATTTTGGCCTCACCAATACTTCCAATTGAATTAATTCGATCTAAAAAATTTCATATTATTGCGGATTGCATAAATTCTACCGGTGCACTTGCTCTGCCTATACTGCTTGATGCTCTACATTGTTCATATGAGCTTATCAATGACACAATGAATGGAAACTTCGCTCATAATCCAGAACCCCTGGAGAATCATCTTACAGAATTAATCAATAGAATGAAAGGCAGCAAAGCTTCTTTAGGAGTTGCAGTTGATCCAGATGTTGACAGGTTGGTTCTTGTTGATGAAAATGGCCAATTTTATGGTGAAGAATATACTTTGGTTTGCACAGCAGATTTTGTACTTTCGCAAAAGCCCGGAAATACAGTTTCGAACCTTTCTTCTTCCAGGGCCTTGCGAGATTTAACTCATCAAAAAGGCGGAGAATATTTTTCTTCAGCTGTTGGCGAAGTACATGTAGTTCAAAAAATGAAAGAAGTAAATGCGGTATATGGTGGCGAAGGAAATGGCGGCACTATTCTTCCGGATCTTCATTATGGTCGTGATGCACTAATAGGCATTGCTTTGGTATTGGCCAATCTCGCATCTACCGGAAAAACTTTATCCCAATTAAAGTCAGGATACCCCAAATATGAAATGAGTAAAGATAAAATTGATCTGAATCCATCACTCGATTACAAAGCTCTTTTGGAATATATCAAGGCAAATTATTCCCATGCACAATTAAATACAGAAGATGGTCTAAAGATCGATCTTCCGGAAGGTTGGATTCATTTACGAAAATCGAACACCGAACCCATATTAAGAATTTATTCGGAGTCTGATTCTGAATCAAATGCAAAAAGACTAGCCAATCAGCTTAAAGAATTAGTTATTAAATTTTAATACTCTGGAATGAATAGAATATACCTAGATCATGCGGCAAGTACGCCGCTATTGCCTGAAGTTATAGATACCATGATAACTTCTGCAAGACATGTCAATGGAAATCCGTCTTCAATTCACAGAGAAGGTGTACTAGCAAAAAACATAATTGAAGAATCCAGAAAATCTTTAGCACAATTCTTACACACTTCCCCTAGCCAGGTATTTTTTACTTCGAGCGCAACCGAGTCCAATAATTTTATTATTCATTCTGCAGTACAGGCAGGAAATATTAAAAATATAATCACTTCACCAATCGAGCACCCTGCCATTTTAAATGCAATAAAATTTTATAACCGAAACAATAATATTAACATAAGTTATCTTACGCCTGATTCAACCGGCATAATTGACCTTAATGAACTGGAAGAAAAGCTAAAAGTTTTTGGCAAGGGAACTCTTGTTTGTCTAATACATATACATAATGAATTAGGTACAATGCTGCCATTAGTTGAGGTTGCGCAATTGTGTGCAACCTATGGTGCAGACTTGCACTCTGACACTGTTCAAAGCATAGGATTAATGGATGTTGATGTTAATGTACCCGGCCTTACTTCTATTGTTGGTTCTGCGCATAAATTCAATGGACCCAAAGGAGTAGGTTTTGTATATTTAAAAGACTCTTCACATTATCACCCACTTTTATACGGAGGTCCTAAAGAAAGAAACATGAGAGC
>JABFRV010000046.1 GCA_013140975.1 Saprospiraceae bacterium
GTTATTGATAAACATGCGGACGATGAAGTAAAAAAGAAAAAATTATCTGTCCTTACTATATGTAATTATTGACCAAATAGGAAAATTCAAGCAAGCATTTACCATCAGTGAATTCCGAAGTTTAGATTTCATCAATCATACTGCTGAATTTATTTACTATTATTTTTTAAAGAAGTTAAAATTATTGGCAGAGAAAAATTAATTCTGGAAAAATGGAAAATATATTTTGATTAAATATACTGCCTAAAGACCCTTAAGTATAAGAACATGAAGTTAGAAATAATCCAATAAAACCGCAATTCTAAAATAAAAGGCTTTTTAAAACAAAGTATATTTACAAGCCAATTATTTTATCTGCTTCTCTTAATCCGCTTAAATACGCCCCGTGAACAGTTGAATAATAATCTTTATGTGTGTGTTCACCGGCAAAGCATAGCTTACCATTCACTTCACCTGCTAAATCGTCAAAATGTTGCATTTTTGTACTAACAGCAGTGTATGAATTTGCACCAAATGAATTTTCATTGCTTTGCCATTTGGTTCTTAAAAGACTAGTTGGATTCGGAATTTTACTTCCATATATATCTCGTAAATGAGTCATTATTTCAGCAATGATTTGAGAGTCAGACATTTTTTCAGTTTTACGAGCATAATCTGCATAAGCAAAAGTAATTAAGGCATTTGCACCTGGATGAATTTTGTTGACATTTACAAAAACATTAAATTTATCCATTATTTCAGGTGTGTATGAAATATATTGCTCACCATCCCAAAATGCACTATCCCATTTAAGTAAGAATTTATTTATACAATTCATAGTTGTTTACAGTCCTCTGAATGGAAGTACGCTAGGAATTGGCAATACTTTTGTAAACGGAACAGTTACTGATGGTTCCAGTAATAGTGCGACATGTTCGTTTGTTGTAAATATAAAGGCTGCTTCAGAAATCTGTGACAATAATTTGGATGATGACTGTGATGGTCAAACAGACGAAGGATGTAACGACATTGATGGAGATGGAATAGAAAACTCTGCAGATAATTGCCCGTTAGTATCTAATCCAGGTCAAGAAGATTCCGATTGTGATGGGGTTGGAAATGTTTGTGATGTGTGTCCAGGTGGAAACGATAAGATCGACAATGATAACAATGGTTTGCCTGATTGCAAATACAAGCCATTTAACTATTCAACTCTTCATGCAAGTTGGAAATGTGGAAGCAATAAAGCATATTTATGTCATATTGTTGGAAATTACAATACTCTTTGTATAAGCTGGAACGCAATTCAAGCTCATTTAAATCATGGTGATTACCTAGGGCCTTGTAATCAGGCTAAGTGTAATAATACAGTATCTAAAGATGAAGGGGAAATTCCTAGCTTGGAACAATTTAACGAGAATCATGAAGAAGAACTATCAATTGATATTACTCCTAATCCAAATGACGGAAATTTTGTTCTTCATTTAGATGGGCTTCATGAGTATCATGGAATTATAGAAATAGTGAATATTGCAGGCAAGGTCATATATTATTCTGAAGTTGATGAACCTGAAAATCACGTACATCTCAATTTAGACTTAAGAAATCTGGTTGAAGGCAATTACTTATTAAAATATAAGGATAAGGAGTATGTGTTTAATAAATTAATTGTAATTGTTAAGTAGGTTAAAGGATTAATGTGCAAGTTAAGAGCTTGAGCAAGCATCGGATATTAACAGGAACCAGAAATGTATTCTAACAATCTTTAAGTAGTTTAGAATATGGGTTAATAAAAAATGCCAATCGAAATAACTCGATTGGCATTTTAATTATTTTCAATTCGCACAATTATTTTCTATTTTGATCTAATTGAGTTTAGCCCAAATTTTTCAGTTGGATAAACAAAAGAATATCTAACATATTGAAAGACAGAAGTTATAAGATAGGCATACCTTGTAAGAAAAACTAACATGGAATTCGGAGGATTTATAATTAATTATAGTGACAAAGAAGTTAGCCCACATGGAGGCATGATATTGATGCAAGAGTTACTGGAAAAAACAGGAATCAAGCAATCGATTTTAGATATAGGACTTCCACAGATCAAATCACCAAATTCACATAAATCGATAGATATAGTTGTATCATTTTCTGTTTCAAGTTGGTGTGGTGCCAATAAACTTCTGCAAACGGAACATGCCAGATACTATGAAGTGTTGAAAAAGTTGTTTCAGTTAAAAAAGATACCTAGTCATGTAACCTTTGGAAGATTTTTCAAGAAATTTAGATGGGCGACAAATGATAATTTTTTTCCACAGATATCACAATGGTATTTTTTACGAATCCAGATAGATCGTATTACATTAGACTTTGACTCTATGGAAATAACAAGGTATGGTGAACAACAAGGAAGTAAGAAAGGATATAATCCAAAGAAGAAGGAACGGGCAAGTCATCATCCCCTAATTGCCTATATTAGTGAATTGCGAATGATTGCCAATGGTTGGCTTAGAATTGGAAATACAACAAGTTTCAGTTCATTTGAAAATTTTTTTGAAGAAACAATGCGAATACTAGAAGGGAAGACAATCGGATTAGTGAGAGCAGACAGTGGTTTTTTCAGCAAAAGCGTGATGGAAATGTCGGGATTAAAACAAATGTCCTATGTAATATCATGTCGGTTAGTCAAGTCAATCCAACATATAATATATAATACACAGAAAGGGAATATAATAGACAAAGGTATATGGATTAGTGATTAATGGTATCAGGCACAAAAATGGATAGAACCAAGAAGGATAACTATAATTATACAGAATAGACACACTCCCCCAAAAGCAGGAGGTATAATCATAACATTATTCGGTAAAGAAGAAAAAATGACAGACTACCGATTTAGTGTATTGATTACAAATCAAACATTACCCGCAGAACAAATTTGGAATTAATAAAGAGGAAGGGCAGATGCAGAAAATAGGATCAAGGAGTTAAAATATGACTTTGCAATTGAAGGATTTGTAATGAAAGAGTTTTTCGCCACCGAAGCTACCTTTAGAATGGTGAAAATAGCTATAATTTGGCAAGCTTGTTTAGACAATGTATTCTGCAAAGTCCCGTCCAATCGAGACTTCAGAGTATCAGATTGAAATGTTTTACAGTTGGATGATGGTTTACAAAAGAAGTCAATAGTAAGATATTTAATATGGCATAAAAAATGAAAAATCGACAATAGATGGATGGATTATTCGCTAAATATGAATTTCTCAAGTTTCCAATTGAGTTGAAAACTTAAGTTCAACTGAAAAATTTAGTATAAACTCAATCCATTCCAAGTAATAATTAATTACTTCCAATTATAGCTATAATTCTATTTATAGCTTTTATAGTATTAAATGAACTTTACTTTCGATCAGAAGCTTTCTGAATTCTTAGCGGTCTTCCTTTAAAAACACCGTCATTAGATTTAAGCATTTGATCAGCGCTAAATGTATCGACCATAAAGAATGAGTAGACACCTTTCATTTCAATGTCTTTGACAGCTCTGCCACTTACTTTGGTTGTTTTGAATATAATCTCTCGAAGATCATCGTATTTGATCTCGTCTTTTTTACCAAGATTGATAAATAATCGAATCTGTTCTCCATCACCGCCACTTCTCCTTCCAGAATCGCTTCTTCCGGAATCTCTTCTTCCTGAGTCAGATCTTCCTGAATCATTTCTTCCTCGTTCGCCACGTGATCGACCGGAATCTGATCTACCTCTATCTCTTCCTGATTCAAATGAATTTCTTCCGGTTCTTGAAGTGCCAAATGCCCTGTCAGCACTGGATCTTGAAGAACGATCTCTTTCATCAACATTGAGATCATCATCAGAATTATTCAGTTTCATCTTACTGATTTCAGAGTGTAGAAGTTTTTTAACGATGTCTTCTTTACTCAATTTCATGATAGGCCATACAAGATCATTGTTAAGTTCCGGTAAGGCTTCAGTTTCTTCCTGAGCAAATGTGTCGATAAATTGTTTTAGTCTGCTGCTAACAATGTCTTGACCTTTAGGAATTTGATAGCGTTCAAATTTTACATTGATTAATTTCTCAATCTGATGTAGTTTATATGCTTCTCTAGTATGTAATAAAGCGATGGATATTCCTTTTTGACCTGCTCTCGCAGTTCTTCCGGAACGGTGAGTATAGTTTTCAATATCATCCGGTAGATGAAAATGAATGATGTGTGTTAAGTTTTTAACATCAATTCCTCTGGCAGCAACATCAGTCGCTAATAATACTTTAATAGCTTTATGACGAAAACGATGCATAACCTTATCACGTTGTGCCTGTGCAAGATCTCCATGAAGACAGTCAGCAGTGTAACCATCTCTGATAAGATGATCACTTACTTCCTGCGTTTCCCTTTTAGTAGAGCAGAATACGATACCATAAAAGTCATCATGAAAGTCAACGATTCTTCTTAACGCAGGATATTTATCCCTTGCTTGTACAACCGAGTATTGATGTGAGATGTTTTGTTGTGCAGCGTTTTTCTTGCCAATCGTTATTTCTTCCGGATTGTTAAGATAAGTGTTTGCAATCTTTCGGATGTCAGCGGACATCGTTGCTGAAAACAAACCTGTTAATTTTTCTGCCGGAGTTTTACTTAAAATGCTTTCCATGTCATCGCGAAATCCCATGTTGAGCATTTCATCAGCTTCATCCAATACTACTGTATTAATTTTTCCTAACTTAATTACTTTGCGATCAATTAAATCGATTAACCTTCCGGGAGTTGCTACAATAATATGTGCTGATTGTTTTAATTCTCTGATCTGATTCACAATGCTGGCTCCACCATAAACAGCAACTATTTTTATTCCTCTTAAATATTTAGAATAATTTTTTAAATCAGAAGTAATCTGATTACACAATTCACGTGTAGGGGTGATAATAAGTGCTTGTGTATGACTCTCAGTTGTATCAATATTTTGTAAGATTGGAGTACCAAAAGCTGCGGTCTTACCGGTACCAGTTTGGGCCAATGCTAATAAATCTGATTTTCTACTTAAAAAGAAGGGAACTGCGAGTTTCTGAACGTCGGTAGGATTTTCAAAACCAAGTTCAGTTAAAGCTTTACAAATCGGTTCACTCAAACCGAGACTCTCAAATGGATTCATAAATTTTGTTTCTGCGGACTCTTATCCTCATACGTCCGTCCGAACAAATTCAAGGATCCTGGTCCAAATTAATTAAAGCGCAAAGGTAAGTTAAATAATTTGTATAATTTTTTCATTCACAAATAATTAAAGAATAACAGTTGAGTTTCAAATTAAAATCGAGTTTGAAATCCATTAGAAAAAATTAAAGAAATTCCGATATGATGGAATTTTTCATTTGTATTAGTAGCTGAGGATTGGGGATTTAGCTGCTTATTCCAATCCTGAAGATTAAAGTCTTCCCAGGGAAGAGAATAGAAAAGTCTGACTAATAATCCCATTCTTTCACTTAATGGAAAATCTAATTGAGAGTAAAATGTAGAGCCATAACGATTTTGTGTTAATTGATTAATTTTATCATCACTTCCGGATATTCTGTTTTTAATATTTAATATTTGTAAATCAATAGTAGTGCCCAATGCAAATAAACCTCTGGCAGATTCCAGTCCAAGAGAGAAAAACTGCTTTTTGAAAAAATACTCATTCTTTATTTCAGATGTGCCTGACGCAAGAGAAGAGATTTTATTGATATCATTGGACCAAGATCCGGTGAGCGCAACGGAATTAATCTGGTACCGCAATCCTAAATGAATACCATGAAGGCCATTCAAAGAACTTAATTTTTGTGAATATTCTGGATGGCTTAAGTTATGTTCAGCAATAAGATCGTTTAATCGAAGAGCTTCAGACCATAAATATTGATACCCAACCTGAAAATTAAATTGAGCATCTGCGCTAATTAGAACAAATTTAAAAATCAGAATATATAGGAGCCTGTACATCAATATAAAATACAAAAATATTAAATATATATAAAATTAATGTAATTATTTTAATTTGATGTAGCAGGGCAAGAATTATAGTGAGAAGCGATTAAATTTGTGAAAGAATTAGAATTATAAGAATGGAGATTGTAGACAGAATATTAAAAAATCAGTGGCAAAGTTTGTCCCTAATAATTTTAGTGGCGGTATTACTTTATTTCAGAAGTTTTAGCTTCGGATTTGCGTTAGATGATACGATTGTATATGATGAAAATAAGTTTGTTGCCAAAGGTTTTAAGGGTATTAGGGATATCTTAAGCAAAGAATCATTCACAGGATATTTTGATAAGCAGCAGGATTATGTAGCCGGAGCAAGGTATAGACCCCTATCCTTGGTAACATTTGCAATTGAACATCAGATATGGGGTAAAAAACCAGAACTGGCGCATGTTATTAATGTAATCATTTATGCTTTCTGCGGGATTGTCTTATATGGTTTTTTAAGACGAATTACGAATTCTCAAAAATGGGCAGCTGTATTAGCTTTAATCGGTGCGCTTTTATTTATTGCGCATCCCATACATACTGAAGCAGTGGCCAATATTAAGGGCCGTGATGAAATGATGTGTATGTTATTTTGCCTTTTGACACTCAATAATATTTTAGATTATGTAGATAAAAATGAAAAGAAGTATTTAATTTATGGATTGCTGAATTATTTCCTAGCTCTGATGTCAAAGGAGAATGCGATAACTTTTTTGGCAATTATACCTTTAACTCTTTATTTTTTTAAAAACCTTGGATTTATTGAAAGCATCAGAAAAACCTGGATGATCTGGATTCCGGCAATCTTATTTCTCATTATAAGAAGTAAGGTCATTGGATTTTTTCTTAATAACGGAGGTGTTGTTACTGATCTTATGAATAATCCATTTGTTGGAATGAGATTGGATGAGAAAATTTCTACGATATTTTATTGCATTGGTTGGTATATAAAATTATTATTTATTCCGCATCCTTTAACACATGATTATTATCCTTATCATGTACCAAAAGTAGGATTTGATGATGCAATAAGTTGGCTAGGAATTATTTTTATTCTTGCAATTTTAATACTTTCTTTTTTGTTCAGGGAGAAGAATAAATTGCAATGGTATTCTGTTTTATTTTTCTTTATTACAATTTCAATTGTAGCAAATATAGTATTTCCGGTCGGGACATTTATGAATGAAAGGTTCTTGTTTATTCCATCGATCGCATTCATTTTGGTTTTTATTGAACTTATAAATTGGGTTATAAAAAAATTACCACAATTGACTTCAGTGACATATTTCTGTGTCGGATTAATATTTTTATTGTATAGTGTAAGAACTTTTACAAGGGTTCCCGATTGGATGAGTGGAGATTCCTTAAATTTTTCTGCTATAAAAGTTTCGGAAAACAGTGCCAGGATAAATTTATTTACTGGTGTGTCTTATTTTAAACGTGCGGAAGTAGAAGCGCAACCGACGGCTAAGAAAAAATTATTAGATGAAGCGACGAGATATATTGATAGATCTCTTTATATTTTTCCTACGTATGGTCAGGCATTGAATATGAAGGCAGGAATACTTGCGGAATATCATAAAATGAGCGGAGGAACCGAAGACTTTCTTATCCATATAGTAAAAGTAGTGGAGAAAGAACCCAATTTAAAGTTTGTCAATGATTATCTGAAGTATATTGCTCAGGATCCCAGTAACAAGTCTTTGTTGTATGAATTCTATTCAAATACCGGGTATGAATTATTCTTTAAGAAACAAAAAAGAGTTGATCTTGCGATTCAATATCTTGAAGAGGCTTACAAATTAAGAAGAAACGAAAAACTCGTACTTGAGCGCCTAATTGAAGTTTATTCTATAGCACCAACTTTAAGGGGAGTAACAGCAAAGCAAGTTTCAGAATTTAAAAACAGATTAGATGAATTAAAACTATTTTATCAAGTAATTTTGCGGTAATGAGCCCCTACTACTATGAAATTGCCCTAAGCAAGATTCCACATGTTGGTCCTGTAAGTGCACGTCTTCTCATCAGTTATTGTGGAAGTGCTGAAGCAGTATTTAAAGAAAAAAAAAGCAAGCTTCTTGCGATACCGGGAATTGGTCCTTCGACGGTTGATCAGTTAAGAATAGAAACTGTTCAAAAAGAAATTGAACAAGAAATACAATTTCTTAATAAATATAATATTTCAGCACTTTATTATCTGGACAAAGCGTTCCCGTCGAGACTAAAACATTTTTCAGACATTCCTATCCTACTATATTACAAGGGAAATGGAGATCTAAACCAACTTCGTACTGTCGCCATAGTTGGAACAAGAAATGTAACTGAGTATGGCAAGATGGTAACCCATCGGATTATTACGGAATTAAAATCAGCTGAAGTTGTTATTGTAAGCGGCTTGGCATATGGGGTAGACACAATTGCTCATCGCCAATGCATTCAAGAAGAAATTCCAACAATAGGCGTATTGGGTCATGGTTTAGATAAGATGTATCCTGCAAGTAATAAATCTTTGGCCGATAAAATGATTTTCAATGGTGGATTGTTGACGCAATTCGGGATAAATACAAAACCCGACCGTGAGAATTTTCCTGCGCGGAATAAGATTATAGCAGCTTTAGCGGATGCTACAATTGTGATTGAATCAAGAAAAAAAGGAGGAAGTATAATTACTGCAGAATTTGCCAACGAATATAATAAAGATGTATTTGCAGTTCCGGGACGGATTAACGACGAGTTTTCTGAGGGTTGTAATGAGTTAATTCGCCTCAACAAGGCAATGATATTACATTCAGCAGAAGATCTTATGGAAGTGATGCAATGGAAATTAGATAAGAAAGAACTTTTTAGTAAGCGAAGGGCAGAATTGGTTTTTGATCTTGAACCTGATGAAAATTCAGTAGTAAATGTTCTTGATCGCGAGAACAAAATTCATGTAGACCTCTTGCATAAAAAACTTAACTTTACACCTGGATTATTAGCTGCTATACTCTTAAATTTGGAATTCAAAGGAGTAATAAAAGAGTTGCCGGGAAAATATTATTTATTAAATAATTAGAGTTATGAAGGTTTCATGGATTTTTATTGGACTAGTGTTGGTACAATGCGCAAGCGTTTCCAATTCTAAAATTGGTGCAGTCGATCCTAAAGAGAAACCAAAACCAACAAGTATCGTAAAACCAACGAATATAGTTTTAGTGATAGGAGATGGTATGGGCCTTGCACAGGTATCAGCTTATATGTATAATGTTGAAGGGAAAATTGCATTCGAAAGATGTAAATTTATAGGACTACATAAATCTCATGCTGCAAACAATCTAATTACAGATTCAGCAGCAGGTGCAAGTGCATTTTCAATTGGCGAGAAAACCAATAACGCATACGTTGGTGTTGATGTTAATGGAAAGTCTCATGAAACTATTTTAGAAGAAGCTTCTCGTAAGGGACTTGCGACCGGAGTTGTTGTCAGCTCAACCATCGTTCATGCCACACCGGCGGCCTTTATAGCTCATAATGTGAGTCGGGATGCTTATGAAGAAATAGCTTTAGATATCGTGGATTCTGGATGTGACTTATTAATCGGTGGGGGTCAGAAGTATTTTACGAGGAGATCTGACTCATTAGATCTTATTCAAAAATTTAAATCTAAAAATTATTTTGTTACGGATTATTTTAACAGTGATTATTCAAGTTTAGTAATTCCTAGTTCTCAAAAATTATTATTTTTTACAGCAGATGGCGATCCATTACCTTATTCACAAGGCCGAGACTATATGATCAAAGCAAGTCTTGACGCCTTGCAATTTCTTGATAAGAGAAATGACAAAGCTTTCTTTTTAATGGTAGAAGGTTCGCAAATTGATTGGGGAGGACACGCTAATGATGTTAACTATGTTATAAGTGAAATGACGGAATTTAATTTAATGCTCAATAAAATTCTTGACTGGGCTGAAAAAGATGGAAACACACTCGTTATCATTACAGGGGATCACGAAACAGGAGGGCTTAGCATTAATCCCGGATCAGTAAGAGGAAAACTAACAACTCAATTTACAACGACAGGACATTCAGGAGTCATGATTCCTGTGTATGCTTTTGGTCCCGGAGCTGTGAATTTTACTGGTATTTATGAGAACACTGAACTATACTTAATGATGAAAAAAATTTTATTTAAGTAAGAGTTCCAAAGTAAGTATAAAAGCGAATGATCCGCTTACTGAAAAATTTGTATTCAGCAATATTTATTACTATGTTGATACAGAATTTATTAGGCTAAACTTTTTTTATTGAGTTGTAGACCTTCTCCATAAAATATTTTGGCGCTTTCTGCAAAATGCTTAGAATAATCTGTTACATAGAACTCATCTTTATTGTTTCTGCTTTGACTTAATAAGTTTTCTTTTTGTAAAATGTATTGCAATTTATGAGCTACGACCTCTGCAGAATCAAGAAGAGGAATTGCAGAATTATAAAAATCGTTTATTTGATTTTTAATCAGAGGATAATGCGTACAGGCAAGTACAAGGGAATCAATATCTTTTAAAATATCATTGGACAAGTATTCATGAAGTACAGCCGATGAAATATTATCATTGTAGAATCCTTCTTCAATCATTGGTGCTAAAAGCGGAGTTGCAAGTATTGAAAACTTTAATTCTTTTTTGCGCCTGGCTAATTTTTCCTGATATACTCCTGATGCTACAGTTGCTTTTGTAGCGATAATTCCAACATGCTTAATGTTGTTTTGTGAAATTATATACTCTACCATCGGGTCAATTACGTTAATAACAGGTAACCGACCTTTAAAAGTATCTCTTAATTTTTCATAAGCAGCTGCTGAAGCCGTATTGCAAGCAATGACCAGAGCTTTACACTGATGACTGTTAATTAAGTTTTCTGAAATATCAGTTGCATATTTTCTGATTAATTCCGGTGACTTGTCGCCGTAAGGCATATGAGCTGTGTCACCTATATAGATGAGCTGTTCGTTAGGAAGTAATTTATGAATTGCCTGGGCAACAGTTAATCCACCGATACCCGAATCAAAAATTCCAATTGCTCCGGCCGGATTGGCCATTATATTAAATTCCTAATTTGGTCTTAACAAGTGCTGTTACATCCATCGACTCCTGCGCATATAATAAGATACCAGAACTAGAATCAAAAATGTATGTGAATTGATTTTCAGTTGCAACTTCTTTAATGACCTTGTTGATTTTATCATAAATAGGTTGCAATAATTCTTGTCTTTTTGCCAAAAGCTGCTTCTGAACATCTTGTTCATATTTTCCGATTTCTGCTTCAAGTTCTTTTAGTTTCTTAGCTTCATCTTCAAGAGCTTTTGGTGATATCTCTCCAGATTGTTCTTTGCGCTGCAAGTCTTTGTATTTGGTTTCAAGATCAGCAACCATTAGCTGACCTTTTTTCTCCAGTTGAGCTTGAAGCGCTTCTAGATTGGAGTTTGCTTGCTTTACTTCAGGTATTTCAACCAATAAAGATTGTGAATTTAAATAACCAAATTTGGGAGCAGTTTGTGCCTTCACTTGAGATGTGAAGATGAGCACAATAAGTATAAAAAAATATTTCAATACGTTGATTTTCATTGTATGTTTATTTAAAAAAGGATGCAAATTTAAAAAATATAATTAAATGATTTAAAAATTGAGAATTAAAACCTCTATGGGTGATTCATCATGAAGAAATAATACCTTAGTTTTTTGTAACTGTCTTAAACTTCTTCAAGATGTCTTCCGTCTTGTCAAGTTCCTTTGTATAGAAAATGATACCTGCGGAGCCACTTGTATCAAAAATTGCTTCATAACCTTTCAATGCAGCATAATCCTGAATGGCTGTTAATACCTTATCTTGAATCGGTCTTACAAGATCTTGTCTTTTCTTAAAGAGCTGGCCATCATCTCCAAATTTATCCTTCTGAATTTTTCTGGCTTCTTTTTCGCGATTCATTATTTCATCTTCGCGTTGTTTCTTTTGATCTTCAGTTAACAAAACCTGTTCAGCTTGATATTTGTTATACATAGCCTTGATCTTGTCATATTCTACAGCAATTTCTTGTTTCCATATTGCCGCTATTTTATCTAATTCTTCCTGAGCCTTTTTGTAATCTTCAAGATTTTCAAGAATTCTGTTTACATCTACCAGTGCAAATTTTTGTGCCTGTGATGTAAATTGTGTACTTAGTGTTATTAAACTGATTGCGAGTAATTTGAAAAAATTCATGATAATATTATTTTTCTGTATTGACGAAATGGATTAACTTAAGTTTAAATGATTCAGTTTGTGTTTGATCGGATTTAAGTAGTATTTAACTTTATGCTATGAGTTTCTTATGAAATTACGAGATACCTGCTTTCTTCTTTTTAAAAATCGGGACAGTTGAACATGGTTCACCATACATGATGCTTGAAGCAAAAGGAGTTAAAAGATAACAGACTGTCTGATATGCAGAGGCAGGAACTTCCAGATCACCACAACCTTTGATTACGATTTTTTGATCCTTATATATTGCCCAATTCACTGAACGAAGTGTTTTTTCAAATAAAGATAGCAGGGCTTGATCTTTGTTTCCAAATTGAAGGTCAGCAACATGTTCCTGAGCATATTTTGCAATCAACATATATGCCCATTTAGGAATTATGGCATCAACAGAACAGAAAACGCAAAGAATTTTTCCTTCAAAAGATTTCCAGTCAACTTCCTGAATTGCTTTTCGAAAATCTAACTCCTTAAGGATAAGTTCTCTAAATAAGAAGGGTTTTATATCGAACTCAATCAAATCTTGTTTGGGATAATATTGCTCTAAATCAATAGTGACTAAGCCACTATTGGCAACCTTATTTACAAGAATATCAGTTTCATTCATGATTTGCAGGAATTTGACTTTCGTCTGCAACAATCTCAACAGACTCTTCCAGAGGAGCTGGTTCGCCGACTTCTGAAGAAGGTAAAGCAAAGTCCTTCATTTTAGGAAGATCTTCCAGAGAGTTTAGACCAAAGTACTCCATAAAACGTGCACTTGTTCCAAATAGTATAGGTCTGCCCGGTCCTTCGCTCCTTCCTTTTATTTCAATAAGTTCTTTTTCCAGAAGTTTTTGAATGGAATGATCACTATTGACACCCCGGATTTGTTCTACTTCTGATTTTGAAATAGGTTGTTTATAGGCAATTATAGCGAGGGACTCCATACTTGCCCTGGTCAACTTCTTTTTATTGGAAAGCTTGATAAACTCTGCAATGACGTTGAATTGAGCGGGTTTGGACATAAATTGTAGTCCACCTGCCAATTCACGAAGTTCCATACCATATGTTTCAGGTTCGTACCTCTTTCGTATAATTTCGACTAATTCCTCGATTTGACCTAACTCAATGCTAGTACTGTAAGTGTTTTCGAGACAATATTTAATTTCTTCCAATTTTATAGCCTGTGGGGCAGTAAAAATGAGGCTCTCAATAGCCGGTATAAATTGATTTAGCTCCATTCGGGCAAAATTAGCAGATTATGAACCTTATTAGGATAAAAAACGAGTGAAAAGAAGAATAAGTTTATGTCAGGGCCATAAAAAGCGTAGGGCATCAATCCCGAAGGAATGACACCCTACTTAACCCCAAAAAACCAATTGAAAAACTAATATTTTTAAGCTTACTTTAAAGCTGTGTATATCTATTTACTACTTAGACGGTGCTAAAAGTTGTTATTTTTGACTTTTGAAATGTACTTTGGTCACACCTAACTAATATAAATTATCAAATTGGCTAAATCCAAGACGGTTTTTGTCTGTTCAACCTGTGGAACCAACTCCCCCAAATGGATAGGTCATTGTCCTGGTTGCTCGGAATGGAATACTTATGTAGAAGAGACTTATCAAAGTCCTGGGGCTAATGAAGAGCCGGCTTGGAAAAAATTAAGTGAATCAAGCGCAAAGCCAAAGCCTGTTCGACTTGATCAGATACAGGAAGGCGTAGTTCAACGCATAGATTGTAAAGATTCAGAACTTAATAGGGCTTTGGGGGGCGGAATGGTTAAAGGATCGGTTACTCTATTGGCTGGACAGCCCGGAATTGGAAAGTCAACCTTACTCCTGCAACTCGCCTTAAATATTAATCTTCAAAATACTCTCTATGTGTCTGGTGAAGAATCTGAAGATCAGATTAAAATCAGAGCGCAAAGACTAAACCTTAGACAAGATCGATGTTATTTATTTTCTGAAGTCAAAGTGGAAAGTATTCTTCATGAAGCTGCTAAGATGAAAGCTGAATTGATAATCGTTGATTCCATTCAAACTTTGATAAGTGAAACATCTAATTCTGTAGCAGGTAGCATTAGTCAGATTAGAGACTGTACACATGAAATAATACGATATGCTAAAGAAACTTCTACTCCTGTTTTTATAATCGGGCACATAACGAAAGAGGGTGATATTGCCGGCCCTAAACTATTAGAGCATATGGTTGATACAGTATTGCATTTTGAGGGGGACAAACATTATTCATATAGAATTTTAAGGACTATAAAAAATCGTTTTGGTTCAACAGATGAGATGAGCCTTTATCAGATGAATATAAATGGATTAATGCCTGTTACCAATCCTTCTGAATTATTGTTGTCACAACATGACGAAAGATTAAGCGGCTCAGCAATAGCATGTACACTGGAAGGATTAAGACCTTTGTTGGTTGAGACACAAGCTCTTGTTGGCTCAACGGTATATTCTACACCACAACGTGTAGCAACAGGATTTGATAATCGAAAATTATCCATGTTACTTGCAGTATTAGAAAAGCGATGTGGATTTCATTTTGGAATTCAGGATGTCTTTCTCAACATTGCAGGTGGAATAAAAATCAATGATCCGGCAATTGATCTTGCAGTCGTAGCATCACTGATATCTTCCTTGGAGAATCAAGCTTTACATAGACAGATTTGTTTTGCAGGAGAGGTTGGATTGAGTGGTGAGATCAGAGCTGTAAACAGAATCGATTTAAGGATTCAGGAAGCTGAAAGGCAGGGATTCAGAGCCATTTGTATTTCTAAATTTAATGGTAAAGTTTCACAAAATAAAAATTCGAAAATAAAGATTGTGCAATTAAGCACAGTTATTGAGTTATATGAGAAAGTCTTTACAAACAAATAAGGAATACGCCTTAAGTAGCAAGAGGAAAGTAATTGTATTTTACTTATATATTCTAAGAAGCTGAAGTTCTTCGAATACTTTTTCCGGAACCAAGTATTGAACAGATTTTCCGGATTTGATTAACTCTCTAATTTTAGTCGAAGAGATATCAAGAAGTGATGCATCAAGAACATTTATTTCAGAATTTGGATAATTAATATTCTCGATATTATAGTTCGGTCTTTTGTATACAAAAATTGGATAATCACGCAAAAGTATTTCGTAATTTTTCCATTTGGGAAGACTTATCAGATTGTCAGCTCCCATAATAATTGCAAACTTGTGTTCCGGAAATTTTTCTTTAAGATACGTTAATGTATCTATAGTATAAGAGGGTTTGGGGAGATTAAATTCTATATTAGAGGCTTTAATATTTGGATTGTCTTCTGTAGCAAGTTGAACAAGGTGTAATCTATCATAATCTCTTGCTAAAGTAGATTTTTCTTTTAGTGGATTGTGCGGACTAACGACCATCCAGATCTGATCCAAAGAAGTTTCATTAATGAAGTGCTGAGCAATAATTAAATGCCCTACATGAATTGGATTAAATGATCCAAAAAATAAACCAACGAACATTAAGAATTAGTAACGATGAGCATCAGCAGATCTTCTCCCTTTTTTTGATCTGTTGGAACAAGCAATACGGGTTTATTGCTGCTGTTAAATTGGAATTGAACACTTTCTGAATCAAGAACAGAAAGCATTTCAATTAGATTTTTTGCACTGAGTCCAATATTCAAACTTTCTCCTTCATAGGAACAACTTAATTGCTCAGTAGCTTCGTTGTTAAAATCAAAATCCTGAGCATTCATTGTAAGACTTCCTTCATTAAGACTCATAACAATCTGGCTTGTTGATTTATTTGCAAAGATTGTCATTCGCTTAAGCGTAGAAAGAATTTCATCTCTGTTTATTGTAAGAATATTGGAATTGTCAACTGGAATAACAGCATTATAATCCGGAAACTTTGCGTCTACTAATCTTGTAGTAAATAGTATATTATCATAGATGAAAAACACCTTACTTTTATTAAAGTGGATAGCTACTTTTCCATCCTTTGGAAGAATACTACTGAGCAATTGCATTGATTTTTTTGTAAGCAAAAGGCTTGTAGCTACATTTGATGTAATATCTAAAAATCTATAGCGAACTAACTTTTGTGCATCGGTAGTTGCAAAGGTTATCTGATTAAAATCTATATTCAAATTAATTCCTCGCATGTTTTGACGCATTTCATCATTGCTTGCAGCAAATGAAGATTTGTCAATGCCTTTTTTAAGGAATTCGGAAGAAATTTCAATTTTATCATCAGCCTCTGATGGTGTTTCAATTTCAGGAAAGTCTGCTGAATTTTCACCCACTAATTTATACTTTCCGGAAGCAGATAAAAGCTCTATTCCTCTTGTTTCCAAATTAATTTCGAAAGTAAGAGGTTGCTCAGGAAGAGACTTAAGTACATCCAGAATGGTTTTACCAGGGACCGCAATCTTGCCATTTTTAGATCCACTAACCTCAATACTCGTACGAATGGAGACTTCAAGATTAGAAGAAGCAATATTTAAGGTATTTCCTTTAAGCTCAAATAGAAAATCTTCTAAAACCGGCATAACAGGATTGGACGTCAAGGCACCTGCAGCCAACTGTAATTGTTTCGTTAATCCAGACGTGGAAACTGTAAATTTCATAATGAGTTGATCTAATTCCAGCACAAAAATACTTAGCAAAAGATGGAATCACTAATAATAACGAATATCTTTTTATAATCGAGTCAGGAATATTAATCATTTTTGCGGCTTTGACAACAGAATCGCATTGACGAAAAGGCCTGAATTCAATTTTACGATTGCTAAACCTGACTGGAATATACGATTTCCCGAATACGAGATTATTACCAGTCAACAAGGTATTGAGGTGTACACCATTTATTCAGATGCCTATGATTTAAATTATATTGAGTTTGTTTTTGAAAATGGACGGCTTTCTGAGTCCAAAAAATTAAGTTCCAGAATATGTGCTCACCAGATGCTGGAAGGTTCTAAGAAGCAAACACAAAAGGAAATTGCAGAATTTTTTGATTATTATGGATGCAATTATCAGATTATTTCGGATATGGATTTTAGTCTTATCAGTTTAAATGTATTGGATAAATTTTTCGAAAAAGTTGCGCATTATCTTTTAGAACAAATTTATTCTGCAGAATTTCCAAAAGCGCAACTTGAAAAGGGAAAATCCAGTTTATATTCGCAATTGCAGCATCAATTGACTGAACCTGATTTTGTTTCTTATAGAGAATTAAGTGCTTCGATATTTGGAAATGAAAATATTTATGGATACAATACTACTGAAGAATTAATTAAAAATATAGAAAGTTCTGACCTTCAAAATTATAGAAAAAATAATTTCACTTCAGATAAGCTAAAAGTTTTTTATACCGGAAAAAGAAGATCACAATCGTTTTGGGATGAATTATTATCCATAGTTCCAGGTGGAAATGACTTACATGTTCAATATATCTCCGAAAAGAATCTTCCATTGAAGAAGCACATTGCTATGGAAAATTGCGCTCAAGTAAGCTTAAAGATGGGAAAAAGACTTTTTGAAAAGACTCATGATGATTATTTTGATTTCTATTTTCTCAATACTTTATTGGGTGATTATTTTGGATCGAGATTAATGTCGGTAATTAGAGAAGAACATGGCTTGTGTTATGATATTCATTCAACATTGGATGCACAATTGAAGGATGGCATCTTTTATATAAGTGCTGAATTAAATGCAGAAAAAGTTAAAAAGGCAATTCAATTAATCCAGTCAGAACTCCAAAAAATTTCAAGTCAGGTAATAGATAAGAATGAGATGGAGATGGTGAGGAATTATTTACATGGACATATACTTCGATTAATTGATGGCCCTTATAATTCTATTCTACTTCTTAAAATTCTGATCACAGAATTTGAAGATGTTCATGCTTTTGAAAAATTACTACAAAGCATTCATTACATTAGTGATGAAAGAATTCGACAATTGTCAAAAAAATATCTTAACCCCGATGAGATGACAATAGTGACAGCGGGATTTGATAAAATTAAGAATTGAAAATTGAAAATTGAAAATGGGATTGTGTTTGATTTGAGAACTGGAATCAACAACTCATGAATAATTCATCGTTACTTAAAGTCCTGATAATTCATAATTCCAGTTACTTTTGCTTAACTAAACAAAACCAATGAGCCATACATTGAAAACCAATACAAGTGCTCTGAGCACCTTAATAACAGTATTTTTCTTTTGGGGATTTATAGCTGCCGGAAATGGTGTTTTTATTCCTTTTTGTAAGCATTATTTTAATCTGGATCAATTTCAGAGCCAGTTGGTGGATTTTGCTTTTTATGGAGCATATTATATGGGGGCATTATTCTTATTTATTTATAGCGTAGTAAGAAGCTATGATTTGGTTTCGGCATGGGGCTATAAAAGGAGTATTGTATATGGATTACTTTTTTCATTATTGGGGGCTATAGCTATGATTCTTGCAGTTAATTATGGTTCAGGCCAGAATGGTTTTGGATTTTTTCTTACAGCATTTTTTATATTGGCTTTAGGATTTTCATTGCAACAGACTGCAGCAAATCCATTTGCAATTTTATTGGGAGACCCATCAACAGGATCCCATAGAATCACATTGGGAGGAGCTATTAATTCATTTGGTACAGCAATTGGACCTATAGTCGTTGCATTAATATTATTTGGCGGAACCCAGGTCAGCGATGAAATGATAAAATCTTTAAGCCTGGGAAGCGTATTAAGTCTTTATGCGGGTGTAGGCTTATTGTTTTTACTATCAGCAGCACTTTTTTATTTTTCAAAAAAAGTTCCTGACGGATTTCATGATGCAAAGGTAGAATCATCAACAAAAGCAATGTGGTTGATGATTGCCATAACGATTGGTTTAGTCGCAAGTTTTATTCCGGTTTTCCAATCTTACAAACTTAATATTAATTCCTTTTCAGAGGCAGATATTTTTTCTTTGGAAGTAAAAAGAATGTGGTATCTGATAGCAGGATTGTTCGTACTTATTGTTGGACTGGGATATGCATATTTCAATTCTAAAAAAAATTCGCAATCTTGGGGAGCGCTACAGTATCCTCAGATGCTATTGGGAATGTTTGCAATTTTTGTTTATGTTGGAGTTGAAGTAAGTATTCAAAGCAATATGGGTGAATTGTTAAAAAAGCCGGAATACGGATCTATGCAAGCTGCAGATATAGCACCTTATATAAGTATGTATTGGGGTTCGTTAATGATTGGAAGATGGACTGGAGCGATACCAGTATTCAATCCAAGTAAGCTCGTGAATTCAATCTTATTATTGGTAGTTCCAATAGTGGCTTTCGGAGTTGTAATTGGAATAAACTTAATGGCTAAGAAAGATATGAGTACATTGTATTATTATGTGTTCTGTGTCTTCGTATTGATAGCAGGATTTTTTTTAGCAAAATCAAGACCCGTATTTACATTAATGTTATTTAGCGCATTAGGAATTCTTGCAATGTTCATAGGACTAATGACTACTGGTCAGGTTTCTATTTATGCATTTCTAAGTGGAGGACTTTTCTGTAGCATTATGTGGCCTTGTATTTTTTCATTGTCCATTGCAGGAACTGGTAAGTATGAAACACAGGCATCCGGATTTTTAATAATGATGATATTAGGCGGAGCAATTATTCCACCTTTGCAAGGAAAGTTAGCAGACATTTCAAGCATAGGAATTCATAAGTCGTATTGGATAACAGTACTGTGTTTTGCGTATTTGCTATTTTTTGCAATAACGATTAAGAAAATTCTGAAGAGTAGAGGAATTGATTATGATCAGGAAGTTGTCTCCGGACACTAATTTCAATTTTCGAATTTCAAGTCGAGAAAAAACACAGTGATGGAACTTATTTAATAAGTGTAAGGTCTCCGAATCGAATTTCCGTAGAACCATCTAATAAAACCAAAGCGTAAGAAAAAATGAAAACGGACGGATTCACAGGTTCGTTCTTATAAGTTCCATTCCAACCTTCAAATACCTGATTAACTTTTGGAGATAGTTTTTCAAATACAAGATTTCCCCAACGGTCATATATTCTTAAATACTGGATGACTGCATTTTCATCACCCATGAGATAAAACTGATCATTGATTCCATCACCGTTAGGAGAAAATGAGTTGGGCGCAAATACGTCTGATTGTTTCTTAATTCTGATTTGTAACGTATCAGTGGTTGAACAAGAATTTTCATCCTGAACAATCAGAAAGATAGTTGTATCCGTTTTGATATTTGCATTCGGCATTTCACAGGTTGGGCAATCAAAAAGTGAATTTGGTACCCAATTGTAAGAGCTGTATTTCTTCCCAGATTTTTCTTCAAGAGAAATTATTTGCGGCTTATTAAGGAGAATGTCATTTCCAAGATCTATAGCAAGTGCAGGAGGTTCAACTATATTCACGAAAACAGAATCGGATAGACAGCCTTTATTATCTTTTACTATAAAGAAATGCTTGCCTTTCGTCAAAGAGTTAAATATTTTTTGATTACTTATTACCTTACCATCAAAAATTATTTCAACAGGATCCTGTGTGTTTTGCAATTGAAGAATTTCAAATCTGCCATCGTTGAAATCAAAGCAGCTGATATCTGATTTTTCGAATAGAAATGAAATGGGTTGAAAGGTTTTTTGAATTATAACAAGACTGTCACAGAGCTGTGTACTTAGTAATTTAATTGTATCGAGTGAAATGGAATCTTTATGACATGTCGTTACATTCATATTTTGAATGATAGCTGGCAGATATTGTCGTGTAATACTAACTACACTATCACAATACTCACCTTTAAGATTAAAGTTTTCGTAAGGAAGTAATGATTTATTACAGGTATTTTCTAAAACAAACGTAGTATCAATAAATTTCAATTGATAATTAGTAATTACTAAGGAATCGCAACCCAGATAGGATTGCAGAATCAGAGTGTCTTTCAATTTCTGACTGCGATTGCAGCTTATTTTGTTGGTTGAAAAATGTTGAACCGGTTCCAGGCTTATATTTTCAACTATTGTACTGTCACAATTATCAGAACCGATTATATTTTTATAAAAAATTCCTGCTTCCAGGGGATTGCAGGTCTTTTTGCTTATAAAAGTTGAATCATAAGGACTAGCAATAAAATGAATAATATGGAAACTATCACAATTCTGTGTTGTGTATTTTAGAGTATCTGTATAATTGTTTTTAAGTCCACAGACCATACTATCCTGAAATGCAAAAGTTGAAGTGCTGAGCTCTGTAACAGTTACTATGATTGAATCACAGCCATAAATTGATTTCAGATTCTGATTAACTACACCAACCTGCAGAGGATCACATGATTTTTTAATGATTGTTATCCGATAGTTGTTAACAGGATACTGCTCTTCAATTATTATACTATCACAGAGAGTTCCCTTCAGTTGTGTTATAGTTATGACTGTATCTTGCAATCCACAGATAAAATTCTGCATAAGAGTTGTATCAGGTGGAACATAAGTATAATTTATAATAACAGTAGAGTCGCATTTAAACTGATTGAAAAGCCTTATAACTTCCTTTGGAGCCTGCGCAGGATCACATGTAAATTGATTGAGTTGAACAGTATCTATATTCACTCCAATTTGAGAATGAATTACAACACTGTCACAACCCGGTAAAGTGAAAAGAGTAGTATCAATCTTATTGATTTTCAAGCCACACTGGAAGGATTGAACACGAAACGTATCCGGTGAATCTATTCTATCAAAAATTCCTCTGACGCTTATTTTGTTTCCGCAAGAATCCTCAGTAATAAAATCTACTTCAATATGGAGAGATGAGGAATCTCCATTAAAATTATTTTTCCAAAACAATCCTGAGCAACTGTCTATTGCAATTGCATTGCCATGAACATTTAACCAGGACCTTAATGAATCTCGGGAAGATGAAGAACACTTTAAAACCACATTATCCGGATTTCTTGTAATTAAAGGCTTGGCAGTATCTCGCACAATAAAGTGTAGATAATTCAATGTTTCATTTCCGCACAGATCTTTTGCGATGATTGTTACTATCGTTGTATCGCATTTCGCTTCAGGAACTTTATCATATGACACTTCAAAGTTTACACTTTTACAATTGTCAGTTGCTTTTGTTCCTCCATAAATATTTACCCAAGAAGTAAAATCGCTTAACTTAAAAGAATTACAAAAAACAATTTTATTGGTTCCTGGATTTGTAATTACAGGAGCTTCCTTGTCTATTACTTTTATTTCTTGCGATGCTATTGTAGTATTGTTACAATCATCGGTTACAGTCCATTCACGGTTGATTATAATTTCGCAATCAGAAACCTTATTTGTGTTTTCTGTTAATTTTATCGTGGGTGAAAGATCACAATCATCAACAGCCATTATACTTGGAGGTCTCTTCACGTCAGAAAGACAATTGTATTCTTCATCGGCGGGTTCATTATTAACTATTGGAAATTCAGTATCCGGTGGACATTCAAATAGAGAAATATCATCAATTAAAGTACCGGCAGAAGCTTGATCTCCAACGCTGCTAAATTCAAGTTCAGCCATATCTGCCATAGCCATGAATTTAAACTCCATGAGAAACCAGGCTACGGCTCCAGAGATAGTAACGGGCCAACTTTCATTTAACCAGGCTCCACCTGCGACTTTTACCGTACCGGTTGATGAGTGATTACCACCGTTTTGGGCAGTCCAGAATTTTAAAAGATAGACAGCACCGGGTTTAAGACCTGTAAGTTTATAACTAATTCCTCCGAATCCCGGACTTCCATGTAAATCAACAAAATTAGAAGCACCATTGGGATTGCCCATCCCTAGTCCGGCATGCAATGCATCGACATGATCGACTGTAGCGCGTGTGACGGTCCAACCTCCAAAAGTTGATCCTGCACTATACACAATAAAACTTCCAGGTGCAGGACTTGGTCCATCTTCAAAATCAAAATTTGGAAAAACCAACTGGTTCCATACACCACAACAGCAGACCAGGCCTCGCTGAGTCTCTTGAGAAAGACAAGGCTGCATGAAAAAAATAAAGAAGGCCAAAAATGCTACTGTTGCTTTCACGTTTTAAAGGTATCGGTAACAAAGTTAGTGAAAGTAGAGAGAAAGTTTATGATAAAATAGTAATAGGCAAATAAATCCCTTGTCATTCACTTGAAAAAGACAGCTTGTGATTTTGTTACTTTCCTTTTTAAACTTGTCTTATTGCAATATCTATTCTCATGAACAAGGGTAAGGTAGAGCAGTGTTAACGACTAATTTTTTGTAAAAGATTCTAAAAGAGAAAAACAAATACTTTTGACTAGGAAAGTAGTTATTCAATAAGTTAATTATAAATTTTTGATTCAAGTATTCTGATAACATTCAAACACAATCCCACAATTATAATTCTAAATTATATTTCTATTTACTTCATCGATGATTGTTTTGCAAGATAAAATGCAAGCTTCAATAAATTTATCAGCTTTTTCAAAATACATTTTCTTTAATTCAACATCATCAAGCGTAGCTGCATTTATTTTAACATTAAGAGCGGCGCCTTTTACTGCAGCTTCAATACATAGAGCACCAACTCCTGCATCGCTAATTGAATTGGGGTTTCCTTGTTTGACCATTAACTCTGTAATGGGCAGAATCTGCAAAGCAGTTTCAATGGTTTTAATTGGAACTTCTATTGCTGTGATAGTCGCAGCCTGAATAGCTTTTTTTCTTGCACGTTTTTCTTCTACTGATGTTTTGGGAAGACGAAAGGCGTCCATAATTAGATTAAAAGCTTTGGTATCTTCATCAACAAGATGTAACAATTGCGTACTCAATGAAATTCCTTTCATTGCGGCAGAATTGAATTCTTCATATCTGTCTTCATATCCTTTTTTATGGATACTGAGATTCGCGACCATAGTGCTTAATGAAGCACCCAAAGAAGCAAGATATGCAGAAACAGATCCACCACCTGGAGCCGGACTGTCGGAAGCTGTTTCATTTGCAAATTTTTCAAGTGTAAGATTGATTAATGGATTGTTTTTTTCTTCAAGCATATCTTCGATAATTCTTTTGGAAGGAATAAATTCAGAACTTGCATTTAAGCCTATTGATTGAATGGCAATGTGAATTAATTCAGAGTCCGGGACACCACAAGATCTTTTTTGTTTTTGTAAAAAATATAAACCTGCATCAAGCAAGGCTTTTTTGGGAACAAGTCCAACCAATTCAGAACCTGTTACAATTAATCCTCTTTTTTCAGCAGACTTTCTGCATTCTTCAAATGCGGTGTGTAAAGGAGTTATACTCATGTTGGTAAGATTCATCGATACCTGTGCGTAACGATATTCATCAATGTACCAACCGATTGCTTTAACCGATGGACATGACCCTGGTGTGCGAAGACCTTCTCCGGTAGAATCTTTTAATAGTTTGTTAGTTTTAGGATCTCTTTGAGGTCTTCCGTTTTCTCTGATATCAAATGCGACTTCATTGGCAAGAGAAACAGAATTTGTATTCAGATTGACATTGTAAGCAATTAAAAAATCTCTCACCCCAATGACAGTAGCTCCTGAATTAAGATTTAATTCCTGAGGACCATAATCTGGCTTCCATTCGGGCAGTTTAATTTTTTCAGAAAAACCCTCGTATTCACCGGAACGAATATCTGCAAGATTTTTTCTTTGGGAAGATGTTGCAGAATACTCATATAGGTAAATTGGAATGTTTAATTCTTTTCCAACTCTTTCTGCCAATTTTTTAGAATATTCAATTGCTTCTTCTATAGAAATATCCCGAATAGGAATTATAGGACAGACATCTGTAGCACCCATACGAGGATGTTCGCCTTTATGATTTCTCATATTTATTAACTCAGACGCAGTTTTTATCGCTTGAAACGCTGCTTCGATTACCTGATCAGGATGACCTGCAAATGTTATAACTGTTCTGTTGGTGGACTTACCCGGATCGGTATTCAATACACTGACCCCTGATGAAGTAATTGACTTTTCAATAGCAGAAATAATCGATAGATCTCTGCCTTCACTAAAGTTTGGGACGCACTCAACAATCGCTGAGGATTTCATATATTTGCTTAACTTAGGCGCAAAAGTATCTATAATCGTTCAATGAATCGTCCCAAAATTTTACGAATTCTTTTATTTGTCATTCTTCTGAGCAAAAGTCAGATAGAGGCACAGCAGGTAATCCTGTCACCGGAGATTGATCTGCGCTCTGACTTTGCTTACTATTTAATTCCTCTTGCAAAAGATGTAGTTTTAATTAGAGACAAAGCAGTTAAGGTAATTTTTCAAAAATTAGACAGCAATCTGAATTGGTCCACAGAAAGAGAATTACAACTCGAAGGCAAAAAATGGAACATCCTGGATGCCTATCAACACAATAATAATATTGGAATCATTTATACGTGTAGAATTGATAAAATCATTCAATGCTATTACACTGTTTTTGACAATGCAGGGAATAAAAAATATCATAGAAATTTAATAGATACATTAGCCATACAATCAAATGAGAACATAAGTTTTCAATCTTCCGAAAATAAGAATTTTGTTTCCGTGGGATTCCGGGATTTTCAGTCTAATCCTTATGTTTTCGTATATGAAAGATTTCAAGATTCAATTTATTATGTAAAAAATGTTAAAGAAATATTTAATTTCAATAATGGATTCGCAGAAGAAGCCATAGTTACGAATCAAGGAGAACTGTATTTAAAGGCTATTGAACGCAATCCAATAAAATCCAAAATTAAATATATTCATAAAATTATCGGTGCAAATTCTCAAGGAGAAAAAATCATGTATAAAGTAATTGAATCAGAATTTGAGTTTTTTTCTTCCAAATTGAGTTACAGGACTTCAACGAACCAAATATGTTTTGTCGGATTGTGTCAGGAAGCAGGAGAAACAGAAATGATTGGATATGCCATACAGAATCTCAGCAAAAATGAACCCATTAGATTTACAGAATTTGATGAGAAGAAAATTAAAGAATGGACAGGTAGAAAGAATAACAATATTTATTCAAATAACAATCTGCAATTGCGCAATGTAAAATTTCAAGAAGACGGTTCAGCCGTTATTTTTATTGAAAGCGTAAAACAATACTTGCGAAGACCTTATTTTGGCGGAGCCAATGATGGTACACCCGCTTTTGCCGGAAGCCGGTGGATAGACTATTATTTTGATGATGTTTTGGTGAGTTGTATCCGTGAAGATGGCGTTAAAAATTGGGAAACCATACTTCGGAAAAAGCAATTTTCCCAGGATGATGAAGGAATAAATTCGTCTTTTTTTATAATGAACAATAGATCTTTTTTAAGGATTTTATTCAATGACGAAATTAAAAATGAATCCACTGTTTCCGAATATATCCTACTTGCTGATGGGAAAGTCAATCGCAAGAGTATTCTGAACACCAGCTTTAAGAAAATAAACCTAAGAATCAGGGACGCTATACAAATTGACGCACAATCGGTTCTAATCCCAAGTGAGAACAATGGTAGGCTTTCTTTATTGCGAATGATTCTTTAATAAATAATTGTAAATCAACGAAATACGCATTAAAATAAGAAAATTAATTAAAGTGTATATTAATATGTAGTTGGTAAATCTATATTTGCAGTCCCATAGCTGATAATGGTCTCAAAAAAAGTGATGGGAACTACAAAATGTCAGATTTCCGGATAACCGATTGATTTGATCCGGTGCTGCATTTATAACAAGACAGAGGTGTCTTAAGATAGTCAAAATTCAATTACTCTCGGGAGATTAGCTCAGCTGGTTCAGAGCATCTGCCTTACAAGCAGAGGGTCACTGGTTCGAACCCAGTATCTCCCACCAATTCAATAGTCAATAGTCAAAAGCCAATTCTTGGGCCAAGAATCAAGAGTTAAGAGTCAGTAGCCAATTTTCTTCCTTATTTTATTAGTTAGTGGCAAACTGTTCAGTTGGTTCAGTACTTAGCATCTATACTTCCTTTCAAGAGTCAAGCGTTAAGAGTCAAGAGTCAATTTCCTCCTAAATTTATTGTTATAAGATAAACTGAACAGCAGGATCAGTGCACCCTATTTAAGCGAGAGGGTCACTGGTTCGAACTCCGTATCTCCAACCATTTCAAAAGTCAAGTATCTGGGAAATTGATTTCTTATGCGCAAACATGTTTCAATAAGAAACTTCAAGAAGCATTAATAAGGACTTTTATTCTAAAGACGAAAATAATAAATCAATTTTATTTATAGTTTTTATGGCATTAATATCCATTGTAACGTGAGTATAGTTTATTTTCACTTTTTTATTAAGAAATGAAAATTTGTAATTGGATTATTTTCTTAAATGTGGTGCTTATTCAGTCAGCGCATTGTCAAAAATTCTTTATTAATGATTGGTCCAATTCAGGAATGCGGACTTCGAAGTTTGTTGAAGATGAAATAATTAATGTTTATGACAGAGGAGTTGACAGTACAGGTATCATTGCTTGTGATCAAATAGTACAGGGAATTATAAATGAGAAAGTAAATGCCAAGAGAATACTGTTTTTTCCTAAGGGAAAGTATTTGTTTACGAAAAGCATTTTAATAAATAGAAATAACATTGTGATTCGAGGCGAAAAAAAGGAAACGCAATTTCTTTTTAACTTGCAATCAAAAGCGACGGATTGTATTAAGATTACAGGCAATTTGTCCAATGAATCTAGTACAATTGTTTCCGAAGCCAATATTGGTCTTCAAAGTATTATTGTTAAAGACGCTACAAAATTTAAAAAAGGTGATTGGATAAGATTACAATGTAAAGACTCTGCTATAATGTTTAGTAGTTGGGCGAGAGGGTCGCTGGGGCAAATCTTACAAATAGATTCGATATATGATAATGTTCTGATATTATCAGGAAGTCTAAGATATAATTATACGCAGTTACTTTCACCTTTTGTAACTAAAATTGATATACGTTCGCAAGTTGGAATAGAATGTCTTTCTTTAAAAAGAATTGATTCGACAACAACCCAAACAACCAATATTGCTTTTGACTATTGTGCTAATTCTTGGGTAAATGGCGTTGAAAGCAATCTAACGAATTTTGCTCATCTAGCGATTAGTTATAGTGCACATATTCAGGTCCATAATTCTTACTTTCATCATTCTCATTCATATGGTGGTGGCGGACAAGGTTATGGAGTAGTTTTACAATTTGCCAGCAGTCAATGCAAGGTTGAAAATAATATATTAGAGCATCTAAGACATGCTATTTTATTTCAAAGTGGATCCAACGGAAACGTTGTTGCCTTTAACTATATGATTGATCCGTATTGGACACAATCTTTTAGTCCAACAAATAGCGCCGGTGATATAGTTCTTCATGGAAATTTTCCATTTGCGAATCTAATAGAAGGAAATATTAATCAGAATTCAATCATTGATAATTCTCATGGATTAAACGGACCCTGGAATACTTTTTATAAGAATAGAAGTGAACTATATGGAATAATTGTAACTACCAGCAATTGTGTTGATTCTTTGCAGATTATCGAAAATGAAATAACCAGTAGTAGTCTGGGATATTACGTAATTCAAGGTAAAGGTAATATAGAGCTTGCAAATGTTGTGAAAGGAAATTCCATTCCGGCCTCAACTCTTGGAATAGATAAGAGAAGTTTATTTTTAACAAATGAACAGTTCCCTTATTGTTATAATGAAAAATATCTTTTTCCCTACATCGGCAAGCCAAATTCTTATAATTATTCTACTATACCTGCAAAAGAGAATTATAATGAAGAAAAATATTTCAATTGCAACTGTGAGATAATAAATTCTACAAAGAATGCTTCTTCAACAAAGAAAACACTACAAGTATATCCGAATCCAATTCATGCTGATGGTCATCTATTTTTGAATGGTTTAGTAAATGAAATTTTTATTTATGATTCTCAAGGCTACAGGATTTATACTGGAACTTCACAACAGATAAACCTCAGTTTGGAACAACCCGGAATATTTTGGGTTAAGGCTATACTACCTGATAATACAACACAGTCCTTTAAGCTCATAAAATTTTAAACTGAGCAATTTCTAAACAGTATACTGTCAGCTATTTATAAATATACTTTAATCTTCATGTAATATTTTTTTATAATCTTTCGCGCTGCTTGATAAAGTATCGTATTTTTAGATCTCAATTAAAGTTTATGCTTAGATATTTATTTATTTTCCTTACCTTATGCTATGTGAGTGTCTCTGCGCAAAAAATTTCACCTTCTGTTGTTGCCAATGGCGGAGCAGTAATGAAGGCTGGAAATCTTTCTTTAGAGTGGACTTTGGGAGAGATGATAACCGAAACAAAGACTGCAGCTAGTTTGGTTGTTACCCAGGGATTTCATCAATCAAATCTAGCTTCTGTGGCCGTAATAAATACAAGTTTGGAAGGGTTGTCGGTTTACCCTAATCCAGCAAGTTCTGTATTAATTATTGATAATCCAATCCACGAAAACTTAACGTATCAACTAACCAATATAGAAGGAAAAGTTATTCGCCAGAATAATTTATCTGTTGGTTCTCAGCAATTGCAACTCGACGAATTATGTAATGGCTTGTACATTCTCACAATTCTTAATAAACAAAAAGAACAAAAAATCTTTACAATCGAAAAAATTAAATAATTAATTAAATTTATCACAATGAATAAAATATTTTCTTTCATTTTATTTTTCTTCTGTGCTGTAACTGTTATGCAGGCACAGAGTTTTAAGTATCAGGGTGTAGCAAGAAATAATGCGAACGCCCCAATCGTAAATACAAATATTGCATTGCGATTATCGGTTTTAAACGCATCTAATAACCCGGTTTATTCTGAAATACATAATACCAGAACTTCTGATTTAGGAATCTTCTCAGTGAATGTATGTCAAGGAACGAATCCTAATGGTAATTGTAATAATATTGATTGGGCAGTTGTTGGATATCAATTAAAAGTTGAATTAGATCCTGCTGGAGGAACTAATTTTACAAACATGGGAAATTCGCCAATTCTGGCAGTTCCTATAGCAAGTTATGCACTTAAAGCCGGATCTGTTGCAGGTGATACTGATGGAAATCCATTGAATGAAATTCAATCTCTTAATTTTAATGGAACAACCAATGCACTAAGTATTTCTCAAGGAAATAATGTTGACTTAACAAGTTTGAAAAATGATGCAGACGCAGATCCTTTAAATGAAATTCAAACCATCAGCCTGGATACATCAAATAATGAAATTTCTTTAAGTAAAGGAGGTGGTAAGTTTCTTTTACCTGCTAGTGGGGCAAGCCTTTGGAGAAAAGTAGGTGATACATTATTATATAAATCTACCAATAACATTGGTATCTGGTTTAGAAATTCAAGATTCAATATAGACTTTGGTCCGACTGTGAGAAAATACTTTAGCTCAACTACAAACAGATGGACAGATGAATATTTAAACAATTCATTAAACCTTAGAAAAGAAATTGCATTTGGTAGTACATTGTTTGATCCAGGTGGCAATACTAACGTAGACCATCATGTAATGTCGTATCACAGAATTGGTACAGATACTATGTTTAGAGTGAGATCTACTATTTTTACTACACCAGGATTGTCAAGTGACCTTTCTTTATGGTGTAACTTTATGTCTAATGGGCAAGAAATTCACCGTGCTGGAGTTTTAGCATCTGCGTCAGGTGGAGTAGGAGAAATTACTTCTTTATTTGGAGGTGTTAGAGGAGCTTCATTGATAGGTGCATCAATAGGTGGAGTAACTACACCTGCAATAGTATTATGGGCACCGAATAGTAATACTAATATAGCAGCTGGATTTTGGAGAGATGCTGCAGGAAATACTGTTATTACTTCTAACATAAAGAATTTTAGAATGGACCATCCGAAAGAAAAAGATAAAGAGATTTGGTATGCATGTGTAGAAGGCCCGGAAGCGGCAGCGTATAATAGAGGTACAGCACAATTGGTAAATGGGGAAGCATTTATAAAGTTTCAGGAGGATTTTTCTTTAATAATTAATCCAACAACGATGACAGTTCAGATAACTCCATTATCAGCAGAATCAGAAGGACTTGCAATAGTAGAAAGGTCTTTGGAAGGAATAAAAGTTAAAGAATTAAGAAAAGGAACTGGCAATTACAAATTTGATTGGGAAGTTAAAGCTGTAAGAAAGGGATTTGAAGATTATAAAGTAATCCGCGTTAAAGGAGTTGATACACCTATTCCGCTTCCAACAAATTATAGTTTTGGAGATAACTTAAATAAAGATAAGCCGTAATATAAAATTCTATTTTTCATATTACAAAAATCGATTTATCCCCGGTATGCGTATTTGCCGGGGATTTTTTTTGAAACAATTTTTGGATGATATCAGCTAGAAATTATTTTAGGAGTTATTCAATTTTAAACTTTGGAATGTTGATTTGTTTATTCATTCTAAACTCGTGTTCCTATAAAAATATTTCCTCCGACAATATTAAGAGTAATCAAGATGTTGAGATGATCGTATTCCTTGTTATGAAAATGCACAAAAACGAATCGACGGGAAATAATTCGATTATATTATTATCAAGTCAGATTACAGAAGGAAAGATTAAAACGACTAATAAAAATGAGATATATAGTGAGAATTATTTGAATTTTGAATTTTTAAAAGATAAAAAGAGAATTGAACAATTCAAAACTGAACATCCTTTATACAGGCATATTGAATTTCAAACGGATACCGGATTGACTTCCAAAAGTATAGTAATTGACTCAATTGAATTTTTCGAAAGATTTCAATTATCCCAGTTGCCAGATCAAATACGGATATCAGAGAAACGAAAAGATAAGGAAACTCTATTATTAAATAAAATTCCTATACAATGAAACTACTTTATACAATAATAATATCATTCTTATTTCAACTCAATATTCAGGCACAAGCAATAGGAATCGAACAAATTGTTGACAATGGCCATCCAGATAAACGAATTAATATAGTAATCTTAGGAGATGGATATACTGCTACGCAGCAACAAAAATTTATTAATGATTCGAAAATTTTCAGTCAATATTTATTTCAACAAGAACCATTTAATCAGTATAAAAATTACTTCAATGTTTATGCAATAAAAGTTGTTTCGCAAGATTCAGGAGCAAGACATGACAATTCTGCTCCAGACTGTCCGGGATTAGGTTCACATCCCATTAGTACAGCTAAAACATATTTAGATACACGATTTGATGCATTTGGAATTCATAGATTAATTGTTCCTTTTAATTCACAAAATATTGCGACAAGCTTAGCAAAATATTTTCCTAGTTATGATCAAGTTATCATTTTGGTTAATACACCTTACTATGGAGGATCAGGAGGGGCGTATGCTACATCAACTTTACATTCATCCAGTAATGAAATTTCAGTTCACGAAATCGGACATTCCTTTGCAGGATTATCTGATGAATATTATGCCGGAGATCAATATGCAAGAGAATCTACAAATATGACACAGACGACTGATAGCTCAATAGTAAGATGGAAAAATTGGTTGGGATTTAGATCAGTGGGTATTTATCAACATTGTTGTGGAGGGAATTCTTCGAAATGGTTTAAGCCTCATCAAAGTTGCAAGATGCAAGCGCTTGGACTGCCGTTTTGTAATGTATGCAAAGAAGGAATTATAGAAGTGATTCATAGGCTAATCAATCCGTTAATATTATTTTCTCCTAAAGAACAAAATCTTAATGTTGGAGATACTCCTTTGAAATTTTCACTTGAAGAGTTGATTAAGCCAATTCCAAATAGCCAAAAAATAAGCTGGAATTATATCAATAGGAATATCGCTAAAAACGTAGATAGCATTTTTTTGCAAGCAAGAGATATTCCCCTTGGCAATTCTAAACTAAGTGTATTCGTTGAAGATACAAACTTACTTATAAGAATAGATAATCATGAAAAACTTCATTTTTCTATAGTAGAGTGGAACATCAATAAAACAGTTAATTCTCTATCAGTTTCCGGCAAATCTTCTTTGGTTGAATGGTCTATTTCTCCGGTTCCGGCAGTTAATTATATTGATATTAGTTTACTATCCGGAGAAATGAAAAATTGTAGTATACATTTGATCAACCAACAAGGTCAAATCGTGCATACTGAAAAATTTTCTTTCATGAGTAAAGACAAAAATTTTAAATTAGATATATCTAATTTAAATTCAGGCTCATATCACTTACAGATAATGAACGAATCCTTTAACATATCAAAGCCGATTGTTATTCGAACAAGTAAATAAATAATATAATTATTTTTTCTTTTTGGCTTTAGCATTTGCCGCCTTAATTGAATCAATCTTTTCCTGATCTGGAGAAGGATGAATATAAATATTTAAACTATCTTTTTCTATAGTAGAATTGGAATTACTATTTACAGTTGTAGGATTGGTTTCCCTTTGATTATTGCCATGAGATGAATGAGTATTATTCATGTCCGTTGATGGTTTCTTTTCAGTGCTATCCTTTATTTTATTTTTGCTGCAACACATAGAGCTAAACAATATAAAGATAGGAAGAACTTTATGGAAGAACGATGAATTTTTCATTAATAATAGTTTGGTTGTTGAATTGTATTTGTAAGAAGTATTCACCAGCTAATAAAGTTGATGTTTCAAATGCAAAAATATGATCACCTTGACTAATTTTACTTTCAAGGACTTTATGAATTCGTTTACCATAGTTGTCAAAAATTTCAAACACAGCTGACCCCGATATAGGAGCACTGAATTTTAAATTAAATCTTTTATTTGCTGGATTTGGATACAATGAAGATTTAGCAATTTCTTTTGTTCCGTCTTTAACAGATGATTCACCTGAGTCATGGACTTCAGCAATATAAGTATTCCAATAACCGTCGAAATCACCGAATGCTCCGCCAACCCATACCGAAGGAGATGATAAACTATAATTTCGAGTAATACCTGTGTAATCTCCCCAACGATTTACTGTAACTCCAAATTGCTCACACTCTGTTTCCCATAAACTATACACAAGAACACTTCCAGAGAAATTGAAATTTCCATCAACGTACACGACGCGATTTTCAGGGTAATTATCTTCATTACTTCTTTGGAAGAAAATCATTGACTCATTATCTGTTTTAGTTTTACCATAAAAAGCAATACTTGGATATGCATAATCCCAACCTGTTGATGCGAAATAATCATGAGAAGATTTTTTAGTATTAACATCCAGTTGAAAATATGCAAGTGCGCCCCATTTGTCAGGAGCTACTGAATTACATACAAAGTGAATTCTTTCGTTGATATAGTAGCCACTTTGTGTACGACAATCACCAGCATCTAATTTACAATCGGATGCTCTTTGATCAGCGTCCGAGCCAGGCCCATAAGTAGCTGTAGGAATCTCCTGATAAAGTAGTTTAGGATTTTTATCTAAATCGTCAGTCAAGTCATAAAATCCAATATATGATGCTCCACTGGATTCAGTACATACCAAATAAGTGCCCGGACCATAAGTTGCATTTAAACCATAATTTAAGGGCAGTAGCGTAAACTGATTATTTGAAGAAATTTTGTTCCAAGTAGTATAACGAAGAGTCTGTCCTGAGTATCCTGAAGATTTATCAATCTGAAAGATATTACTATGATCATATTTACTATTTACATAAACATTTCCTGTTACGAAAATTTCTTTGGTTGATTGACCTACTTTAGGATAATCAAAAAAACCACCAGAAGGATCAGCCTTAATAGAATAAAACCACCATCCGTCATTAGGATTAGATGATTTAGAAAATAACAATGCAATTTTGTTGTTAGACTTTAGACCACATTGTTGAATATACATAAAAAATTTTTGGAATTCCGGATCCCAAATAACAACAGGATCGCAGGTATTTGGGTATTCATTATTAAGAAATGATTCAAAATTTTGTATATATTGAACGACACCATTTTTTACATAATTTATACTTGAATTCGCCGCACTTACAACCCATCCTGAATTGGAAATAGAAATAGTATTATCCATTGGAGTTCCGCCAGTATTTTTGTTTGCTTTAAGACCAACTCCAACTACAGGATTTTTCACCAAAGGCGAAACCTGTTCTGAAAGTTTGACATCAGCACCATTATTTTGTTTTTTAAGTATATAATTGAGAGCTTTTATTTTTTGCAATGCTTCATCATTCTTTGATTGGTGATGATTTCTAACTTTTACTAGAGAAGGTAGAAGATTTAAGTCAAGTGAAGGCGGGTTTACAAATCCTAGACATTGGCTTGTAATTATGCCGGGAAATTCAGCCACAATCTTCATTTCAGATCGATCTATAATAGGTTTTAGGTCCTGAGATGACAAAGATGCTAAAACCATGTAGGCGAGAAAAAAAACAATTTGGTTTTTCATAATAGGTAAATTTCAACACACAAAGTACGTTCAATGTATTGTGTTTTATGATATTAAGCCACATATATACTATCTATAGGTAAACCTGTATTTTCAACAAACTTAAAAGAAGTTCGAGGCGCTAATCAGAATAATCATATTTAAATTATTAAACATACATCCATTTTTCTTAACAGATCAGTTAAGCCATATGCTTTTATGGTATAAAAAAATTATTATCTTACCCAACGAATAATATACTTTTATCGTTTAGTTATAAAGCAATAAAATATTATTCATATGGATATTCCTAAAAATTTATTACTAAGCATTTCTTTAGCCATTGTGCTTAGTGTAACAACTTCTTGTACGAAGGAAGAAACTAAAGAAACAATCGTACCTGACCATCCAACTGAGCATTGGGATGATTGCCCGGCATGTGGTATGGGATAAGTGATTTTATTATTCTATGATTTACTGCGGTACAGCTCTTAATTTAGACCATAAATTACTTTCAGCCAACCTTCCTTTACTTGCTAACAGTAAGCTAGAAGCGATCGAATGGTCGTTCGATGCGTTGTATAAGCTTGAGCAGGTTCCAGATTGGTTTGATCAATTAGTTAAGCTGTATAGTAATCAGAAAAGACTCATTGGACATGGAGTTTTCTTTTCAATTTTCTCAGGGAAGTTTTCTAGCGAACAGAAGAAATGGCTGGAAGATCTAAAAATTCTGTCTAACAAATATAGATTTGACCATATTACCGAACATTTTGGTTTTATGACCGGGGAGGATTTTCATAAAGGAGCACCTTTAAGTATTCCCATGAATTTAACAGCACTTCGAATTGGACAAGATCGATTAAAGAGGATACAGGATGTTAGTAATTGCCCGATTGGAATTGAGAATCTTGCTTTCGCATTTAACGTCGAAGATGTAAAGCGGCAAGGAGAATTTCTTAATGACTTATTGAGTCCAATTAATGGATTTATGATACTCGATCTTCATAATCTATATTGCCAGGCACATAATTTCAAAATTGATATAGATAATTTGCTTCAATATTATCCCTTAGAACTTGTAAGAGAAATTCATATTTCCGGAGGATCCTGGGAAGATGATATTGTTCATTACAATGAAAAAATAAGACGAGATACACATGATGATTCAGTGCCATCAGAAGTTTATATTTGCTTGGAGTCTTGTTTACTAAAATTAGACAATCTGAAGTATGTTATTTTGGAACAATTAAGTAATGCCTTAGAATCTGAATCACAACAAAAGAAGTATCAATCAGATTTTTATAAGATATTAGCAATTGTCAAAAATAATAAAGTAGATGAAATAAGAAGGAATGATTTCCATCCATCATTTTTAGATATTAGTACACAAGAAGCTTTTGAAGATTTACACTTATATCAACAACAAGCAGAATTATCACATATTTTAGTTGATTCAAAGAATCTTGAAGAAGCAAAACAAAAACTTAGTCACTCGTCCTTAAGAAATTCTGATTGGAATGTGGAATTGTGGCAAGATAATATGCTATACACAGCAATGTCGATTGCGCAAAAATGGAAGTAGAATGCCATTACATTTCGTCTTCATTTAGCAAGGCTTTTTTTAATCTTCGAATGTACCTGAGCTTAATAAAATAATCTACCAATGATTCTAAAGTTTTTGTATCAAATTGACCTGAATCATATGTGCTAATCGATGATTTTTTTGAGACTTCTAAGATTTGTTCGTAATCATTGAGTTGTTTCTGAAGTGTATTTATTTTTTCTTGATCGCAAGCTTGGACTGCAAGGTGAATTTCCTCATGTAGCTCAATCATTTCCATTAAAAAAGATGGTTCTAGCGGCTTTTCAAGAACAGATGATACACCTTCTATTTCCAGAATATGTTTTAACCTTTGAAGAGGATCTAAAAGAATTTTATAAGCAAGATTGATCTCATTTATCTTGGAATCATTTTCATTCTTATTCTGATCCTCATTCTGTAAATTGTCTGGGTGTTGTTCTCGACTTAATGAATAGAATTTCTTACGAAGAAATTGCGTATCAATAAAAAATGCCTTCGGCATTTCAAATAGCTCAAAGTAATTTTGCACGAATGTTAATTAAAAAAGGCCCTAATTAAATCAAGACCGTTTGCATATATCATTAATGCCATTAGAAGGAAAAACCCAACAGTTACTGCCTTTTCCATAAACTTGTCACTGACTTTTTTACCACTAATAACTTCCCATAGTAAAAAGACGACGTATCCTCCGTCAAGACCCGGTATTGGAAGCAAATTCATAAAGGCTAAGATAATAGACAACACAGCTGTGGTATTCCAAAAGGCATTCCAATTCCATGTATTATCAAATAATCCGGCTATGGAAATAAATCCTCCTAATGAATCATTGGCCTTAATCTCACCGGTAAACATCTTACCAAATGCTTTTAATTGTGTGGTAAGAAAATCAATTCCTTTCTTAACTCCCATTGGAAACGATTGAAAAAAGCTATACTCTTCAATGCTAAAATTTAACTTCGGCCAATCTATACCAAATACACCTTTTTCATTAGAAGTTATAGTTTTATATAAGGTGTCAACACCTCGGATAATTCCAAATTTAACTTCTTTATTTGCTTCCCTTTGTGTTATTCTATGTAATTCATGTGCAAAATTTATGGGCTGATCGTTTGCCATAAAAATTCGGTCACCTTTCATTAATCCTCCAATAAATGCGGGCATATTTGTAGGTAGTGTATCAATCAATAATGGTTGTCGGGGAGCAATTAAAGTTAAGTCCTTATTTTCTCTTTTTGTAAGCAAAGCAATATGTTCAGGCGCAACAACTACATTCGTTTCAACTCCGTTTCTTATGACATTAATGGTATTTTTATTTTCCAGAATTAGTGATTTAATAATTTTTCCTTTATCAAATCGTTCCAACTTCTCGCCTTGTATACCAATTATTACATCTCCATCCCGGAAGCCCATTAATTGACTTATACTATCGGTTGCAATTCCGTATTTCACTTCTGAAGTAGGTAAATATGGAATTCCGTTTTTCCAAATCAACATGGAAAAAATAAAAAATCCAAGAATAAAATTAACTGTAATTCCACCCAACATAATAATTAATCTCTGCCAGGCCGGTTTAGATCGAAACTCCCAGGGTTGCGGATCTTTTTTCATTTGTTCAATATCCATACTTTCGTCAACCATTCCGGCAATCTTAACGTAGCCTCCTAATGGCAACCAACCTATTCCATATTCTGTTTCACCAATCTTTTTCTTAAATAATGAAAAATAAGGGTCAAAAAATAGATAGAACTTTTCAACTTTTGTTTTAAACCATTTGGCAGGAAAAAAGTGTCCACACTCATGAAGTATAACCAGTATACTTAGACTTAAAATGAGTTGGCAGATAATAATAACAGTACCCATGTATTTATTTGTGTATGGATCAAACGCAATATCTGGTCCAATGTTTTGGCGAAGATACAGTATTCAAGAAACTCAGAGATAATCCTGCTATAAGAATTACGAAAAGCTTCGTAATTTTGTGCCATGAAGATCAAAACGCACATTATTTTCAGTTTCTTGATTTTATTATTGTGCCTTTCAACAGGCATTAGCCAAAAAAACGAGCCTAATGTTTCAATCCGAAAAGCAAATGGCAAAATCAAATTGGACGGAATTCATGATGAGGCTGATTGGCAAACGGCTCAGGTAGCCAGCAATTTTAGGATGAACTTTCCTTATGATACTGCTTCAAGTCCATGGCAGACGGAAGCCCGTTTTTGTTTCGATGAAAAGAAACTGTACGTAGCAATTAGATGCTATCAATTACAAACAGATTATACTGTGCAAAGCCTTAAACGAGACTTTGGACCAGGCACAACGGATGTGATTAATGTTGAAATTGACGCTTATAGAGATGGATTGAATGGCTTGGTATTCTCGGTAAGCCCATTCAATGTACAAAGAGAGGGAAGTATCAACGAAGGAAATGACCTTGATCTGAATTGGGACAATAAATGGCAAAGCGAAGTCAAGAATTATAATGACTACTGGGATGTTGAAATTGCAATTCCATTTAAAACGCTTAGATATAAATTGTCCAATGATTCTAAACTGAATGAATGGAGCATAAATTTTGTTAGGACAAAAATTAAAAATTTTGAAACCAATACCTGGGCGCCTGTTCCGGGTGTTTACCATCCTTTGACTTTGTCTTTTGCCGGCAAACTTATCTGGTTGGATCCGCCACCCAATCCAGGTTTAAATATTTCCATAATACCATTTGTTGCTTCTGGACTTGCACAGAATTCTATCCGCAATACTGATTTAAGAAAAACAAGCGATGATTATAATTTTACGAGATCCATTGGATTTGATGCAAAAATATCAGTAACCCCTGCCTTAAATCTTGATCTTACTGTGAATCCGGATTTCTCCCAAGTTGAGGTTGATGATCAGATCGCCAACGTAAGCCGATTCGAATTATTCTTTCCTGAGAAACGACAATTTTTTATTGAGAACCAGGATTTGTTTGCACGATTTGGTTTTCCATCATCAAGACCATTTTTTAGTAGAAGACTTGGTTTGGTTTTTAATTCTGTTACTAAACAAAATGATATAGTTCCAATTATTGCAGGCGCCAGATTGAGTGGTAAGTTGAACAATAATCTACGTCTCGGAGTATTAAATGTAACTTCCAACAGTAAAAAATTCAGTGAAGAAAAAAAGAGCCCTACAAATAATGTTAGTGTAGTAACATTACAACAAAAAATTTTTGGAAGGTCTACCATTGCAGGTATTTTCGTAAATCAACTTAATAATTTGAATTCTTTGAATGAAACACAAAGAAAAGGATTCAATACTTATAATAGTGTAGCCGGACTTGAGTATAATCTTTTTTCCAAAAACAATCAATGGATTGGTGAAACTTATTTTCACAGATCTTTTTCACCGGATAAGAATAAACGTGGAAATAGTTATGCAGCGTTTCTTTCCTACAACCCCAATAACTTTTCAGTAAGATTTGGAACCTTGAGTGTGGATTCTTTCTTTACAGCAGATGCAGGATTTATTCCCAGGAGCGCTTATCGATTTTTAATTAGCGGTGCTGAATATTATTTTTGGACTCCTAAATCTAAAAAAATAAGACGAATTAATGTTGGAATTTCATCTGAACAAAACACAGACTTGCAATGGAATAATTTAGATTATTTTATTAACCCTTTTGTATCTGTTGAATTTAATAGTCAAGCGTCGATAGGAATAGGATCAAATATTCAATATACATATCTTTATGAACCTTTTGATCCAACCAACGGACTCATTGAAGAAGGCGAACAAGAATTGCCTGTAGGTCCATATTACTTCAATCAGTTCTCAATGGAAGCTTTTACAGGCACAAGCAATAACTTAAATGCATATGGAGAACTTAACATTGGCCAGTTTTTTAAAGGACATATAACAAATATTTCCGGAAACGTAAGTTATCGAATTCAACCGATTGGTTTAATTTCAATGGAATTCGATTATTATAAAATCGATCAAGACAAACCATATCCTTCTGCATCATTTATATTGATAGGACCAAAGGCAGAAATTTCATTTAGTCGAAGTGTATTTCTATCATCATTCTTTCAATACAATACACAGATTAATAATTTTAATATTAACACGAGATTTCAGTGGAGATTTGCTCCTGTTAGCGATCTTTATATTGTGTACACAGACAATTCATTTGCTCAGGAGATACAACCGAATATTCATTTTTTGTCAAACAAGAACAGAGCGATAGTTGCAAAAGCAGTGTATTGGTTTAATTAAAATTAAAAATTAACTGTTGCTTTTGACTATATACTAAAAACGATTATAAAAAAAAATTCTCCGACCTTTGCCGGAGAATATGAATTCTTTAGAATTCAAGGATAAACCACATAATTCAAACAAAATACTTGAACAGAATTTTCAATTAGGACGATAAGGATTTGTTTTTCGTAGTTTGTCTATAATCCAATTATGCGGGCTTTTCAGTTTTGATTTAGGTAACTTATAAGCCCGAGGTGGGGAACTTTAATGAAAAAATTTAACAGAGAACATCAATTTCTTGAATGATCAGGTTCATTTTTTTTTCACAAGAATACCCGGGAGTAGTTTTTAATATTCTTATCATTCTGTTTTGAATTTTAGATTTTTAAATAACCGGCGGCAAAGTTATTCATTGTGCTAGCTTGGATAAGCGATAAAAAGAAGGGATACTGGATAGCAGAACTTCTTGCGTTCAATCGGTTTTGCACAATCTGATGTACATTATTGCCGCCGGCTGAGGAGTCAGGATACTTTTGCTGGGGAGCAGGGTTAATATCAAATGCCACTATCTGCACATTGGCACCTGGGTCAAAACCACTTCGTATTTTTAAAGTTGTCATCACTTTATTGCTTTAATAATTTTCACAGAACTAATTTTCTTAGAGTCATTAAAAATTAAGCAGTAATACACCCCTTGAATCTGATTAACCAGTGCTGCTGAAGTAAATGATGACAAATTTGTCTTTTCTTCACTAATCTTAATTCCTTGCTGATTAAAGAATTGAATAAGATAGTTTCCAGAACTTCCCAAGTCAAAGTTAAGATTTTCTTCACATGGATTAGGGAAGGCCTTTACATTTATTGGATCATTCTCGTTTTCTTTAATAATCGTAAAAATAAAGTTACCAACTGTATGCAATGTTTTATTGGAGTTATAAATAACTTTAGAATCAAGAATAATTTCTGCCGAATTTTCGATTTTAGTATTAAAAATAGATTCACTCAGCGGAACTATAGAATATGAAAATGTGAATTGCGATAATAATTTATCTTCCGAATATGCTGCAAGATTTAATCCTTCAAATACTACTTCCAAAACTCTGTCTTCCTGAATACTCCAGGTAAATTTAGAGTCATTACGAGCCAATCGCAAAGTAGTAATATCAAGAGTTACAGGTATCTTATTTCTGATAACAACGCGATTAACAAATGAAGTTGTTATGTTTCTTACAACAAAATTATACCGTAAGCGATCGGATTTATTAATGAATCGTGGTGTTCCTGCTCCTTCAGGAAGGCTGGTAATATGTAAAGCATTATTAGCTAAGCTTACTATTTCTGTGGAGAATTTTGAAATAAAAGGACCTTCATCACCCTGAGAATAGTTATTAATATAACCCTTACTTATTGAACCATTAGGAAGAGTTCCACAACCTTCAATAGCTGCACTGGAACGAATCTTGTATGGGTGATTTGCAATTGTATCTACGATTATAATTCTTGTTTTACCATTTGCAGGATATCGGACAATCTGAGCAGCATCTTTATCAAGAAGAACTTTGCCACCAAAATTGGGCATAATATCATCTTCAACGGTATTGAATACAATCTCCTTCTTCATATTACCGCTTCCTGTGTTTTTTATTTCAAAAACATTTTCATTTCCGATGCAACCTGCAGTTACCGTAATTTCTGCACCTGAGAATTCATTCGCGGGATTACAATAAGAATTAGGAAATATTCTGGCAATATTTTGAACTGTTCGTCCACTAAGATTATTATTGCAGGCAGATTTTAAAATAAGATTAATCTGTCCTGAAGATTGTGCCTTAATCGTATTAAGTTCAAATCTATATGTATATGTTCCTATCGAACTAAATGCCACACTAGATTCCTCAATAGTAAGCACAGGATCAAGATCCAAAGTAATGTATGCATTGTCGGCGTTAATTGTTCCAGTATTATAATACCTGATAGATGCTGAATTAGATGCACACAACTCTATTTGTGCAGCAATAAATTCTGTTTCAAGCAAAGCACAATTTTGTTTCGGTGCAGATGCTGAAGAGTAGGAAATAGTTTTATTGGTTGCCAGATCAATTGGACTTCCCGCATTGCAGGATTGAAGCAAGTCAGAATTTATAGTGTTAACAGTATAGTTATTGTATGGTAAATATCTTTGATAATATCCGTCCTCATTTGTAACAGTATAAAAGGTACCGTTACTTCCATTAAATCGAATGAGTGCATTACCTATTGCGGGTTCAAAGCCATCAACCATGCAATCATTATTGATATCCATGCGCAGATATCCTTCAACAAACCCCCCGAAGAGATTTTTACAAATTGGATTTAATTGAACCGGAATCACAGCTGATAACAATCCAAAAAATGAGGTAGGTCTTGTAGCTACATTAAAATCAAAACAAGTTTCAAATTTTCTTTTTTCAATGAAAAACTTGAATTCTGCAAGAACACTGTTATCTGGTAATGTTAATGGGAAGGAATTTGGGTTGATCCAGGAAAAGCTGATAAACTGATTGTTTTGAATATCAGATTGAACATTCAATTGAGGATGCACAGTCGTATTTGAATAATTTAATTCAGCATCCGGATAATTAAACGTAATCACAAAAGATTCAACATCTTTAAATTCTTTGGCTGTTAACTGTAGAACAATTGTGTCGCCTGTTTTATTGGCATCCAGAAAAAGCCGTACCGTATCCTGAGCCCAACCAGACTGCGAAACTATACTTAGAAGAAGTAGAGTAAGTAACGGACGTATGTGATATTTAATCATTTTTTCGTGTAGAGCCTTTTAGACGGTACAAAAATTCTATAAGTAACGTGATCTACCAAGTTCATTTTTTTATATTTGTACAGTATTTATTGAGCAATAAAATACATAATATATTGATAAATAATGACTTATAAAATAATCTGTACATGAAATATTTAAATACTGCTTATGAAAATTAATTCAATTCTGGGTATTTTAGACAAAAAAACTCAAAGTAAGCTCCGTCGATACCTCAATTCTGAATATTTCTGCACAGATCCACAATTACCAAGGCTTTATGATATATTACTAAAAGACTTAAAACAAGATGAGGAAACCATAAAGAGAAATGCCTGGAATGAGTTGTTTGGTAAGCAAGCTTATGCAGATGTGAAAATGCGATTACTCATGAGTCGCCTGGTAACACAGATTGAAAATTTTATCGGAATTGAATATAAAGAAGATACTCCATTTAACCTTTCTCATCTGCGTTTGTATCGACATAAATCAGAGGACAAACTTTTTCTACAGATACTTGAAGAACAAAAAAAATTTCAAGAAAAATCACCGCTACGAAATGAGACTTACTATGAAAGATCATATTCACTTGGACTGGAAGAATATGATTTTTTAGTAAATAAAAAACGACAGGGTGATTTTAACCTTCGGCAAATTTCTGATTCTATTGAAATTTCTTATGCAATTAAAAAGTTACGACATTGTTGCAGGGTGCTCCAAATACACTCCATCTATAAGCTTGAAACTCTTTTTCCTTATATTGAAGAAACGCTGAGATACATAGAAACCAATGAATGGTTCAATCTTCCGGTACTTGGATTCTATTATTATAATTATCAATCTATTATTAATCCTTTAGATGTTCATTATTTTAATCGATGCTTTGAGTTATATGAGTTGTCGGAAGAAAAATTTGAAGAAGAAGAAAGACGATACGCGTTCATTGATATATTAAATTATTGTATTCGAAAATTAAATGAAGGTTCCGACAAATATTATGATATTATATTCAATCTATATAATAGAGGATTGAATCAAGGTTTTCTAATAGATCAAGGAAAACTTTCACGATTTACATTTCGAAACATTGCAGAAATTGGAATACAGATAAAAGAATATCAATGGGTTCTTGACTTCCTGGATAAATATAAAATATTTGTAGAAAAAAAATATCGTGACTCCTTCTATCAATTAGAAAAAGCACGTGTTCTAAGCGATCAAAGAAATTATGATAAAGCCAATAGCCTGCTTGCGAACTTGAGCTTTAGTGATCCAATGATAGAATTAAGTACAAGGCTTGAAAGAATCAGGATCTTCTACGAGACTGATGAAATAGATCTCTGTCACTATCATGTCGAATCTATGGATTTGTTTTTGAGAAGAAAGAAGAATATAGGGTATCATACAGCCTATTATAAAAATTTTCTCAGCTATGTAAGGAAACTTGTTCGGCCAGAACTATCGGAATATAAGTATTGGAAAACCTTGCGACAACAATTAGATAATGAAGATAAGATTACAAGTAGAAAATGGTTGATTGAGAAACTGGAAAATAAAATGAGCAATAAGCGATAATAATTAAGCGGTAAGCGGTAAGTCGTAAGCAGTTGAGATTTAGTTAAGAATTTATAAAAAGAAAATATCGATGAAGTTTACTAATAATCTTGATAGAAATTATTTTCTGCAAAAGGGTATTTATATATTGGTTATAAACTTTTTGTTCTTCCACCATCAACGGGTAGATTGATTCCATTGATATAGGAAGCTAACGGGCTTGCAAGAAAAGCAACAGCATACGCGAGTTCTTCCGGTTTTCCAAATCGTTTCAGTGGAATTTGACTCATCATTGATTTTTTCACCTCTTCTTCAGTTTTTGAATGCAATTGCATTTCTTTTTGAACGATAGTAGATAACCTTTCTGTCTCTGTAGCACCCGGTAAAACATTGTTTACAGTAATATTCCATTCTGCCAGTTCGTTGGCTAGAGTTTTGGACCATGATGCGACAGCTGCACGTATAGAATTACTCACTCCAAGATTATCAAGAGGCTGTTTTACAGATGTGGAAATTATATTGATAATTCGTCCATAATGATTGTCTTTCATAGAAGGCAACACTGCTTGCATAAGTAAATGGTTACACGAAAGATGTTGATGAAATGCAGCTTCCAATTCTGAAAGAGTGGCGTTATACAACTTGCCGGCAGGAGGGCCACCCGTGTTATTAACTAGAATATTTACCTTGTTAGCAGCAGAAATTTTTTGAATAACAGGATCTAAGAGAATGGGATTACTCATATCTGCGACAAGAATCGCATGATTCTGGGAATTGTTTTTCGATAAGATTTTTAAATTGTTTAAAAGCAATTCTTCATTTCTGGCAAGCATTGTAACTGATGCACCACTTTCGGCCAATACAATAGCAATCGCTTTACCGATTCCCTTGCTTGAGCCGCAAACGAGTGCATGCATGCCTGATAAATCAATTTTTAACATGTAATATCAAATAAATTAGGCTTAAAAATAGTTACTATCTTTATCTTCGATCATAGAATTTATTGAGTGGGACAACAAGTATGGGATATGGATGATATTTCCGGGGAGCATTTTACCCTTGGATTATATCATGGCGAAGAAACGGGTAGCTTAATGTTGTATTTAAATAATGACATATTCCTCATTGATTTTAAAATTCTGGATAATAAAACATATAATTTTTTCCTTGGGAACGAATTTATGAAATTAAGTATTAACAAAATTAGTTCTGGATATGAATATCGTCTGGAAGTAGATAAAGAAACACCTACACCGCTCAATGAAGCCGTTAAGAAGGCCGAAGATGAAGAACGCAATATATTGTTAGTTGTATTAATAGTTTTGTCTGTTATATTGGCGATTCTTTTTATATATAATTATTATGCCCGATATAGATATTGAATTTCTTAAAATTATTACTATTGCTCTTATTAGCTTTAGTGCATCATTTCTTAGTTTTTTTAGTGGCTTTGGTTTGGGTACAATTTTATTACCCGTATTTGCATTTTTTTACGAATTACCCATTGCGATTGCATTAACAGGTGTAGTTCATTTTTTCAATAATTTATTTAAGCTGGCATTGACGTACAAATCAGCGCGTATAGATATAATCGTAAAATTTGGTTTGAGCTCGATAGCAGGAGCATTATTAGGAGCATTTATTTTACAATGGGCAAACAATAACTTTAATCCGATACAAATTCCGTATTTAAATAGAAGCAATGAAATTCTGAAAATAACAATTGGTTTTTTAATTATTGTATTTGCAACTATCGAATATAGTAAAAATATAATAAGTGAGAATACGCAAAATAATTGGTTGATACCGGGCGGAATAATAAGCGGTTTTTTTGGAGGATTATCGGGACATCAGGGTGCATTGAGGACCTTGTTTATTCAGAAAATTATCAATGATAAAAATACCTTTATTGCAACGGGTATTGTTATCGCATGTATGGTAGATATTGCACGAATACCCATTTATCTGGTGAATATAAAGGATGTAAATCTGGATTACATCATACTCTCAATTTCTTTAATAGCAGCAATGGCAGGTGCTCTAATTGGTAAATCGAAGAGCAAGAATATTTCTGAACACAGCTTTAAAAAATTAATTTATTATTGCCTACTGGCCATAGGCATTATGATGACATTAGGATTTATTTAAATGTATAATCAACTGATAACAAATAGTCCCATAATTCAACTTTAATAATTATTTTTGCAGGCCAATTGCTAAAATATATTTGAGACAATGAATAAGTTTTAAGGAATTGTGAACGTTTAAGTAATTTGAAAACCAACAATGGAAATACTAAATTTTATTGATCTTATAAGGATAGTTTGGCAAAATCGAAAGACTCTTGTTAAGATTGCGATTGCAACAACCGTCATTTCAGCTGCGCTTTCTTTTCTTCTTCCGGTATACTATAAGTCTACGACTTCTATGTTTCCCGCCAGATCTTCTCAGGTGCCAGTCACTGAAACAGCAATTCGAAAAGGTCCTTTTTCTGAATTTGGTGAAACCAGTGAATCTGAGCAATCTCTTGAGATTATTAACTCAACAAGATTACTTGATAAGGTAATTGCCGAGTTTAATTTATTTAATCATTATGAAATTGATAGTTCTGAAAACTTTGCATATACAAGAGTTTTGAATACTTTGAGAGACAATATGTCGTCTAAAAGGAATAAGTATAATTCCATAGAGATAAATGTTATAGACAAGGATCCGATTATGGCGTCGAATATTGCGAATTCAATTACGACCTTTTATGACTCTGTAAAATTTGAATTATCCAGAGCAAGAATGACAGCATTATTGGACAACCTGACGAAAAATTATCACACACAAAAGATTGTAGTTGACTCACTTAAAATGATAATGGATTCATTAACAGAAAATGGAGTTATGAGTCAATTCCAAAGGGGATATTTGATTGAAGCGTTTTCCCATGCTAAAGGACAAGATGGTCAACAAATTAAGAAACTTGTCGATGTTAATATCTCGAGAGGTGAAACTTTTGATTATATAGAGAGAGTATATGAAGCCGAAGTCGGTAATCTTATGCATATAAAGAAGTTTATGGTTCAGGCAAAAGCAGATATTGAAGTTGAGTTTACGCAGAAGTTTGTAGTTGATAAAGCCATCCCTGCTGAACAAAAGACATCACCGGTAAGATGGTTATTTGTTTTAGTTTCAACCTTTTCATCAATTTTCTTCGCTATTGCGGCGATTCTAATCAATAGAAAGTGGCCTGCAATTAAAAGTATGCTTCAGGATTGAATTCATTTGAATTAAGTAAAAACGGGAATCGACTTGTAATCACTTTATGTGTATTGATTTCATTCTTTATTTTTTATTGCTTTTATAGCGATAAGCTCATATATCTTATTGCAATTCCAATCTTTTTTTATTCCAGTTTCGCCGTAATAAAACCTGATTTTATTTGGTTTAGTATTGCCTTCTTAACACCCCTATCTATTAACCCCTGGGATGTTGATCTTGGTAAATTAAGTTTGGCATTGCCAACGGAACCGCTATTCGTACTATTAATAGTTTTATTTGCAAGCCAACTCGTTTTGAAAAAGGAAATGTCTAAAGAAATCTTTTCTCATCCATTTTCGATATTAATATATTTATACTTAGGATGGATGTTAGTAACTTCTGTTACAAGTGTAGACAAATTAGTTTCAATAAAATTTTTCATTTCTAAGTTTTGGTTTATTGTTCCCGGATATTTTCTTACCTACTATTATTTTATTGATCGGAAAAAAATTATTACTTTTTATACATTGATTATAGTTGCAATGGTGATCGTATGTTCATATAACATTATTCATCTTATGACATATGGATTTGAAGATAAACCTTCACAATGGACAATGCAACCATTTTTTAAGAGTCACGCAGTATTAGGAGCCGTGATTGCAATGTGTATTCCAATAAATTTAGGATTGGTTTCTTATAACAGAGGCAAGGCCGTTAAGCAGTTAGGATTTATTTTAATTTTTACGATCCTTACAATTTGCCTTATTGTAACTTATTCAAGGGCTGCATGGTTAAGTGTAATACCATCCATGCTGATGTATATTGCGTTGCGCTTGAGGTTTCCCTTTAAAGCTTTAATGACTTTTGCTATTGTAGGAATACTGGCCCTACTTTTTAATATAGAATCAGTTATTCGTAACCTTGAAACGAATAAAATAGCCAGTTCAGATGATCTGGTTGAGAATGTAGAATCTATCTCTAATATTAGTTCTGATGCGTCCAATTTAGAAAGAATCAATCGCTGGGCTTGTGCCATTGATATGTGGAAAGCCAAGCCAATTTTTGGATTCGGACCTGGAACTTATATGACAGAATATGCACCCTTTCAATTGTCGGGCAATTATACAGAAATAAGTACCAATTCCGGAGATGTTGGTAACTCTCATTCGGAATATTTAGGTCCTCTTTCGGAGCAAGGATTGTTAGGGGGACTATTATTTATTGCAATCATGTTTTTCTGTATTTATTACTCTTTTAATACCTACTACAATGCAACTGAAAAGATGGATAAAATTATAATATCATCTGTTGGATGCGGATTAATTTCATATCTAACGCATGGCTTCCTTAATAATTTTCTGGACATGGATAAAGCAGCGATTCCGTTCTGGACAATGATCTGTGTTTTGGTTGTGTATGATATTAAACAAAGAGGAATTACCCAAAACAAACTTAATACACAATAACCATCCTCTGATTCTTAATATACTTACTCCAGTATTTAGAATATCCGTGAACCAGCATAATAGTTTCATTCCGATTATTTACAACAGGATATTCACGATTCACCCATTCAAAAATACTTCCATATAAATTAGATACAGAAGTATAACCGGCTTTGATAAGTTGTTTTGTCACTTTTTCGCTTCGATATCCAACAGAGCAATAACAAACTATTTTTTTATTTTTAGGTATTGATTTTATTGAATCGATGTTGAAAGAATCATAACCAACATAAATTGCATTTGGAATATGACTGATATTAAATTCTGCCCTTTCTCGTGTGTCTAAAATTGTACATGAGTCTAATGATTCATAGAGTTGAGCTACATATATTTCAGGAACATTTCTTTTCAACAAGCTATTTAGCATAAGAGCATACTTCTTATTGCTAACTCCTTTTCTTTGTTGTGCAGAAACATTTAGTACTCCTAATAGGAGAACAACTATTATGATTCTAGTCATATTTTTTCCGGTCCTTTACCCATACAATCTTTTATAATATTATTACCAGAAATATACTCCGGAAAAACCAATTGAATCCAAGCATTAACTTGCTCTTCAATTTTTTTCGGAAAAAGCAAATGAATATTTGGTCCGGCATCTATTGTAAAGCAAACAGGCAATTTTGTTTCATTTCTGAATTTTTGAATAGAATGTACCAATCGAACGGAATCTGGTTCTAATAACAAGTACCCGGGACGGCTACTCATCATTAATGCATGAAGACTTAAAGCTTCTTCTTCACAAACGGAAATAAATGATTCCCAATCTCCATTTTTTAATGCTTTTATTACATAAGAAATATTATTTATTGCTTGTTCTATACGTTGCATTTTATAAGGATGATTATGCATTAGGTCATGACCATCCGTAGAAGAGACAGATTTTTCTTTTTGATTGACTAAAAAAATCCAGTCTTGTACATCCATAAATTCAGAGTGTATATTCTTTGACCAATCAATAGCATAATTATCCGAGCTATCTTCTGACTCTAAAGTTTTACCCCACAAAGAAGCTGTATTGTAAACAGATCTACTTGCTGAACCACTTCCCAAACGAGATCTTAGAGATGCTGCTTGTAAAAAATTTATGGAAGGATTGTAATGCTTTTGTTCAATTTCTGTAATGCATAAACTTAATGCACTCATCGATGAAGCTGAGGATGCTATACCTGCTGAATGAGGAAAATTATTTTTGGAATGAATTCGCAGGTCTAATTCTTTAAGGAATGGTAATTGTATTAACTCAAAAAATTTTTCAATTTTAGGAAGAAAATCAGGTCGTTCTTTACCATCATATAAGAATTGAATTTTTCCATCCCCTTCTGAGTATTCTATTTTTGTTTCAGTACAACAGTTTTGAAGCGTAAAGGAAAGAGAGGGGTTCATAGGAATCTGAGTTTCTTTCTTACCCCAATACTTCACAATTGCAATATTGGAAGGGCTTTTCCAGGCTACAGATGAATTTATTTTTGCCATTGTTCAAGATCCTTATTTAGATCAAAGTCTTCTAATACAGCATCCATAATAGGATCCGCTCCAACTCTATAACCATCTTTGAGATCATATCCATAAAACTTGCTGAATTCATTAAAATAAGAAGCGGTAAAGCCACCTTTTAATTCTTTGATAATAGTGAAAAACGGTTTTCCAAGATTTCTTTCCATCATTTTTGTAAGAAGAAGGCCTTGCGTGCGACTGAGATTTTTCAAAGGTTTTTCAAATTCATCTTCTAATCTTTTTTCAATGGATCTTACAAATCTTCTTCTCTCACGCTTGCTTTGACCTTTTGTTTCTTCTTCTATTTGCTTATAAAGTCTAACGCCCTGAACCGCATAAGGATAAACAATCGCGGCCCATTTTTTATAGCGCAAGTATTTTTCTTTTTCATCTGTATATTCAAATTCTTTTGGTGCCTTTACAGATATTTTTTCCAATTCGGTCATAATCATGGTATCGCCGTCCATGATAAGTAAAGTTACATATTCACCGTCAATCTGAGTTCTATACTCAACATATTGACTATTTAATTTTATAAAAAAGAAAAATGAAATTACAAGACAGACAGTGTTTTTCAATTTCATTTTTATTTTCAACAACGAAGAATATTGTAAAATAATTAAAAAAATCCGTTAATCTATTGTGGATACACTGATTGCCATTGCAACATTCCACCAAGTAGGTTTCTTACATTCTTAAAACCGGCCTGGGTGAACATCTGTTTCGCCATACCGGAACGGTTTCCTGATCTGCAATAGACAATAATTTCACTGTCTTTTTGATCTTCCAATTCAGCAATTTTATAAGTCAAAGAAGTCTGAAGACTTGCCAATACGCCACCTATGTTAAACTCCGAATGTTCAAATTGTTCTCTCACATCAATGAGAATAAATTTTTCTTTCTTATCAAATTTTTCTTTGAGTTCCTGAACCGTAATATCAATCATATATTTATTTTATCTTGGGTCACAATCATCAGGGTAAGTTTGACTTATCGTAACATCGATTGTGGATTCCATTTTTAATTTTTTCGATTTCTCGTATGTTGGTTTTTGACTAATGATATATGCATCATCCAGATTTTCGATGTTACCATCTTGTGTGATATTTCCCACTTTAATACCTGAAGCTTCTATTTCAAATTTAGCTTCTGCGAGAGTTTTACAACGAAGATTTGGAATATCAATTTCACCACCATGGCTAACGGAAAGAATAACTTCAATGGTATCCCCTTTGGATAATACAATTCCAAGTTTTCGGGAATTTTCGTCAGCGATGAGTTCGCCTTTATATCTTGCTTCAAGAATATGACCAGAAGGTCCCGGATCATATTTATTAGCAACAATTTTTAATTTAAGTTGAAATTGACTTTCAAATTCTTTAATTTTGAATTCATATTTTTCACCATAAAGAACAGGTAGATTATCCGAAATTATCTCATCAGCTTTATAGCGGCTAATTACGAGATAAATTTTTCTACCCCGTTTTACAAGAGAATTTGTCTTTGGAATTTGATTCAATACATATCCACCGGGTTTTCCAATGAGATGTACAGAATCGGTAATTACGATTTCGTAATCTTTGGCGGCAGCCATAAGCTTTACCTTAGATAGAGGAAGTCCAATATAATTAGCCATTTTAACCTTTTGACCATGATTTGTATAAAGGTTTAATAATAGACTATGAAGAACCCATATTAAAATTAGGAAAAGACCAAGTCGTATAAGATTATAGAGAAATAACCTGCTTTTGAGAAAGCCCGGTAGGTCAGAAAATTTAAATGAAGCCTTGTTCTGATCTTTTTTTACCATGAAAAATTGGAGCCGGAAGTATCGGGTTCCGGGCTAAAAGTAATAGAAAAATGCTAGTTTTCTAGGATTTGGCCTTTGAAACAGACTTTTTCCCTTTTTTTGGTCTTGAATTACCGTTAGAACCTATTGTCCTTTTCCCCTTAGCTGTTCTTTTGTCGCCTCTACCCATGATTTTAAAAATTTCCGTAAAGATAAGATTTTTATAAGATTCTGTACATCATTCCGTAATTAGCGCTATCTTTGCGGTCCAAAATTTGGAAACGTTCATTTAATATGGATTATCTAAAGCAATACTCCATCCCCTTCAAAGGAATGTTGGATGGGCTTCATGAGTACGAATTTAAGCTTGGAAATGACTTTTTTAAACGATTTAATGAAAGTCCAATCCAAGATGCTGAAATTCAGGCGATTATTCAAGCAGATAAACAAGGTTCGCTGATGAGTGTTGAACTTCAGATTCAAGGCTCAATGCGTACCGGATGTGATAGATGCTTGTCAGAAATAGAGCTTGAGCTTAAGGCTAACTATCAATTCGTCCTCAAAAGATCAGAAGGCGAATCTGATGACCCGGATCTGTTTTTTATTCAACCGGACGCTTCAGAATGGCTTATTGCTGATGTGCTTTATGAATATTCCTGCCTAAGTATTCCAATTGTTAAGGAAATAGATTGTTCATCAATGAAAAATCCTCCTTGCAATCAAGAAGTGCTTCAACGAATTCAAAAAGAGGAAAACAATCCGGAAAGCAATCCTTTATGGGATGAACTAAGGAGGCTAAACTTAAAATAAAAAACAAAATATATGCCTAATCCTAAATGGCGACATTCAAAATCGCGTAAAAGAAAAAGAAGAACGCATTACAAAGCGGAAACTCCTCAATTGGGACTTTGTAAAACTACAGGAGCAATGCATATAATGCACCATGCATATTGGCATGAGGGAGACATGTATTACAAAGGACATGTGTTAATTAAAGGCGGTGAAGCAAAAACAGCTGAAGCGTAACATTCAAGAATAAAAAACTCTTCTATAATAAACAAAGCTCCTTAATTCGGGGCTTTTTTTTATTCCAAATAAATTTTCATAATTATGCGAAAAATTATTTTTACCAAAGACGCACCTGCACCAATTGGACCCTATAGTCAAGCTGTTCAGGTTGATAATACTTTGTATGTATCTGGGCAGATAGCATTGGACCCTAAAAGTGGAGAACTCTTAACATCTGATATTGCTTTGGAAACACATCGGGTTCTTGATAGTATAAAAGCGATTCTTATTGCAGCTGATATGAATTTTTCAAATGTTGTGAAATGCAGTGTTTTTGTAAAAGATATAGGTCAGTTTTCTGCAATCAATGCAGTATACACCACTTATTTTGCAAATGACAATGCACCTGCAAGAGAACTCGTAGAAGTGACAGCATTACCCAAAGGTGTCAATGTTGAAATATCATGTATAGCACATAAATAAATGGAAAAGAAGAGAATTCTTTCCGGTATTCAGCCCACGGGCAATCTTCATATCGGAAGATACTTTGGAGCCGTTGAAAATTGGGTTAAGTTGCAGGAGACTTATAACAGTATTTATTGCGTAGTAGATTATCATGCGATTACAATGCCTTATAATCCTGTCAAACTAAAAGAAAATGTGTGGGAACTGATTTACAATCTACTCGCTTGCGGAATAAAGTATGAAAATCTTTTTATTCAATCAAAGGTTCCAGAACATACAGAGCTGGGTTGGATTTTAGGTTGCATGTGCTCTTATGGAGAACTAAGCAGAATGACACAGTTCAAAGACAAATCAGAGCAAATCAAAGACAAAAGTAAAGATGTATTTATTTCTTCAGGATTATTTACTTATCCTGTTTTACAAGCTGCCGATATCCTCATTTATAAAGCGGATTTTGTTCCTGTTGGAAAAGACCAGGATCAACATTTGGAACTGACTCGAAACATCGCACAAAAGTTTAATTCCAGCGTCGGTAAAGAATATTTTATAGCTCCGGAAGCAATGTACACGGAGACTCCTAAGATCATGTCTACTGCAGATCCGGCGAAGAAGATGAGCGCAAGCATGGGTGACAAACACAATATCAATATTTTTGCTCCTGTTGATCAGATTCGGAAACAAATTCGATCAGCAGTTACTGACACCGGTGAAAAAACAGAAACCATGAGTCCAGGTGTTGAGAATCTTTTTATGATTCTTAAGGCTTGCAATAAGAATGAAAATTACAATTCACTTCTTAACGAATATAGAGATGGAACGCTTCAATACGGAAAATTTAAAGACGCAGTTGCAGATGCAATTATAGAATTGGTTGAACCCATTCAAAAAAATAAATCTGAAATCATACAAGACACAAAAGAAGTAAAAAATAAAATTAAACAATCGTCTGCAGCAATTCGCGAACGAGCATCTCAGACATTGAATGAAGTAAGAGCGTTAACAGGACTTGGATGATGCAAATATTAATTGGTAAATAATAAATATTAAAGAATAGTAATTGTGAAATTTGTTTAATTCATTTAATAGCATTAGAAACAATTACATTTTTGACTTAACGAAAAGCACTTTCAACTAGAAAAAATTCCAACTAATACTTAGTTATTTAAGATGTAATTTATCGAAACATAATTTGAATAAAGAATTAGTCACCATACCATAAACCATCTAACTATGACAATTTTTTGTATAGGACGCAATTACATTGATCATGCCAAGGAATTAAACAATCCTGTTCCTTCGGAACCTGTTGTTTTTTGTAAGCCGGCAGGTGCTATTCTACGCGATAACAAACCCTTCTATTATCCATCATTTTCAAAGGATGTACATTATGAAGTAGAGCTCCTTTTGAAGATTGCCAAGCCCGGAAAAGCAATTGAAGAAAAGAAAGCAATGGAATACGTGAGTCATATAGGATTAGGAATTGATTTTACAGCCAGGGATATTCAACAAAGATGTAAGGAAAAGGGGCTTCCTTGGGAAATCGCAAAGGGATGGGATTATTCTGCTTTAATTGGTGATTGGATGGAACCTAATGAACTAAATACTCAAAGTATTTCATTCTCACTTAAGAAGAATAATACCGTAGTTCAGAATGGAAACTCCTCAGAGATGATTTTTTCTTTTGAAAAAATTATTTCTTATCTAAGCACTTATTTCAGATTAGGAACAGGAGATATTATTTATACAGGAACTCCGGCAGGAGTAGGGCCCGTTAGTATTGGAGATAGGCTGGAAGGGTATATTGGAGAAAATAGAAATTTCTGGACTGAAGTACGTTAAGGAAAATTCCAGAATCTTAATACATTTGCACCTTCTACACGACCTACCGAAATGGCGGAATGGTAGACGCGCTGGACTCAAAATCCAGTATGGTTAAACATGTGAGGGTTCGAGTCCCTCTTTCGGTACATCGATCTTTAGTTTTAATGGTAAATCGTGAAGTTCAGATCGTTCATCTTGCAGAGTCTTGATCAGATTTCTTCTCTTTCAGACAAGTTTATAAAGAGGGCTTTTAAAGATATAATTGCTCAGGATATCCTGGAATTCTAAAATTGGAAAACAGTTTTTAATCAAGCTAACAGAGGGCAAAAAAAAGGCGCTTCTGTGAAACGCCTTAAAATTTATCTCATTAAACTTTCTTAATCTCTTAGTAACCAAATCTAAGGCAAAATTAAAATGGGTTCTTCTATTCATGTGCAGCCTTTGACCAATTGGCTCCAATAATTGACCAAATGACCAAAAACTTAACAATGAGGTAATATTGAAAAACCAAAATTGCGTAAGGGGATCTATACATTTGTGCTGAATTGATAAATAATGAAAAAGTATTTAATTGCTTCAGTGGCAATACTGATTAATGTTGTGGCTTTTGCTCAAATCTCATCCGCACCTGCAACTCCTGTTGAGAAAAAACCAACTTGGTATGAAAAAATATCAATAAGGGGATATTCTCAAGTAAGATATAATCGATTGTTTGAGTCCAACCCAAAACTTAAATGCGAGCAATGTGATAGAAGTTTGGGAGAGAATGGAGGCTTCTTTCTAAGACGGGTTCGTGTTATTATTTTTGGCCAAATTAGTGAGAGAGCTTATTATTATATACAACCGGATTTTGCAAGTTCTGCAAGCACTACAGGATTACATTTTGGTCAATTACGGGATATGTATTTTGACATTGGAGTAGATAAAAATAATGAATATCGTTTTCGAATTGGACAAAGTAAAGTCCCATATGGATTTGAAAATATGCAATCCAGTCAAAATCGACTTCCTCTGGATCGTAATGATGCGTTAAACAGTTCTGTTCCGAATGAACGTGATCTTGGAGTTTTCTTTTATTGGGCGCCAAAAAGTAAAAGACATTTGTTTTCCTCTGTAATTAAAGAAGGATTAAAAGGTAGTGGTGATTATGGAATTTTTGGAATTGGTATTTATAATGGACAGGCGGCTAACAGACCTGAAGTCAATGATGATTTACATGTAGTGGCAAGATTAACCTATCCAATAGAATGGAAAGGCCAGATAATTGAACCTTCATTGCAAGCCTATACGGGAGATTATAAAATCGGAACAGATCAGTTAAGCACGGGTGTTAAAGTTCGTAAAGATTTAACCTATATCGATCAACGAGTTGCAGCATCTTTAGTTCTTTATCCTAAGCCATTTGGAATTCAGGCTGAATACAATATTGGAAAATCGCCCGAATTTAATAAAGCAAATGATTCTATAGAAGTTCAAAACCTAAAAGGTGGATATGTTACGTTAAGTTACAAAACAAATTATAAAAGTCAATTATTCTATCCGTTTTTACGCTATCAATATTTTGATGGTGGAAAAAAACTCGAGAGGGATGCAAGATCTTATAATGTGGAAGAGTTGGAGATCGGACTTGAATGGCAACCCATTCCATCATTTGAATTAACAGCAATGTATACCATCTCCAATAGAAGATTTGAAGATTTTACTTTAAAAAATAATAGTCAAAAAGGAAACCTCTTAAGATTACAGGCACAAGTGAATTTTTAATTTTCTGCCTTGCTGTTTTAAGTTATTGAGTGCCGAAGTGAGTGAATTATAATTTGATAAGAATTGAAACGTATCTCGTAATTTTCTGACTTAACTCATTTTCCAATTAGTCTTCCCACGTTCGATATTCTTTCGTTTTTATAAAAATATTTTCGAGTAATAATACTTCCTCTGATGAGAGCTCTTTTTTTCTGCGGTTCATAACTGCTTTTGCCGTTTCCAAAAACTCTTTAAACGTAAACGTTTTAAAGCCACTTGCACCTCCCCAGGCAAAGTCAGGAATGAATTGCCTAGGAAATCCGGAACCGAAAATATTGGCTCCAACTCCAACAACAGTTCCAGTATTAAACATTGTATTAATTCCGCACTTCGCATGATCACCCATAACCAAGCCACAAAAAATACTTCCTGTGCGCAAAAAGCTATTGGTTTCGTAATTCCAAAGTTTAACTTCTGTGTAGGTATTTTTTAAATTGGAATTATTGGAATCAGCTCCAATATTACACCATTCTCCAATCACTGAATTGCCAATAAACCCATCATGGGCTTTGTTGGAATTGGATTGAAATACCGAATTATTAACTTCACCTCCGACTTTGCAATTAGGACCAATTGTAGTTGGTCCGTATATTTTGGTTCCTAATTTTGTGCTGGCATGATCACATAAAGCAAATGGACCTCTAATAATTGAGCCTTCCATTACTTCAGCGGATTTACCAATATATATAGGACCAGTTGAACTATTTAAAATACTACATTGAATAACAGCGCCTTCTTCTACAAAAATATTTTCACCAATGATAGAGTTTGTTGAATCAATTTTTTGCGAAGTTCTTCCTTGTGTAATTAATTTATAATCTTTTATAATTTCGTCGCCATTCCATTGAAAAATTTGCCATGGGTATTCCAACCTTTGAACTGAATCAATGGTAGAGCACTTAAATTTTTTTAGACTTTCTGTAAGTGTTTGTTGTGAATAGGAATTATAGAGTGAATTACAATCGGAATCATTTAATCTTCCGGCAACAAATTGATCTTGCTTATCCAGAATACATTCACCGGATTCTAATTGTAATATCTTTTCAGTAGTACTTTCATTAGGAAGTATAGATCCGGAGATTACAAGGTTGTCTGATTCTATATTCAGCTTAAATACTTGCTGTAACTGTGAATTGCAAAGATTTGATGTTTTACAAGATAGTATTACAGACCATTTTTCTTCAATAGTTAGAATTCCAATGCGCAATCCTGCGACGGGTCTTGTTCTGGACAAAGGCCACAATCGTGATGAGTTCTGCTGATCGAGTAATATGCAATTCACTGGAAAATATTCATAAGCTTAAGCAAAAGTAAGCTTAATCCAGAGTAAGAAAATAAATAAAACTGAGAAGTTATTCGCTCTTTGCTGGTTTCGCAAATTTCTTGTTGAATTTATCAATACGACCTGCTGTATCAACAAACTTCATTTTACCAGTAAAGAATGGGTGAGATTTAGAGCTAATTTCAAGACGAATTAATGGATACTCATTTCCATCTTCCCACTTAATAGTCTCCTTAGTAGGAGAGCAGGATTTGGTCAAGAAAGCTTCGTTGCACGAAAAGTCCTTGAATACAACAAAACGGTAATTAGATGGATGGATATCTTTTTTCATGGCTAAGACCTTAAAATTGGGTTGCAAAGATACGATAATACCCTAAATAACAGTAGAATAGTCTGTATTTTTTTAAAGAAGGGTGGAAACAAGTTTTTCTACACTCAGACCATCAGCTTCTGCCTTATAGTTCATGACGATTCGATGCCTGAGAACAAGGGTTGCAATCGCTCTAATATCCTCAATATCAGGGCTGTACTTACCATGTATTGCAGCATGACATTTTGCTCCAAGAACAAGATTCTGAGAAGCTCGCGGGCCTGCTCCCCAGGAAACGTAGTTCGCTACCTCTTTTGTCGCTTTTTCTGTACCTGGTCGCGTTCTTGAAGACAGATTAACTGCATACTCTAGAACATTGTCGGAAACAGGTATTTTTCTAACCACTTTTTGAAATGCCAGGATCTGAGCTGCATTTAGGACAGGATTTAAAGTAACATCACGATCTACTGTTGTCTGTCTAACTACATCCAACTCCTGCTGGTAAGTAGGATAAGTAAGAAATATATTAAACATAAATCTGTCCAACTGTGCTTCAGGTAGTGGATACGTTCCTTCCTGCTCAATTGGGTTCTGTGTTGCCAATACAAAAAATGGGTTTGGTAAATCATGTTTATGTCCGGAAACAGTAATATGCCTTTCCTGCATAGACTCTAAAAGAGCTGCCTGTGTCTTTGGGGGAGTCCTGTTGATCTCATCAGCAAGAACAATGTTTGCAAACAAAGGTCCTCGGTTAAAATGAAAATGTCTATCCTCTCCAAGAATTTCAGATCCGGTTATATCAGAAGGCATAAGGTCTGGCGTAAACTGAATTCTTTTAAAACTCAGATCCAGAACATTAGCCAGAGTATTAATTAATAGAGTTTTAGCAAGACCTGGAACACCTACCAAAAGGCTATGACCATTACTAAATAATGAAATAATAGAGGCTTTGATAACTTCGTCTTGCCCAACAATAATCTTTCCTACCTCTTTGCTGAGATCTTTATACGATTGTGAAAGGGCGTCAATAGCTTCAACATCTGACTTATAATTCATGTGTGTATTCTCTTTTTTAATAGAGTGGCAAAAGTAACAATTTGACTTACGAAAAGATTAGTAAATAATCGAATAATAAAGATCTCAGCTATTATTAATGTTAAAATATTGTTAATTTGTAAAGCATACATGCTATAATGTAAAATATAATGTTCTAAATGTAAAGTATATTTTACAATATTTGTAACTTTAGATCGATAATATTTAACTTAAAATTGATATGCCGTTTTATGACTTAAAAGCTAAAAAAAGAGCTAAGGTTCTGGATATCATTTGCTGATAGAAAAACGACAATAATTGACAAACTAAACTACTAAATAATGATAAATCAATTGCTTCTAAGTAACCGATGGAAAATCTTGGGTTGGGTACTTTTCATCCCTTCATTAATTGCCGGTGTATTTCTTACAATAAATGATTTTGAGTCAACAGGTTTTAAGATGCCAGTATTTGCAATCATTTCAGACAAATTTCTGGGAAAGGCAGAATATTTCACATGGATCGAATCTGAAATAGCAGTGACAATAGTTGGTGTTATTTTTATCATTGGAGCACTTCTGATCTGCTTCTCCCGTGAAAAAAATGAAGATGAGTTTATTGCCGAGACTCGACTTAATTCACTTCAATGGGCTGTACTAATTAATTACATACTACTCTTGCTAGCGTTTATTTTTGTGTATGGAACCGTTTTCCTAACCGTTATTGTATACGGAATTTTTACAACGCTTTTAATTTTTATTATACGTTTCCATTATCTTCTTTACAAAAACAATCTTATTAATCCTGATGAAAAACAGAATTAGAATAGAACGCGCCATACTCAATATAACGCAGGAAGAATTAGCGCAAAGAGTTAAGGTCAGTCGCCAAACAATAAATGCTATTGAAGCAAATAAATACGTTCCTTCAACAGTTTTGGCAATTAAGATAGCCAGAGTTTTTTGTAAAAAAGTTGAGGAAGTATTTGAGTTAGAAGAAGGGGAGTAGAAAAACCAAACTTATCCTATTTATATCTAAAACCGATTCAGAATGCCGATACCAAAATTGAATCTACCTATATTATAACTATTTAAATGATTTAACCTGTACTCAACTCTCGTATCCAACATCCAATTTCTAAACAATCCCAATCTGTAACCGGTTAATAATCCATACCCTAAATGAAAAGATGCACCGGATTTTTCAACAGTTAGATTTAATGATTTTTCCTTTACATAAGTATGAAAAGAATGCGCTGCCCGGGCTTCAATGGTTTTATTAAACTCTATTGAAGGAGATAACAACAATCCAAAGGATAATCCCTTATTAAAATCATTTAGATAATATCTTAAATCAATCGGCGTAGAAATAAATTTACTTTTTAGTTCTGTTTCAAGATTGACATGAATATTTTCATTGTGAGTTATTGGGTCATTTTTAGATCTGACAACGGTTAAATTTGTTCCAACATTACCCTGTAAAGTTGGTAACGAATGATAAAATGAATTCGTAGATTTACCATCTGTTCCTTCCACTTCGGAATTTAAATCATAAGGAATATTTAAATCATAGTCAGTAACCAATGTATTCTGAAAATATTCAAGTTCTATTCCAACTGTCCATTTTTTGGATAGTCCTATTTCATTTAAGGTTAATCATAACATTAGTATGTAATTTGAGACTCCCAAATTACGCTTAATTAAGAACTCTTGTATAATACAAGGAAATTTTAAGTGTTCGTACTTTATATCAGGTAGTTTTTTAAAGAACAAGCCTCTTCTATAAAACTGACTTTTCGACACTATAGCTTCATAGAAAATCTAAGTACTGATATTATTTGAACATTAATAATCGAAGATATTTTAGATTTATTAATAGTTTGAGTCTATATATCACATAATAGCGAAATATAAAAAATAATTACTTAATAGTATATCTTAAATAATATTTATTACGTTATCTTTGGTATCAACATCGTTGAATAATTAACTCAATTAAATATTTAATCTATGAAATTACCAAACCAAACCAAACCAAACCAAACCAAACCAAACCAAACCACT
>JABFRV010000118.1 GCA_013140975.1 Saprospiraceae bacterium
GTGATTAATTAATCTTCTATAATAATCTTTAATAAATTTATCTTTATACTTGGTATCTCTTTTTACAAATTGATATTCCTGTGAAGCACCAAAGAAAATAAAAACACCGATAAGCATTAATGTCCAGGCTTCAAAATAAAAACCAACAATTACAAATCCAATACTCGCCAATTGACCAATTCTGCTTGCCCAAAGTGTAGCAGAAAGACGTGAAGTTTTCATGGCTAACAAAGCGCGTAAAACACGTCCGCCATCCATTGGAAAAGCCGGTACTAAGTTGAAGACCATGAGCAGAATATTTGCCTGAAGAAGCATCGCAAAAAATTCGCCGACACTTAATCTGGGACTTAACTCTACTACAAAAAGATGAATCATTTCTGCTCCATAAGTAATAAACAATCCAACAAAAATAATAGCTGCAATAATCAGATTAACTACTGGTCCCATAATCGCTATCCATAATTCATGGGATGGTTTTTGAGGAAGGTTCATTAATCTGGCTACACCACCAATGGGTAATAGAATAATATCTGCAGTTTTAACACCAAATTTTTTTGCAGTAAGCGCGTGACCAAATTCGTGCAATACAACGCAGATAAAGAGACAAAGAGTAAAAGCGACTAATAATATTATAGAAGGCCAATCCATCTTGTCATAAAGACCGGATCCAATAATATAAAATATTAGTAAGAAAAAACTCCAATGAATTCTAACAGGAATATTGGCAAAGCTGCCAATACGAAATGCTTGTTCAATCATATATTACAAACAGCTTACTTCCACATAGGTTGATACAATTGACCTTGTAGAATAGCTCTTGATATAACCATCCTTTGTACTTCAGAAGTTCCCTCATATATCTGAGTAATCTTCGCATCACGCATTAATCTTTCAACATGATACTCTTTAACAAATCCATAACCTCCATGTATTTGAACAGCTTCGACTGTTTGCCTCATTGCAACATCTGAAGCAAATAATTTAGCCATACTCGCAGCAACACCAAAATCAAGATTTTGATCTTTTAAATATGCAGCACGATGAACCATCAATCTGGCAGCTTCAACCTCCGTTGCCATATCTGCAAGTTTAAACCCTATTGCCTGATGCTCAATTATAGCTTTTCCAAAAGTTTTCCTCTCTTTGGCATAATGGGTAGCAAGATCCAAAGCACCGGAAGCGATTCCAAGTGCTTGGGAAGCAATTCCAATTCTACCTCCCATAAGTGTTCGCATCGCAAACTTAAATCCGTCACCTGCCGGTCCAAGAAGGTTTTCTTTTGGAACGATAACGTCATTGTATAATATCGTATGCGTATCTGAAGATCTGATTCCCAACTTATCTTCCTTAGCCCCAATAACTACACCCGGCCAAGAAGTTTCAACAATAAAAGTACAGATACCTTTAGGACCTAATTCCGGATCAGTCTGTGCCATAACAAGGTGAACACTAGATGAGCCACCATTTGTGATCCAGTTTTTCGTACCATTTAATACATAATGATCTCCTTTATCAATAGCCAGCGTTTTTTGCTTGGTTGCATCTGACCCGGCTTCAGGTTCGGAAAGACAAAAAGCTCCTATCCACTCCCCTGAAGTTAACTTAGGCAAATATTTTTTTCTTTGTTCTTCGGTTCCCATTTTTTCCAGCCCCCAACAGACCAGTGAATTATTCACTGACATGATTACAGAGCAACTGTTGTCTATTTTGGAAATTTCTTCCATTGCCAATACATAGGAAATTGTGTCCATGCCTCCACCGCCATACTCTGGGGAAACCATCATACCCATGAAACCCATTTCGCCCATTTTGCGAACCTGTTCTTTGGGAAATTTCATCGTGGTATCACGTTCAATAACTCCGGGTAACAATTCCTGTTGAGCAAAATCACGGGCTGCCTGTCTTACGGCCTGGTGTTCTTCAGAAAGTTGGAAAAACATACTTCAAATTTGTCCGCGAAGATAAGGGTTGAATGACAGGATTTATAGGATATGATCAAACTTTACCTTTGAGCATTGGAACAAACCGGAAAAGCCCAAATTCTTCTGTCTTGAGAACTCCATTTTTTAGCTTGGTGATCTTTGTCATAATCTGTGAATCATTCGTTTTTCCGTAGGGAAATATAATAAATCCGTCTTCTTTTAGTTGAGAAATCAGAATTTCTGGTATTTCATCGCAGGCCGCTGTAATTAGAATTTTATCGAAAGGTGCGAGTAATGGAAGTCCTTGAAAGCCATCACCGTAGAATGTTCGAATAGAACTGTAACCTAATCCTTTTAATCTGTGTGAGGTCTTATCATGCAAGGTCTTATGTCTCTCTATAGAGTAAACCTTGGCTTCCAAATTATGGAGGACACAGGCCTGATAACCGGATCCTAAACCTATCTCAAGAACCTTATCCTTTGGTCGGATATCCATTAACTCTGATTGTCTTGCGACTGTAAATGGTTGAGAAATTGTCTGGTCGCAATCTATTGGAAACGCAAAATCTTTATAAGCCCATTCTTCAAATGCTTTATCAAGAAACAAATGCCTGGGAATTTTTAACATTGCATCAAGAACTGCGTGACTTTTTATCCCTTTCTCTTTTAGGTGTTCAATTAATTTTCTTCGCAGCCCCTTTTGTCTGTAATTATCTTCAAAACTCCTCATTATTGAGCACGAATATATGATGATTATTTTTAATATAAAAAATTTCTTTATTTTCGCGTTAAATTCAATGGAATGAAAAAAATCAAATTTGGAACAGACGGATGGAGAGCAATAATTGCAGAAGATTATACGCTTGAAAATCTAAGACGAATTGCGTATGGAACTGCACTATGGATGAAAAGTAAATCCATGACTAAAGTTATTATTGGTCATGATTGCAGATTCGGAGGAAGAATGTTTATGGAAGAAGCAAGCTGTGTTCTTGCTGAACAAGGGATTACTGTATTATATTCTGATGGAATTGTCAGCACACCTATGATTTCATTGGGAGTTGTAAAACATAAAGCGGATCTGGGAATTGTAATTACAGCAAGTCATAACCCTCCTTCTTATAATGGATTCAAGTTGAAATCTTCTTACGGTGGACCGACAATACCATCTGAAATTGAAGAAGTAGAAAATTTAATTCCTGATCATCCGGTAGAAATTCAAAAATCATTTTCGGAGTATTTCAATTCCGGGCTTATTCATCTTGTTCTATTGGAAAATGATTATTTAGCACACGTTAAAACTCATTTTAATATTCAGCGAATAAATGAAAAAGTAAATATTGCATACGATGCTATGTTTGGTGCAGGACAAAATGCAATGAAAAAATTATTCACGAATATAAAATTATTTCATTGTGAGCAAAATCCGGGTTTTAACAATACTCCACCTGAACCCATTTCAAAAAACTTAAATGAAATATCGCAATTTCTAAGTTCTAATCCCGGAAAGTATACAGGTGTAGCACATGACGGAGATGCAGACAGAGTAGCCATGCTTGATGACAATGGCAACATTGTAGATTCACATCACATACTTCTGCTTTTATTACACTACCTGGCAGGATATAAAAAAATGACAGGTAAGGTTGTAGTTAGTTTTTCAGTGACAAATAAATTAAAAATTCTAGCAGATCATTATGGACTTCAAACCGATATCACAAAAATCGGTTTCAAATACATCGCTGAGAAAATGATTAAGGAAGATGTTCTTGTTGCAGGAGAAGAATCCGGAGGACTGGCAATCAAGGGGCACATTCCGGAAAGAGATGGAGTGTGGATTGCATTAACCATTTTTGAATTTATGGCAGAGACTGGAAAGTCATTAATGGAGTTAGTGCAGGAAGTATATCAGATTGTTGGATCATTTGTCTATGATCGCCTCGATCTAAAATTATCAGAAGTACAAATTCAAACTGTAAAAAATATACTCTCCACAAAAAAATTTGATCAATTTGGCAATTTCAAAGTTCTGAATTATGAGAATATTGATGGGGATAAATATTATTTTGACAAAGGAAGCTGGATAATGTATCGTGCTTCAGGAACTGAACCGGTATTAAGAATTTACGCACAAGCACAGAATCAGGATGAGTTGCAAGAATTATTCAAGTACGCTAAGGAAGCTGTGGGATTATAAATTATCCTTTGCAAATAAATTATGGAATGCTGATAAAAAATTCAAAAGAGTTTTATTTCTTGAAATGAATTACAACTCCTTCCGTAAAAACTCTCCCGTAAACGATTCCTTAACCTTACATACTGCCTCTGGTGTGCCATATGCAACAATATGACCACCATGCTTTCCACCTTCAGGCCCCATGTCTAATACAACATCTGCAACCTTGATTACATCTAGATTGTGCTCGATAACAACAACAGTATTGCCTCTATCAACTAGTTTTTGCAATACATCTAAAAGCATTTCAATATCCTGAAAATGTAATCCCGTAGTCGGTTCGTCAAGAATATAAAATGTATTCCCTGTATCTTTTTTAGAAAGTTCTTCTGCAAGTTTGACTCGTTGTGCTTCTCCTCCGGATAGTGTTGTTGCTTGTTGTCCCAAAGTAATATATCCCAAGCCAACCTGATTCAACGTATTAAGTTTGCGAAAAATATTTGGAATGTGTTCGAAAAACTTTGTAGCATCTTCAACCGTCATATCTAGAACATCACCGATAGATTTTCCTTTATACAATACTTCAAGTGTTTCACGATTGTATCTCTTACCATGACAAGTTTCGCAATGAACATATACATCCGGAAGAAAATTCATTTCTATTACACGCATTCCGCCACCTTCACAGGTCTCACATCTTCCGCCTGCAACATTAAATGAAAATCTGCCGGGTTTATATCCTCTTATCTTAGCTTCCGGTAATCCGCAGAATAAATTTCTTATTTCAGTAAATACTCCTGTATAGGTTGCAGGGTTAGATCTGGGTGTTCTTCCAATCGGATTCTGATCTACTTCTACTACCTTATCAACATTGTCTATTCCAACAATCTTTTCATACTGAAGCGGCCTTTGCAAACTGTTGTAAAAATGTGCTCTTAAAATAGGATAAAGAGTTTCATTGATTAATGTTGATTTTCCACTTCCCGATACTCCGGTGACACAAATAAAACAAGCTAATGGAAATTTTAAACTGATGTTTTTTAAATTATTTCCTTTCGCGCCAACGAGACCAATGAATTTTCCGTTTCCCTTTCGTCTTGTTTTTGGTACTTCAATATTTAATTTTCCCGATAGATATTGCGCTGTTTTAGATGTGTTCAGTTTCAGGAATTCTTGAGGCGTTCCTTCTCCAACGATTTTACCACCATGACTTCCGGCTCCCGGTCCTAAATCAATAATATAATCTGACGCCAACATGATATCCTTATCATGTTCAACAATGATGATTGTATTGTCAAGTTTTTTTAATTCAACAAGAGATTGAATTAATCTTTGATTATCTCGTTGATGTAAACCGATTGAAGGCTCATCTAAAATATATGTAATTCCACTTAATTGTGAACCTATCTGTGTTGCAAGTCTGGTCCTTTGCGATTCACCTCCACTCAATGTATTGGTCGGACGATTTAATGATAAATAATCCAGACCTACATACATTAGAAAACCTAAACGAATTTTTATTTCTTTGAGAATATCTTTTGAAATTAGCAATTGTCTTTGAGAGAGATGTTTATCCAAATCTTTCATCCAATCATTCAATTCAGAGATATCCATATTGGCCAAATCGGCAATATTTTTATCATTAATTTTAAAGTACAGTGATTCTTTTCGTATTCTTGTTCCTTCACATACCGGACAATTACTGATCAACATAAAATCTTCTGCGAACTGTCTTATTTTTTCTGATGTAGAATCTCGTTGCCAGCGCTTTAACATGTTGCACAATCCCTCACTCGCCAGATGAAATGCATCATCCATCCAACTATATTTTGGATCGATAGGAAAACTATCATCACCACCATATAAAATAGTTTCAAGTGCTTTCTTCGGAATTTTTTTTACCGGTGTTCCAAAATTAAATTTATGACGATCAGCTATCTGTTTTAAATTCTTGAATGTTATAGTATCTCTTACCTGTCCTAAAGGAACAATTCCAATTTCATTTATACTCTTACTATCGTCCGGAATTACCAACTTCAGATCAACTTCATGAACTTTACCAATACCCTTGCATTCACTACAATATCCATATGGGGAATTAAATGAAAAAGAATTGGGCGAGGGCTCGTCATACGATAGACCACTGACAGGATCCATTAATTTTTTACTGAATGGAATTAGTTTATTATTTTCTTCAATAAAAACCAGTTCGTTGCCAAGACGTAATGCCGTCTGTAAACTATACGTAAGTCTGTCTAATCTTTCCGGAAGAACTTGAATTCTATCGACGAGTACTTCAATATCATGAATTTTAAAACGATCAAGACTTAATCCGGGTTTTAGTTCAGTAACTTCGCCATCAATTCTAACCTTATTAAAACCCTGCTTGCGAATATTATCAAAAAGTTCTCGGTAGTTCCCTTTTCGTGATCTAACCAAAGGTGCGAGAATGCTTATATTCTTTCCTGTGAATGTTTCCGTAATTGTCTTGATAATCTGCTCTTCAGTATAACGGATCATCTTCTCACCGGTAGAATGAGAATAGGCATCTGAAGCTCTTGCAAAAAACAAACGGAAAAGGTCATAAATTTCAGTTGTTGTTCCAACTGTTGATCTGGGATTCCAGCCAGTTGTTTTCTGTTCAATTGAAATAACGGGGCTCAGTCCATCAATTTTTTCAACATCTGGTCGTTCAAGATTGCCAATAAATTGACGGGCATAACTGGAGAAAGTTTCCATATATCTTCTCTGCCCTTCTGCATAGATAGTATCAAAAGCTAAAGATGATTTTCCGCTTCCTGATATACCGGTAATTACAACTAGTTTGTGTCTAGGTATGTTGACAGATACAGAATCAAGATTATGCTCACGGGCACCAATTATCTCAATGTGATCAAGTTCTGAAAAGCTAAGTTGCTCGTGCATAAATATAGTTGGCAAAAATAAACCACAAACCATTAAGAAAGTATCCTTGCTAAAGAATTTAGTCGAATTCTATTCAATTAACCGCTAATTTTGCAAAGAATGATTCAATTGCGTAAGTTTGATTCTAAGATTAGTGATAGTTTATTCTATTATGAAGAACTACATTTTGATTTTGGGAATCTTTGTTTGATTCAATTGGAAGACGGAATTGTCTGTAGTTCTTTTTTTTCCTGGGAAGAATTGGCTAAAAATTCACGTATCGCAAACTTACATGGTGAAAAAATAAGAAAAAAAACAGCTCTTATGAATATCATCGAAAAAAATATTTTTCAATTTCAGTCGATAGAATTAAAGCTTTGGGTTGTTGGTACAGATTTTCAAATTTCAGTATGGAATGAACTGCTAAAAATTCCATATGGTAAAACTTCTACGTATATTAAAATTGCAAATGCTATCAATAATCCGGGAAGCGTAAGAGCGGTAGGAGCTGCGATTGGAAGTAACGAACATGCATTTCTTATTCCTTGTCATAGGGTATTGTACAACAATGGCGAATCAGGTAATTTTAAATGGGGATCCGACAGAAAAAAATCCTTGATACAATATGAAAACCCTGCATTAAAATTTCAACAATCTTTATTTGAATGAAGAAAATAATAAACATTGAAGATAAAATTTTTTCCTTATTAATTTCTGCAGAGGAAATACGCGAAAGAATTCCACACATTGTTAAGGAAATATATTCAGAGTTTAAGGAAGAACATACAATTGAAGCCATAGTCTTGATGAATGGAGCATTTATGTTTGCCTCCGATCTATGCATTTATCTTGACAAGGTAAAATTGCATTTTATCAAAGCGTCATCATATTCAGGAATACAGTCTACAGAAGATGTAAAAATCGAATCCTATGATTTCGCACAATTTAAAAATAAAAATGTTTTATTGATTGAAGATATTATTGAAACAGGCAATACTATACAAAAGTTATCTTCTATTCTTCATGTCAACAAAGTAAATAAAATTGTAACAGCATCATTAATTGTAAAACCGAATAAATTACAACATACTATTGATAAGCTTATAGCCGGTTTTAGTATTTCAGATGCATTTATAATTGGATACGGAATGGATTTCAATCAACAAGGAAGACATCTGGCAGATATCTATCAGTTGGTTTAATGATCAATAGATCATAATTTAGAATTCTTACCAAATTGCCATATCGAATAACTTTCTGTTTTCTTTCGTCAGTTCCGATTGATTTCCCCAAATATTAAAAAGAGCTATTCCAACTCTGCGGGCTAATTGATTCTGATATTGAGAATCGGAATTAAGGCATTCAATGATCTTATCAATTGCTACTTGACCATTTTTTTGCAACAAATGAGTTCGTGAATCAAGAAGTAATTGATTTCCAACTTTGCCAGATTCTTTATCCAGTTGAATAAGTTCTTTTATAGCTGAAAAATATTCACTAAGCTCATCAGATAATTTAGAATCTGAAAGACCTTGTAATTTTTTAGAAGCTTGTTCAGGATTATAAAAAACCTCATGTTTTAAATATGTAATAAGTGCTTTTTCATTTTCTGGATGCGCATGTAGGAATGATTCAATTTTTGTCATTAAATCTTGATCCGGAATAAAATTTTGCAGAGCAATTATTTCTTCAAAATCATCGGGTTCAGCTTCTACTTCCTCAGCTTCTTCCTCCACTAGACTTGAGAGATGCTTGTCAAGCCATTGTCGTATAGTTGCTTTGGATTGTGCACCTGTAAATTCATCAATAATTTTTCCTTCAGAAATAAGCTTACAATTTGGAATACTTTGAATTCTGAAATATGCTGCAATTTCTTGTTGCTCTTCTGTGTTAATTTTAACAAGAGCCCATTTACCCTTGTCTTCCTTTTCCAGTTCATCCAATACCGGACCTAAGATTTTACAGGGACCACACCATTCAGCCCAAAAGTCCAGGAGAACTGGTTTTTGAAAACTTAATTCAACAACTTCTTTATTAAAGTCAAATTGGGACATAATATAAATCTTACTGCATAAATGTTTTTAATCGGGTTTTGTTCAATCCATAAATCAATAATTAGTTGTTAAATGAAGGATTCGAATAATTTTTTCTTTGGATAAAAAGAGAAAGATTATTCTTAACTATTGTAAAGTAATATTTGTCGAATCACAATGAATATTATTTCAAAGAAACAGTGTATTTTTGCAATATGAATTATAAAATTAGTTTGTTGAGTTTGATTCTTATTTTTTCTTGTAAAAATATAGAAACCAAAAAACCTGAATCTCCTGTAAAATTTACGAAAAGTGATCTTGCTGGCACCTGGAAAAATATTCTAAGCCAATCTCCGGACTTTATCCTTCTACAAGACAGTGCAATTTTTTTACAGGAAGACCCAAAGGAAAAATATCCATTTGATTTGAATGGAGACAGCCTTACATTTTATTTTCCAAAATTTAATTACACCTTTAAAGTGTCTTATTTTCCGGGAGACTCCATTCATTTAATGAATGAGATGACCAGCAGTACATTTTTAAGAATCAGGTAAATGGTTCAGATCAAAGTATTCTTAAGCTGATTAAAGTTCTTGTAAGCAAACACCCTTCGGTGAAGAATTTTCTTTTCAATCCAACTGAAGAATCTGTATTTCAATTTTTCATGCTTCATGAGTTCTCTAGTTGGCGTATAAGACTTTTCATAATGTAACTTCTCTTTCCAATTAAATTTAGAAATAAATTCTTTCATTACAAAAGGATGAGTATCTTGGAAGTTGTCTAATAGTTCCATTGAACCAAAATCAAATTCAGTGCTTTTTTTATCAAAATCACTATCTACTTTCTGTGGATCATGATAGGATTTATTCATAACTCTCGTCTTTGTCTGCATTAATCCCGGTGGCCTTACCCAACCATAGTGATATATTTCTGATGGCAGAACAATAGCAGACAATCGTCTAGTATCTTTTCTTTGATAGTAATTTTTATAATCAAAGTTGGGGATATATCTAAATGATTGAGCATCTTTCCAGCTATGAATATTTTTATCATTTCGAATGATTCTTATCTCCTGCGCATACCACGAATGAGATTCTATGTAATGATCGTAATCTCCAAAAAAATGCTTGTATTGAAATGCAAATCCTTCAACTCTTTTGTCATCTAGATAGAATTCGCAATATTTTTTTATGATAGGTAAATATTTTTCATGTACAACTTCATCAGATTGTAAATAAAACAACCAATCACCGGTACATTTTTCTTTTGCAATATCAGTTTGTCTTGCGTATTCAGTTCCTCCTATAGAATTATTTGGATCCCATTCCGTATGGATAATTTTTATCTTATTGCTTTGAATACTGTTAATGATTTTTTCAGTATTGTCATCAGGGTCACCTTTTCCCAAAGCAATAATAAATTCATCCACAATTGGCAATATGGATTGAATAGATTCAGCCAACGGATAATACAACTTATCCGTATTTCTCATAAAACTAAATCCGCTAATTTTCAATATCTGATTTTATTGCTTGGTAAACATCCACTTTAATAATTCCTTAGCTGAGGCTTTTTTGCCATACATTAAAATTCCGGTTCTGAATATTCTTACGGCAATAAATACGATAAAATATGCAAAAGCAAAAAGCAAGAGTATCGATAACAAAAGTTGCCACCAAGGAACATCAAACGGAATCATTGCAGGCATTACAATGGGAGACCATAAAGGAAAAATACTTGAAAAGAATGCAAGATTACTGTCAGGCTCTCTAATGCAAGAAAACATTGCATACATCCCTAACAGAATAGGAATACTTACAAACATTGTGAGTGATTGGCTGTCATTAATATCATCCCCAACTGCCGCTCCAATAGCAGCAAACATGGCTGAATAAATAAAGAATCCTCCCAAAAAGTAAATAATAAAAACGCCAAGAATTTTAAACCAGTTTAAGTTCATAATTTCCTGAATGACAAATTGAATCTCGTCAGCTTTGGTTAATTGTTCTTGTGGAATATTGGCTGACATGGCCTGAATATCATTCACATTAACACCAGCAATTGCAATTCCAATCATATATACAACTGGAATAAGAATCATCCAAATAATGATCTGTGTTAATCCTACGAGTCCAACACCAATAATTTTTCCCAACATTAACTCTGTGGGAGTAACTGATGATATAACAACCTCAACAATTCTGTTAATCTTTTCTTCAGTTACGGAGCGCATCACTCCGGCACCATAAAGAAAAATAATAAAAAATATGATGTAACCCATCGCACCTCCTAATAAGGTAGCGATCTTAGAAGTATATTTTGTTCGATTGGAAGAATTATCAGATATTGGTTCAGGGTCTATTGAAATTTTGGTATCAACTTTATCCAATACGGTTCTATCCAAAGAAAGTATTTGCATTTTGTGATTTCGAAGACTGGACTCAAGATATTTACTGAGCTTTGCTTCCATTTCAATATCCAGTGTTTTGTCTGAATAATAATATGCTGTATAGTTTTTAACATCCGGGCCCATAAAATTGGGTAAAACCAAGATTGCATCACCTTCACCTCTATTGCATTTAGATTTAAGTGAATCCATCGGATCAGAAGATTTAATAAATTTAAATCTTTTGCTATCATCCGGCATTTTGATATTGGTATTGCTCTGATCTGAAATGAATACGTTGTATTGTTTGTCACTCTCATTGCTCATCAAAAAGAAAATAACAACAAAAAATACCAGGAAGCCAAGAGGAGTAAGGAGAGTAGTTATAATAAATTTTTTATTTTTAACCCTCGTTAGATACTCTTTTGAAATAATAATGCCTAATTTACTCATGGCTGAATTCATTTACAGTTTTAATAAAAATATCGTTAAACGTAGGTAAGACTTCATTAAAAGATAGAATCTGATGTCCGCTTTTAATAAAATTAGTGAGTACTTGATTAGATGACTGATTGTCCTTTAATCGAATGGTTATATTATGATTTTCTTGTTTCACTACATTAATATCCAGATCTTCAAAAGAAGAAATAGTATCAATTGTTTCTATAATAAATAAATTTTCCCGGTGACTCTGGCGTATATCTTTTACATGTCCTGATAAAACGTTTTTACCTTTATTAACCAATACAATTTCTTCACATAACTCTTCTACCTGTTCCATCCTGTGCGTTGAAAATAAAATACTTGCACCATCGTTTTTCAATTGAATGATTTCATCTTTAATAAGATTGGTATTGATTGGATCTAATCCTGAGAATGGTTCATCCAGAATGATGAGCTTCGGTTTATGTGCAACCGTTGCAATAAATTGAACTTTCTGAGACATTCCTTTGGATAGCTCTTCTACTTTTTTATTCCACCAACTTTGAATTTCAAATTTGTCCAGCCAATAATTTACGGATTGTAAAGAATCTTGTTTACTTAGACCTTTTAGTCTGCATAAATAAATTAATTGTTCACCAACAGTCATTTTTTTATACAGACCTCTTTCTTCAGGCATATATCCTATTAAGGAACTCGTATTTGTATTTGAATAAGAATTGTGAAATCGAACCGTTCCTTTGTCAGGCTTGGTGATTCCTGTAATAATTCTGATCAATGAAGTTTTGCCGGCTCCATTTGGCCCTAATAATCCAAAAATACAAGAAGAAGGTACTTTCAAACTGATGTTATTGACAGCAATCAGATTGGAATATTCTTTATATACTTTATCTAATTCTAATAAATGATTCATTCATTGTTTTTAACGAAGGGCTAAGGTAATCAATTTTAAAAAATTGAATTTGTAACTTTAGTTTTTACCCATCGCAATGCATACGAGGCTAATTGAAGAAGGACTTCCTTTCATTAATTCAATAATACAAGCTTCTAATGTAGCGCCTGTTGTTAAAACATCATCAGCAAGTAAAATATGCTTTCCCTTAATGTTTATCTTTGAATTGAACTCAAAAGAGTTAAAAATATTATTTATTCTTTCAATTCTACTTTTATCAGTTTGACTAGAATCTTTCCGGATTTTCCTTAATATTCCAAAGTTACATGGAACTTCCATTTTATCAGATAAACCAGTGGCGAAAACTGCGCTTTGATTGTAGCCTCGCAATGCTTGTTTAGATGGATGTAATGGTACAGCCGTAATTATGTCAATATTCTGGAAGTGGACACTTTGTTTTAAAAAATCTGCATAATAATTCCCTAGTCTTAATGCCCATTGTTGTTGACCTCTGTACTTGATTTGCTCAAGAACTGAATGAATAATTCCACCCGGATTGTAATAATAAAGACTTGCACCTGTATGAATGTTCACTCTACCATAAAAGTGATGAGTAAATTCATTTTTCTTATGAAGGTGGTGGTCTGTTGGTTTTTGAAGAATCTGGCAACGATAACAAAAAACTTCATTGGAATTTTCGCAGCGATTTTCGCAATGAATGCATATCGTTGGAAAGATCAGATCAATAAATGATTCTTTTACAATAGAAATAAAGGTGTTCATAATGATTCATAGTATAGGTATGGCAAATTTAATACAATAATTCGAAATTCTAAAATTGGAAAGTAGAAGGTTCTTACAAAGCAAATGTGAAAATTATAACAAAAAAAATCCTCCCCTTACGGGGAGGACCTTCAAACAAAACGAAAAACCAACTTTATAGAAAGCTATAAAAACTTTAGTATACTACTATAACTCTTTATATCCGCATTCTATTATAGTCCTTTGCGGATTTTAACATTTATTTCTTTTGATTGTCCGGCTCTAATAATTTTAACTTTAAGGGTTTCATCCACTTTCGTTAAACCTATCATTCTGGTCAGATCTTCGTAATTCTTTATGTCTTTACCATTTATGCCTATAATAACATCTTGCGGGAGTAATCCGGCATACTTGGCGGAACTGTTGTCCTGTACAGTCTCTATTACAACGCCTTCTTTTGAGGAAAGGTTCAAGGTTTTCATATTTTCTTCATCAATTTCAGAAACCGCAACTCCCAATCTTCCTCTTTCGAATTTTCCATTACTAATAAGTTCGTTAACAATTTTATTCATCAGATTGACAGGAATTGCAAAAGAATATCCGCTATAGTATCCGGTTTTTGATGCAATAGCAGAATTGATACCTATTAATCTCCCCTGACCATCTACTAAAGCACCTCCGCTATTCCCCGGATTTACGGCTGCATCAGTCTGAATAAATTCTTCAATTGACTTTGCAGAACCTTGTGTAACCGAATTGTTCCATCCATATTGATCATTCTCCTGAGATCCAATAATATCAAGATCTCTTCCCTTAGCACTTACAATTCCGGCAGTTACAGTTGAAGTAAGATATCCAAACGGATTTCCAACGGCTAGTACCCATTCTCCAATTTTAAGGTTATCAGAGTTACCCATAATAAGGACTGGTAAACTTGATTCTTCAATTTTTAGAACTGCAAGGTCAGTATTTGGATCATTTCCGATCTTTTTGGCAGAATATTTCTTTCCGCTTCTCAGGATTACCTCAATCTCATCTGCAAATTCAACAACGTGATTATTTGTTACAATATATCCATCATTGGAAATGATAACTCCGGATCCGGAGCCACTCTTTGGCATAATTCCACCAAATGGGTTATTGTACCCAAAAAATCCAAAGTCTCGTAAATCTCTTAAATAAGGATTATTTCTAAACTGCTCTTCCTCCTTCTGACGTGCAAGTTTCTGACTTTCTTTGGCATGTATTTGAACGACAACTTCGAGAGCTCTATCTGCCGCCAATGTAAAATCAGGACCTACAGCAACTGTTGGGCTTTCATTGACTTTTTGGGTGTATTGAACAGGGAGTTCAGCCTGTGTTTTGGTTTTTGAAAAGTATTGACCGCCTATAAGGACTGCAATACCACCAATTATTCCGGTAAGGATGTAAGAAAAAATTGATTTCATAAGATTATAAATTTTTGATTCAAGTAAGGATGTAACGTCTTCTTCTATATCAAGTTTTTAAGCTTTTTGCTTTTAACGCGAATTTAACGCGGGGAGGAGGTACTATAAAATTGATAAAAAACATATTTAAATTTTTTATAATTTATAAAAAGTTGTATTTTTGCAGTAAAATATATTATAAATATGAAGAATTTGATAAATATCCTCCTATATGTGCTTCTTGCCCTCCTCGTGGTAGCAATATCTGTAATGATATATAAGAAATTTAAAACCAATTCTGATACAGCGAGCACTCAAGATGCTCAAACTGAATTGGCTTATGTTGATTCTACCGGAACACAGGCACTTCCTTTTACAGCTGAAGATAGCATTATCTTAGGATTAACCGGAGAATTGCCAACACAGGTTGGGCCTGAAATTGATCAGGCAGCAACGGATTCAAACCCGATATCTTTAGCTGTTTCGCAGGAAAACATGTCTCCTGTTGCTAAACCTGTTGTAAATCATGAGAAAGTCGCAAAGCCCGCCGAAAAGAAGCTTGAAACAAAGACTGAAACTAAAGTTATAGCTAAAGCCGAAACTAATAGCAATACTGTAAAGAAAGAAACTAAAACCACTCCAAAAGCAGAAACAAAGTCAACTACCAATACACAAAAATCTACAGAAAAGGCAAAGAGTAGTACAACAGCTACTGCAACCGCAGCCAAAGGAGATTTTTATGTAGTAAGCGGAAGTTTCTTAGTACCTAATAATGCAGATAAGCAAATTGCCAAATTGAAGAAAATGGGTTTCTTTAATGCAAAAAAAATCGTATTTAAAAATTCTTCCTCATATTCAGCTATTGCTGGACAATATGAATCTGAGGCAGCTGCAAAAGCATCATTAAAAAAGCTAAAAGCCAAAGGAGAAGAAGGATTTATTAAAAAAATATAAAGAATTATTAACTATAAAAAAGGCGTAACACTTGTTGCGCCTTTTTTTTGCTTTTAAAAAAACTTTTGAAGTCTTTGTTATTCATTAAAAAATTCCCGAATTTCCTGAATCGTTTCTAAAGGCTTTTCTGCATGAACCCAATGCCCTGCATTCTGAATAACTTTCCAATGTAATTCTGTAAAAATTTCCTTATTGAGGAATTGTATATCTTCTTTCTGAACATAGGGAGATAATGATCCAGACAGAATGGTCAATGGGACATCACATTTATGAGTAAATTTAATTTCTTCACCAATTTTATCATACTCATCAAATAATACTTTCAGGTTTATCTTCCATACAAATTTATTATCCGGTAATCTTTCAAGACTCTTTAGAATAAACTGTCTGGTTGAAGGCTCTGGAATATATTGGCTAAGGATAGTTTCTGCATCTGAACGTTTGACCAAGCTGTCTATATCGATTGCAAACATTCCCTTAAAAACATTGTCCAAACCCGAACTGTGTTTCCTAGATGTAATATCAATTATCATAGCCTTATGAATCTCATCTGGAATATCCTGCAATAATTGAAAGCATACCTTCCCACCCATAGAATGTCCAATAATATTGGTTCTGTACAAACCTTCTTTTTCTATTAATAATTGAATGTCCTTTGACATTAACTGGTAATTCATAGCACTTGTATGAGGAGACTTACCATGATTGCGAAGATCTACAAGATACAGAGTGAATTCATTCTGTAATTCATTGGCTATTGACTTCCAATTGTCAAGATTGCCAAACAGCCCATGAAGAATAATCATCGGCCTGCCCTTGCCTATTTTTTTAAAGTTTAATTGTACTGCCGGCATAAAGCTGTAATTTTACAGGTTAATTTTCAGAATAGTTCGATAATTTTTGGTTTTTATTTTTATCAGTAATAAATCCATTAATCATTGGTTATATTCAATTCAGCTTTGTCAAATAATTGATTATCAATTATTTAGCTAAAAATTACCGAACTCTTGTTTGTTATGAGTGAAAATATTTTTAAAATTAGTTCGAAGTATCAACCCTCAGGAGATCAGCCAGAGGCGATTGAGCAATTAACGGATGCGATAGAACGCAATGAGAAATATCAGGTTTTACTTGGTGTTACGGGAAGCGGTAAAACATTTACTATGGCGAATGTTATAGCACGTGTTAATAAGCCTACTCTCATACTGTCACATAATAAGACCTTGACTGCGCAATTGTATGGAGAATTCAAAGAGTTTTTTCCGGACAATGCAGTTGAATATTTTGTTTCCTACTATGACTACTATCAGCCGGAAGCATATATTTCTGTGACAGATACCTATATCGAAAAAGATCTGCAGATTAATGAAGAAGTTGATAGGTTGAGACTCAAAGCAACATCGACACTCTTGAGTGGTCGGAGAGATATTATTATGGTTGCAACAGTGTCATGCATTTTCGGAATGGGAAATCCGGAAGACTATAAGGCTGGAATTATAAGAATTAAAAAAGGACAGGTAATATCAAGGCAGGATCTATTGTTTAGGTTGGTAGATTCATTATACAATCGTACTGAAGGAGATCTTCAGAGAGGAAACTTTAGGGTTAAAGGAGACAATGTCGATATTTATCTACCGTATGTTCAACATGGTTTAAGAATTAGTTTTTTCGGAAATGAAATTGAAAGTATTGATGAGATTGAAATCAGTTCTGGTAAAAGAATAACAAGTGTAGAATTTGCTGCGATATTTCCTGCTAATCTTTATGTTGCTCCCAAGGAAAGATTAAATACTGTGATCCGAATGATTGAAGATGAGATGTGGGCTCAAAAAAAATATTTTGATTCGGAAAGAAAGACACTGGAATCAAAAAGAATTGAGGAGAGAACACAATTTGATTTAGAGATGATACGCGAATTGGGTTATTGCAGTGGTATTGAAAACTATTCAAGATTTTTTGATGGAAGAGCCAAAGGCACAAGACCGTTTTGTCTTTTAGATTACTTTACGGAAGATTATTTAATGATAATTGATGAATCGCACGCAACATTACCTCAGGTTCGAGGGATGTGGGGTGGTGACCGTGCAAGAAAAATGAACCTTGTACAGTTTGGTTTCAGACTTCCCTCTGCATTGGATAACAGACCTTTGACTTTTGAAGAATTTGAAGTTCTGACGAATCAAGTAGTGTATGTAAGTGCAACTCCCGGAGATTTCGAATTATCAAAAACAGAAGGACTTGTTGTTGAACAAGTTGTTAGGCCAACAGGATTATTAGATCCTCCTATAAGTGTAAGACCTTCATTAAATCAGATTGATGATCTACTTGAAGAAATCCAAAAAAGAAAAGAAGTTGGTGAGAGAGTTCTTGTAACAACACTCACAAAGAGAATGTCAGAAGAGCTGGCAAAATATTTTCAGGGATTGAATCTTCGCTGCAAGTACATGCATTCTGAAATTGACACAATGGAAAGAGTAGAAATACTTCGTGACTTGAGATTAGGAGAATTTGATGTACTTGTTGGAGTAAACTTATTACGAGAAGGATTGGATCTTCCTGAAGTTTCATTGGTAGCAATATTAGATGCTGACAAAGAAGGATTTTTGCGGAGTGATCGTTCGTTAACACAGACAGCAGGACGTGCTGCGAGAAATGTGAATGGCCTGGTCATCTTTTATGCCGATAAAGTTACAGATTCAATGCGCCGAACAATAGAAGAAACCGAAAGACGCCGAGCCAAGCAGATTGACTATAATGAAAAGCACGGAATAATTCCTAAAACTCTTGCAAAATCCCGCGAAGAAATCCTGAGTAAAAGCAGTATTCTGCAAACACGCGGAATTGATCCTAAAGCTTACATTGAGAAAGAAGAAAGCAGTCTGGCTGCAGATCCAATTATGAATTACCTAACCCGGGATCAACTCGATAAATTATTAATTGAAGCAGAAAGAAAAATGAAAGCCGCAGCAAAGGATCTTGATTTTATCTCTGCAGCAAAATTCCGAGACGAGATGAATGCGATAAAAAAGAAAATGCAAGGTTTGTAATTAATTACGAATTACGAGATACGAATTACGAAAGTTCCACTACAACCTACAAGCTTTCATCATGGTAAAAATTTGCAGCCTTACTGAATGTAGGAATTCAAAAATGATTCCGTTGTTTGAAGCGTCCTCGCTTCAAACTCTATAAACTAAAATATAAACTATAAACTATCGTAAAGAGACCCATTTGCACATTATCACATCTGAATTCCGACTACATTTCGGAACGATTTGAAATTAAATCATTATCGAATTAACTCATCTGTTGTTTTAAGCGTCCTCGCTTAAAACACAGTAATTAAAAAAACTACCATAAGGAATCTCATTTCCAGATTCCCTCATTATCGAATTAACTCATTAACTAATTAACAACCTCCATCTTCTCCGAAGCAATAACTTTCCCAATCTCATTTATAATATTAACAATATACAATCCAGATGCAACAGAAGCATTTAGATCCACTTCATCTTGCGTCCCAACATGAGGTCTGAAATTGTAAGTCTGGATGACTTCTCCTTGTAGATTAAATATCTTCAATTGATAAGTTTCACCAGATCCAATACGCGATAAGAAGAAGAATTTCTTACTCACAACAGGATTAGGGAACATCACAAATGCTTTCTCCTTACCATTCTTAATATCTTCAACTCGTACTACTTTCTCGCAACCCGGCACAACACAGCCGAAGCTGTCCGTCTTGACGATCCATGCCTTACTGCTGTTATCTCCTGGTACCCAACTATAACCTGTAAGATAATATCCACCGTCAGATGCTTGTGAGATATGAGAGAAGCCTTCTGATGTACTATCATCATGATTGATTACTCGTGACCAAAGGCTGTCGCCATTGGAAGTTATTTTTGCAATCCAACCATCTTGGATATAAGTAGGACTTGCCTGAAAAGAACCGGTGCAGATAATGTCAGATTTACTATCTTGAATTGTATTATAAAGATATGTCTTATATCCTTTTACAATTCTTTTAGTCCAAAGTAAATTTCCAAGTGTATCTAGACTTTCTAATAAAATATAAGTAAATTGAACTCCATTGTTAAGACCATTAAATGAACCACCCACACAAAGCAAAGTTCCATCGTCTTGATAATAAATATTATTTAGCACCTCATTATACTTAGGCTCAACTATCTGCTTGCGCCATACTAGCTTCCCATCAGGACTTAGCTTAACGATAAGTGGTTCTTGATCGAGATTAAATTTTGCAGAAGTTCCGCATGCATAAATAGATCCATTCTTAACTTGTAACACATCAAAATATCCTTCTTGATTAACAGTATCTTGACCTTGAATTCTTGTATAAAATTCAAAATTTCCAACACTATCTAATGAAAAAATGAATGATCTGCCATTAATAAATGTACCAGTGACTCTTACATTGTTATCAGTTCCAGCCAAAATTAATTTATTATCATTACCATAATAAATTTTACTAATTTTACAGCGGTTATATATTCCTCTGAAATGTTTTGTCCAAATTGTATCTAAAACTCTATTTGTCTTAGAAATCCAGAAATCATTCAACTTAGTTACAGAATTATATTTAAGCCCAGCTAAAAAATAATTATCTCTATTTCTTATTACATCAAAAACATTAACATAATTTATAGAATCAAGATAACTGTTTAAACTAATTAAATTTCCTTCTGAATTAAGTAGACAAAGTTTATTCAATTGCCCTGGCTTATCCCTATATTCTGCATTAATAATAATTGCAATGGTACTATCATTAAGTTCTAAAACTTGTGAAGAAGATCCTTCTACGTAATATTGAGAACTTGGAATTACCTTATTAAAATATTCTTGAGAGAAACAAAATGATTTAAGTAGTACTAAAATAATAGCAGATATAGCTTTCATAAAAAAACAAAAAATTGGGTGAGAATTTTCTTCTCACCCAATGGTTAATAATAATTATTCCTTGATTAATTTAATTAATTCAGGATTCAATCCAGAATTAGTTTCTATCTTAACCATATAAATTCCAGGATTCAATTGACTCACATTAATATTTTCTGTTGAATGAATACCTCTAAAAGAAGATTTCATAAGTTCTCTTCCATCTAAAGATAGAATACTTACAGAAGTGATGAACTTAGACTTAATATTAGTGCTTATAATCATCGAGTTATTAGTAGGATTAGGAATAATTGAAGTTAAGTTTAAATCTTGTTTATCATTCACTTTCTGTCGATATTCTAATCCTGATTCAGTTTCTACAATTGTCTGAACTGGGATTTGTGGGATGCATGGGATTGTTAAGATCATTTATTTGGTGAATATTTTTTATTTGTCAATCTGTGAAATTGTAGTTTTGTATTCCCAAAATTAATAAGCAGCCCAATTTCTAAATTATATGCTTCAAGGTAATTCATAGCCTGAGCAAGATGTACATTATCTAAATGAGTTATTGCTTTTAGATCAACACTTATGATTTGCTCTACCAAAAAATCAACTCTTCGATTGC
>JABFRV010000106.1 GCA_013140975.1 Saprospiraceae bacterium
CTAAAGTACTATACTATACACTATGATATTCTTAACTTAATTTATTTTTATCTGTTAATCAAAGTATCTTTGCAACAATGAATAAAATCAATTCTTTATTCTTACAGCTCTTGATGCTATTGTCCTTCAATTTGATAGGTCAGATTAAGAACGTTAACTATTTTCATTATACAACTTCACACGGACTACCTAGTCAAACTGTTTATAACGCCTTAGAAGATAGAAATGGGTTTCTTTGGATTTGCACTGATGTAGGAGTATCCAGATTTGATGGCGTCCGATTTACGAACTTTACTACGGAAGATGGTTTAGGGGAAAACGAAATATTGGAATTGCACGAAGACCATAAAGGTCGGATATGGTTCATGCCCTTTTATGGTAAATTAAGTTATTGGAAAAATGATAGTTTTTTTAACTCAAAAAATAGCTCTTTGCTGAATAAGTTTAAAACCAATAATGGCTTGAGCCACATAAAAGAAGATAAATATAAATACAACTACATTATTTCCGAATCAGATAGAAAAACCATCTCGATAATAGATAGCAATGACAATTTAAGTATTTTAAGCCTGGAGCCCTATCTCGCGAAAGATGATTGGATCGCAGCCGCGAATTTAAATTCCGATTTAGAAATGATTTTTCATACCAAAAATCAACTAAAAATTATTGTCAGAGGCACAAGTATACTACAACAAACATCATTGCTTACTAAAAAAAATATTCAAATTATAGCAACCAACCTAAGAGGAATATTCTATAATAAAAATGGAAAACTCATTAAGGAAGACTCTTCAGGAACAAGTGAATTCCTGGCGTTAAATTCAATCCCAGATATACATCTCTTGACGAGTATAAATATCGACAGACATCAAAACATTTGGGTAGCACACTCAAGGCTAAATACCCTTTTATTTTTAAAACAGAATTCCAAATACTCATCTTACATTCATATTTTACCAAACATTCAGGGTAACATTTGTTTTGACAGACAATCAAACGTGTGGTTATGCTCTAGCACGCATGGGCTAATTAAAATTCCTATTGAAGGCTTAATTCCGAATCAACTCCAATTAAATGGAAACCTACTGAATGAAAACATTATCTCTAGCTACAAGCATTCCGATGGATCAAATTGGATTGGCTATACAAATGGATTTGCTACGCGATTTAATAATTTAGAAATAAAACACTTTGATTTAAATATGGGAACGAGGAATTACAATCGCGTCCTAGATATAAATGAAGATTCAGAAGGGCGAACGTATTTCATTTTAGATGAAGGAGGCTGCAGATTAACTAAATCTGGAAATTCTTTATTTAAAAAAGAATTTTTTTCTAAAAGTCTTGCGAATCATTCTCCGGGAAAAGGTCTTTTTAAGAAAGATAACAATGTTATTTTCGGTTTCTCGCATTATATTACTGGATTTCCGGATCAAATAAAAAATTTTGATGCATCTCTTAACAGCAAATTTAAAGGAAGAAGGTTTTCACATTTCTTGGACCCAAACAATTACTTATACTTAAGCACAATTGATGGTGTCATAAAAATAAAAAATGATACCTTATTCCCCTTATTTAAGTACAATCATAATCTTAGTTGTAGGGTTAATAAATTTATATTATTCCAAAATGATTTTATCGTCTTAGCTACCCACGGTGATGGAATAATAATATTAAAAAATGATTCTATTATTCAAAAGCTCACGACAAAAGAAGGGTTAACAGGAAATATTTGCAGACATCTATATATTTATAATGATACAATTTGGGCGGGCACAAATGGAGGAGTTTCGGCTATCGCATACAATAATGGAAGTTTTAAAAATATTTTAAATTTAAATACCTCAGATGGCTTATTATCTAATGATATTAGTAGCTTATTTATTGATGATCAAAAATTATTTGTTACAAGTTCTATTGGAATTTCGGTTATAAATTATAATAAATCAACTGCTTCAATTATTTCACAACCCAAAGTTATTTTTCAATCTTTTTTAATAAATGGTATTAATTATCATCCAAAGAATAATACAATACTCAAGCAAGGTACGCACAACATAAAAGTCAGTTATATAACTCCAAACTTAAGCCAAGACAATTCCTTACTTTATCGGTACAAGTTGGAACCGCAAGACAAAGAATGGACGGAAACCCGACTTACAAGTCTTGAATTTACTCATGTTAACGCAGGAGATTATCAATTACTGGTTCAATCTAAATTTAAGAATTCAGATTGGAGTAATTCTTCAGTGATTTCGCTTTCAATATTACCTCCTTTTTATTCAAGTTGGTGGTTTAGGATTCTTTCAATTATAATAATTGGTGGATTGATTGCATTACTTTCACGATATTACACGAAGCGGAAATATGCTACAGCATTACAATTGGCTTTAACCAACTCCGCAATTCAAAATGAGAGAAATAGAATATCTACAGATATTCACGACGATATTGGCTCTGAATTAACAAACATAGTAATCTTAACTCGTTTAATTAAAAGTAGCAACCCACAACCCCATTCTGATTTTCTACATAAATTAGAATCGACTGCGAATGAATTAATCAACAAGATGAATGAAGTGATTTGGGCACTTAATCCTGCGAATGATAACGTTGAAAATTTAAGTGCCTACCTTCACCATTATCTTAATTCATTAATCGAATTCAATAAACTTGAAGGCGATTTTGACATAGACGAAAAATCATTGAAAAATATTCCGCTGAGTGCAGACCTTAGAAGAAATATTTTTTTAATTATAAAGGAATTTTTTAACAATACTTTAAAACATTCGAACGCTACCAAAATTGGAATTAAAATTGAAGCCATGCCTCAGTCATTGCGATTTATCCTTTTTGACAATGGAATTGGTTTAATCGACATGGATTCAATAACAAAGGGAAATGGCGTATCAAATATTAAAAAAAGAGTATTACATTCTAATGGAGAATTTAAATTTGAAAATAATTCTCCTAGTGGGTTAAAATTAATTTTTACCATACCTATACAAAAATAATATGAAGGCAAATCAAATCATTCAGGTAGCATTAATAGAAGATCACGACGACATAAGGCAAGGAGTTTCATATATTATCAACAATCATCCTGATTTTAAGTGTATTGCCTATCCAAGTGCTGAAGATGCCCTAACTGGATTCAAAACCTTATGCCCTCAGGTCGTACTAATGGATATCAATTTACCGGGAATGAACGGAATTGAATGTACTCAATTTATTCGAAAAAATTATCCTTCAATTCTTATTATGATGTGTACTGTCTATGAAGATGCGGATAAAATATTTAATGCTTTAAAATCAGGAGCACATGGCTATATTCTCAAACGAAATGCTGGAGACGAATTATTAAATTCGATAAAAGAATTGGTCAATGGCGGATCACCAATGAGTTTGGAAATTGCACGAAAAGTCGTAAACTCGTTTAATACTGAACTTAATGGACCCATTCATGATGCTGCAATTCTAACTAAAAGAGAAAACGAAATTCTGGATTACTTAGCCAAAGGGTTTCGAAATAAAGAAATCGCAGATAAATTAAATGTTAGCATTAATACAATAAGGTGTCATATCTATAATATTTATGAGAAACTTCATGTGCAGTCAAGGGTCGAAGCTTTAAATAAAACCGGAAGGAATCAATACTTAAGTTAATCTCGCAGAATTTTCATTTATTAAATTAATTAAGTTAATGTTTTTATCTATAATCAATGAATTTTTTCTTTAAAAAATATCTAAAGAATTAAAATTTGTATCTTGAATATTAGAATACTAATAGTCAAAATCGAATCCTATAACTTGAATCTGCTTAGATTACTGTAATATCCCTACCCGCTCTATTTTCAGGATTACTTATATCATGGCAATATCGATCTTTTAGATTAAAAATTATTGTTGTCCGATTAATGATAATAATAAATTGAACCTCAATAAAATGCGTTATGCAACCCCATGCTTCAGCGTGGGGTTGAAAATGCTCGTTACAAAAGGGCTTTAGCCCTGACTAGCAAATATTAGTCTCACAACAGTGATTAAAAATAATAAAATAAGTTTCATTATTAGAAATATCTTTGTTCTGAAAAAGTGAATATAAAATTATCGAATATATGAAAAATAAACTATTGCTAATTTCCTTCCTTATAATATTAAAGAATGTATTATTCGCAGGTGAAGGCATGTGGCTGCCGCTATTCCTCAAGCAACTGAATGAAAAAGAAATGAAGAGCATGGGAATGAAAATCAAAGCAGAAGATATATATAGTATAAATAAAGGTTCACTAAAAGATGCTATTGTACATTTTGGCGGTGGCTGTACATCTGAGATTATTTCTTCGCAAGGACTTTTATTGACCAATCACCATTGTGGCTATGGTTATATTCAATCCTACACTACGGTACAAAATAATTATCTAAGAGATGGTTTTTGGGCATCAAACAAAGGTCTTGAACTACCCTGTTCTGGCTTAACTGCGACATTAATTTCAAGAATCGAAGATGTTACGAAAGATGTATTAATGGGTACTGATGAAAACATGAAAGATTCTGAAAGGAGAATAATTTTTGACAAAAATATAGTCGATCTACAGAAAAGAATTAAGAAGGAAGCTCATGAAGATGTTTTTGTACGATCATTTTATAATGGCAATCAGTTTTTTGCATTTATAACTGTAACTTACAAAGATGTCAGACTCGTTGGCACTCCACCGGAATCGATTGGAAAATTTGGTGCAGACACTGACAATTGGGTTTGGCCAAGACATACAGGCGACTTTTCTTTATTTAGAATTTATGCAAATAAGGATAATCTTCCTTCTGAATATTCTGTAGAAAATGTCCCTTATACTCCTAAACATTTTCTTCCAATTTCATTGGATGGAGTCAGTGAAGGTGATTTTACTATGGTTTTTGGATTCCCGGGAAGAACCAATGAATACCTGACAAAAGAAGGTGTACGTCAGATTGTAGAAGAGCAGAATCCTGTAAGAATAGAACTACGAGATGAAGCTTTAAAAATTCTTGACAAACATATGCGCGTAGATGTAAATACGAAAATACAATACTCTGCTAAATATGCATCAATTTCCAATGCATGGAAAAAATGGATCGGAGAATCACAAGGTGTAAAACAAACGAAAGGTCTGGAGAAAAAAGAAAAAATGGATTTAGAATTTCAAAAACGTGTTGAAGCAAATCCACTCTTCATTCCTTATAGAAATATAATTTCTGATCTTGACAAAAACTACAAAGATTTACAAAATCTTTCATTGGCCAAAGATTACTACGCAGAAGGATTCCAAAGAAATATCGATTTATACAATTGTTATGCAAGAATAAAAAAACTTATTGCAACATACGAAGGAAAAAGCGAAAAGGCATTTAATGATCAGAAAAATGAAATGTCTACTAACGCAGATGCATTCTTTAAAGATGTGAACACCTCCATTGAAAAAGAAATATTCAAAACGTTATTAGAAATTGTTGTCAAGGGCGTTGATCAGGCATTGCTTGTTCCGCATATATCGGAAAAGATGAAACTTTATAAAAGGGATTACAACCAGTTTACGAATGATTTGTATTCTCAAAGCTTGTTTACTTCACCGGACAGTATCAGAATTCTAAATGCTCTTAGCTACCCTCAATGGATTGCGAAAGTTAAATCAGATCCTGTATGGATGTTTTATGAGGAGCTAAATTATTTTATCACATATGGAATTCAGAGTACCGCTGGCAACTTGGAAGACAATATCGCAGGTTTAAGAAAACTTCATATGAAATCTTTAATGGAAGTTTTTCCGGAAAAAAGATTTTATCCGGATGCAAATTCAACCTTACGAGTTAGTTATGGTCAGGTGGAAGGATTCTCACCCAAAGATGGAATGTGTTACAAAACACAAACTTATCTTGATGGTGTAATGGAAAAATATGTGCCGGGAGATTATGAATTTGATGTACCGACTAAACTTAGAAGACTTTACGAATCAAAAGATTATGGACAGTATAGTGAAGATGGGAAAATGCCTCTTGCATTTATAGCTTCTAATCATACAACCGGCGGAAATTCTGGCAGTCCGGCAATAGACGCTCATGGAAATCTTATCGGGCTAAATTTTGACCGGGTCTGGGAAGGAACAATGTCAGATATCAATTATGATAGAAGTATTTGCAGAAATATCATGGTTGATGCGCGATACCTACTATTTATTATCGACAAATATGCCGGAGCGGGTCACCTGATTAATGAAATGAAATTGGTTCATCCAAAAGGGAAAAAGAAGAAAAAGAAATAATAGAGACAAGTCACTACATTGATAAACTATTCTAATATCGTTAATAAAGGTCAAATTAATAATTTATACTATATATAAATAG
>JABFRV010000071.1 GCA_013140975.1 Saprospiraceae bacterium
ATTTCTTAAGGTGCGTAATCCTTCTCTAAAAATGCTTATTTTTTTCGTAGATTAGAGCAGCGTAAATCATAATCGATTTGTCCACTATAGTGAGGAAGTCCGCACTACTAAGTTAACTTGCTTTCAAAATTACTATTGCGTTTCAAAATTCACACCATTCCTAAATGCTCACTCAAAGATTCTTTAACTGCTCTCATAATTAATTTATGAAAAACATCAGGCTTATTATCCTTCTGAACGAACTCCAATGCCTTAAAATATTGAATCTTTGCTTCCGGATCACCTTTCAAACTAGTAATTGTATATCCATGCTTGAGCAAAATAAAATTCATGATCAATCTTGATGTACGACCATTGCCATCAATAAATGGATGAATACTAACAAGACGTTCATGCATTTCTGCAGCCAGAATCACAGGATGCAACTTTTTTTTCTGAACCTGATAAAATAGAAAATAATCTTCCATTAGCTTATCAATAAGATATGGCTGTGGCGGTAAGTGTTGACTTCCCCGAATTGCTACGGGTACTTTCCTGTAACAACCGGCATTGTCAGAATCAATACTTTTAAGAACCAAATGATGAATTTCAAACAATACACGCCGTGTCAATTCTTCTTTACCCTGAATTAAAGAATAAATAAAATCTATCGCTTCATTATGATTAATAGCTTCAAGATGCTCAACCATTGACTTTCCACCAATAGTAACTCCTTCATGAATAATTAAATTAGTCTCCATCAAAGTCAATGTATTTCCCTCTATCTGATTGCTCTCGTAAGTATACTTACTATTATAATATTCTTTTAGTTTTTGAAGCTGAGTTGCATTCAAAGGTTTTTGGGAGATCCATTCATCCTTCAATCTGTCAATTTCATTTAGCTCTACTGCATAATTGGGATAATAGTTAATCCGTTCAGATTCAGTTTCAGCTTTTAAATACTCTATTCTACTTTCAGCTGCAAACAAGATCTCTTCATGATTCCTTTCATACACTAAAAGCTTAGCGATTTTATCTGCTAGCCAACTCTTACGCAAGCTGTCATTATCGGCACTAAGTGCTGAATTGAGACTCTCAATGTGGCGATCCGACGGAGATCTAACTCCTGTCTCATATTTAGAAAGCAAAGCCTGGTCAATCCCTAAATCAATAGATATATCCTTGATTGTCAATCCTTTAAAATTTCGTCTTTCTCTCAAATTTTGGGCAAATGATGTCATATTGACTTAATTTAACATGACAAATTTAGTCATTTTTTATGATTATATATTTTTCCTAAATTTTATTTTATGAAAATCAAAGAGTATTTAGCATACCAACGTCATAAAAACCAAATGCCTGTGAGAACTCTATTTCCTTGATATAATTGGCTGTCTGCTTCTTTTATTCAACGAATAAGAACGAAACGAATTAGCAGTACTTATTCCTTACTTTTGCACTAAACTTACATATGTACGGCGATATAAAATCTCAACTTCAATCGGAATTAGAAGCAATTCGTGAAGCAGGTCTTTACAAAATAGAAAGAACCATAACAGGGCCACAGTCCGCTCACATCAACACAATCGAAGGAGGCAACGTTTTAAATTTTTGTGCAAACAATTATCTTGGATTATCAAGTAATCCTCAGGTAATATCTGCTGCTAAATCTACCATTGATTCTCATGGCTTTGGATTATCCTCTGTAAGATTTATCTGTGGTACGCAGGACATTCACAAAACATTAGAACGACGAATTTCTGACTTTCTGGGAATGGATGATGCAATATTATATGCAGCTGCATTTGATGCCAATGGTGGAATATTTGAACCTATTATGCATGAGCAAGATGCAATCATATCAGATGAGTTAAACCATGCATCAATTATAGATGGAGTTAGATTGTCTAAAGCCAAAAGATTTCGATACAAGAATAACAATATGCTTGACCTTGAAGAGCAACTTAAAGCAGCTGAGGGATCACGTAGAAAAATGATTGTTACTGATGGAGTTTTCTCAATGGATGGAACAATTGCACAATTGGATAAAATTGTTTCACTAGCAGAAAAGTATAATTCATTAGTAATGGTTGATGAATGCCATGCTACAGGATTGATTGGATCTAAAGGTCGCGGCACTCATGAATTCAATAATGTAATGGGTCAAATCGATATTATTACCGGAACATTTGGAAAAGCTTTAGGTGGTGCATCAGGTGGCTTCACTGCAGCAAAACAAGAGATTGTAGATATGCTTAGACAAAAGTCAAGACCTTATCTTTTTTCAAACACTCTGGCTCCAAGTATAGTTGGAGCATCAATAAAAGTTCTTGATCTATTGGAGCAATCAACATTTCTTAGAGACAAATTAGAAAAGAATGCTGCATATTTTAGAAAAGCAATGACAGATTCCGGATTTGACATAGTTCCAGGGGTCCACCCTATTGTACCTGTTATGTTATATGATGCAAAGCTGGCGCAGGAATTTGCTTCAGAAATGTTAAAAGAAGGCATTTATGTTATTGGATTCTTTTTTCCTGTAGTGCCTCAAGGCAAAGCAAGAATAAGGGTTCAGATTTCTGCAGGGCACGAACAGTCAGATCTTGAAAGCTGTGTAGCTGCCTTTACCAAAGTAGGCAAAAAATTAAATGTAATCAATTGAGTACATATTTCAAAAAATCACCTTAACTATTTATTAAAACAGCATAATAAGCATACAAACAGAAAGAAATATTCATAAAAGTAAAATTGCAAATTTGCACATTATTCACTAACTAATTAATAAGATGGATCGAAGACAATTACTCCAAAGCTTAACATTAAAAAGCACCAAACTAGAAGGCAAACAAGCCCTTCCTGTTGCAGGCGGATTAGACAAATACACGGGTTCCTGGGATTATGCGAATGCGGCTCATCTTTTAAGAAGAGCTATGTTTGGTCCCACACATGAACAAATTAAACAAGCTGTTACAGATGGATTGGATGCAACCATTGAGAAATTATTTACACCAACTACCATTACAACCAAACCTCTTCATTATGTAGATACAATTAAGGATCCATTCTGCAAGCAAGGAGAATCTTGGGTTGGAAAAAGTTTTACTCCTTCTGTTCAGGGATTAAATAACATAAGAGATAATTCATTTTTTTCATGGATACTACAAAACATATTTAATGAAGGAGTTAGCATAAATGAAAAGATGATGCTGTTCTGGCACAATCATTTCGTAGTTTCTGAAATTTTTCTTGCGAATGTAAGTTATCAGTATTATGAAACGATTCGTAAAAATGTTTTAGGCAACTTCAAAGAACTTACAAAAAATATAACTATCGATGGCGCGATGCTTAACTACCTAAATGGGAATACAAATGTCAAGGGAAACCCAAATGAAAATTATGCAAGAGAGTTACTGGAATTATTTACTTTAGGAAAAGGAGACTTGGCCGGCCCGGGTGATTATACTACATATACAGAACATGATATTCTTGAGATTGCCAAGGTTCTTACAGGTTGGGTTACCCTTCAAAATAGAAAAAACGAAAAGAGTACTACTGATCCTATTGATCCAATTTTGTACGCAACAACCAATCCTTCAGTTGCATATAATATCAATCCAAGGAATGGACAAAGAGCAGACTTTCATGAAACTGGTTTGAAAATATTATCTCATAGATTCAACTATGAAGAAATTAATAATTTAGATGATAAAGAATATGCTTATCTAATAGACATTATTTTCAAAAAAAGAGAAGCTGCAACATTTATTTGCAGAAAGCTGTATAGATATTTTGTGTATTATAAGGTGGATCAGAATATTGAGAATGAAATTATTGATCAAATGGCTGATCAATTAATTGCAGATGGCTTTGCAATAAGCAAAACTCTGAAAAAATTATTTTCCAGTCAACACTTCTTCTCTCAAGAAGCATATGGTGCTTTAATAAGAAGTCCATACGAGTGGTTATTTAACACTGCGAAAAGCATGAAAATGAAATTGCCAACTGATTACAAGGTAACTTATCCGGTAGTTCTAACTATGCATAGAGCCTTATTAAGTCAGGATCAGGCAGTTTTTAATCTTCCAAGTGTAGCGGGTTGGCCAGCATATTATCAGGAGCCAGCATATCATGAGATATGGGTGAATTCAGTTACTTATCCATTGCGATATTTTTTGGGCAATCTATTTGTTAATAAGATTTTCGGAATTGGCAGAGCAGGTGGACCCAACGCAATATATGGAATTGAAGTAGTCGAATATGTAGAAGGATTTGATGATCCAACGAATGTTACAAAATTAATTGATGACATTGTTGCTCACTTGCTACCGAAAGCGATTTCACAAAAACAAAAAGACTTTTTAAAATCAAAGTTACTTGCGACAGTTAATGAAACACAATGGGCTGCGGCCTGGAACAGGTATAAAGCTGACCCCGGAAATCAAAATAAAATAGCTGTAGAAATTATCTTACGACCATTTTTTATCAGCTTATTATCAATGCCAGAATATCATTTATCATAATCTAAAAAATATAATAAAATGAAAAGAAGATCATTTTTAAAAACAAGTGCAGCAATAAGCACTCCTTTACTAATCAACGGGATTCCTATTAGTGCAGTTGCAAGAAATTCATTTTTAGATTTTGTAAATCCGGAAAATGATAAAATTTTAGTTCTCATTCAATTAGGAGGCGGAAACGATGGTTTAAATACTGTCCTGCCTTTGGATCAATATTCCAATCTTGATAAAGCAAGAAATAAAATATTAATTAAGGAATCTTTAGGATTAAAACTATCTGACAAGACGGCTTTGCATCCATCATTAGCAGATATGAAATCATTATATGATGACAGCAATCTTTCACTGATTCATTCTGTGGGGTATCCAAATCAGAATAGATCACATTTCAGATCTACTGACATTTGGACTTCCGGATCTCAAGCTGATAAATATGTAACTACTGGTTGGCTAGGAAGATATTATAACAATCATCACTCATCTTTTCCAATTGGCTACCCGAATGCAAATAATCCTGATCCTTTAGCGATTACAGTTGGCGGAGGAGTTAGTCAAACCTGTCAGGGTCCGATCGTAAATTTTAGTCTTGCAATCAACAATCCTGATACGCTCGCTGCGATTCCAGAGCCAGAATTCAATTCTTCAATTCCGTCAACCAACTATGGTAATGAGTTACGCTATATAATGACAACATTACAGCAATATAATGATTATTCTGAAGTCATTAAAAATGGATTTATTTCAGGAGGTGGAACCATTGCAGCTTCAGGTAATCCTTTATTAGATAAACTAAATATTGTTGCTCAACTCATAAATGGCGGATTAAAGACAAAAGTTTATGTTGTAAATATAGGAGGATTCGATACACATAATAATCAATGCGATCCGGATGATCATGAGATTGGTGAGCATGCGACTCTGCTGGCTCAATTAGCGGGTGCAATGAAAGGGTTTCAGGATCTCCTTAAGAAATACTCTTTAGATAAAAGAGTTGTAGGAATGACATTCTCTGAATTTGGTCGCAGAATCATTGCCAACGATAGTACAGGGACAGATCATGGTACTGCTGCCCCACTATTTTTATTTGGATCTTGTATTAAAGGAGGTATGATTGGAAATAATCCTACTATTAGCTCTTCAGTAGGCAATGACGAAGGTGTAGCGATGCAATATGATTTCAGATCCGTATATGCAAGTATATTGATCGATTGGTTTCAAATGGAAGCTTCAGTTGTAAAACAATTGTTGTTTGAAGATTTTCAAAAGCTCCCAATTATCGAAGGATGCGTTACTACATCTGTTCAGGATGACTCAAAGCGCGATTTCTCTTTTAATCTCAGCAATAGTCCTAATCCTGCAGACCAATACACAATTTTAAGTTTTGATACAAAGAATGAGTTTATCAAAATTAAATTATACGATTCCATTGGATCTGAAATTAAGAATATCTTTAGTGGAAATGTAGGAGAAGGCCATCACGAGATTAAATTAGATACTTCTTCTTTAAGCGCAGGCAACTATGTTATAAGGATATCTTCACAAACTGCGCAGAAGACAAAGTTATTAGGAGTAATTAATTAACAGACGTCAAAATAAAATACGAAAAGCCTCTTGCATAGCTTGAGGCTTTTTATTTTTACGGCTAGTTATGAAACATAAAACGAGTTTATTAGTATTGGCAGCAGGAATGGGTAGCCGTTATGGTGGATTAAAGCAATTAGATCAATTTGGTCCGAATGGTGAAACAATTATTGATTACTCAATCTATGATGCAATTCTGGCAGGATTTACTAAAATTGTATTTATCATACGTAAGTCATTCGAACTTGAATTCAGGGATCGATTTGAACCAATTTGGGGAAACAAGATAGAATGTCATTATGTCTTTCAGGAAATGAATGATCTTCCTTCCGGATTTAAATGCCCTGAAGATCGAACTAAACCTTGGGGAACCGGTCATGCCGTGTGGACTGCACGTGAAGTGATTCATGAACCTTTTGGTGTAATCAATGCCGATGACTATTATGGCAGAGAAGCCATTCAAACTTTATATGACTCTCTTGCAAATGGGACTGTTTCTGAAAACCGATATTCTGTGATTGCCTATGAACTTTTGAATACTCTTTCTGAACACGGTGAAGTTAACAGAGGTGTATGCAGTAAAGATGATCAAGGATATCTTAGCTATATTAAAGAATGTAAAGGAATCCGTAGAATAAATAATCATGCCGAATACACTGAAGACGGAAAGCAAAATATCTTAACTTTAGATAGTCTTGTTTCTATGAATATGTGGGGATTTGATAAATCTTATTTTGTTTTCGCAAATAAAAGCTTTAAGGAGTTTTTAACTCAAAACATATCTGATAACAAGAGCGAATATTTCATCCCGGTTCTGGTTCAGGAATTAATTGATTCGAAAGAAGCGCAAGTAGCAGTTTTAAGTTCTGATTCAAAATGGTTTGGTGTTACTTATATTGAAGATAAACCTGCTGTCATGAATTCTTTTCATAGAATGATAGAAGAAGGTGTCTACCCACGTGAATTGATATAGTATTCTATATTAAAATTACAATTTACAAAATACGAAAAAGATCGAATCAAGATTTCCTCTGAAAGCAGATAGAGAAAATCTTGAATTCGATCTTTACAATATCAAAGGTTCAATTTTTTAATTTGTATGGAGAGCAGCAATCTTTTCATTATTCACCTCTTTAGGTAATTCAATTCTAAATTCTTCAATTAATTTCTCTATATAATCTTCAAAACCGTCTAATTCAGGAGGTGCTCCGAGGCAGTCTTCTACCCTTAGCAACTTACCGTCCAGATGTATATTAATAATAGATTTTGAAATATCTACAACAATAGAACCATCATTCGGATAAACATTGCTTAACTTATGAAAATTAATTGCCTTAGCTTTGTTTTTAATTTTATTCCAGATGTGAATTTTATTTGAAATACAAGCAGTAGATGTTGATCTGCCTAGTAATTCAGTCGGAGTTCCCTTCTGACTCAAGCAAGCAGTTCCATCTGATAATAAAGAAAACGTATACACCGGACAGTATCCAAAGCAAGGAGTTTTTTCATAACTAAATACTTCATAAACCGGTATACCATCAAATACTTCCTCAGCATCTTTTTGACAAGCAGTTATGGATAATAAGAGTAAGCATAAGCTTAGCATTTTAAAAGATAAATTTTTCATATTCGTATTTTTTAAAAGGTTAGAAATTTGTTACAATTGTTTATCCCCTATTTACGTATATGTTACCTATCCTTAAATATTTTTTAACTAAAAATACTTACTCAATGTATTCAATTATGCACAAAAGTGATTTCATTTATAATCAATACAGAAATAATTATCAAGATAGAATGGTATAAGATAATTTGTAATTCTGGATAGATTATTAAAACTGATCCGGGAACGAACTGATTGAAAGTCCGAAATAGAGTCATAACAACACTTGTAACGATACTAATTCCAAAAAAGAGCAGGCAAGTACTTATGGCTAAAAACGAACTTCTAATGGTGTTCCTTTAAAACAAGTGAGCATATTCATTGAAAATTAAAGTGAGTACTACCGATTATAATTACGATTACCTATTTCCCTAAAATGTTACTACCCATAGATGCCGTCGCATCCATAGGTAATAACGGTCTCAAAATAATAAAAACTACTTCTTTTATAATCGATACAAGATTATAGTCAATTGATAAACTACAAATTTTAATTTGGTAAATTATGTACAGACTTTTCAGATATTTCACATTTGCACTATGTTACTTAATCTTTTGTCGTAATATGTATATACCTATTCTAATACTGTGCCAACTTTTGAAATTTACAGTTTAGATTTTTGAAAATATTAAAGGAAATAGGGATATTTAATGTATATATTACTGGTATTCTTTATATTACGTGTTAAGTAATTATTTAATATTTAAGGAATTTTAATTCAAAAAATTCTCACATTTTAATACCATATATGAATAAAAAATAAATATAAATGAATAGCAAAGCAATTCATTACTCGTTATGCAATTCGCCTGGCTTAATTGTCTTTATAACTTTTGCTTTTTTCTTCCTCTCTTCATGTTTCTCTTTTTGCTTCTTAATATACGTATCAATAAGGCTTTTCTCATCTAACGGTTGGGAATTCAGGTGCCTGTAAAAGCATCTGAGAATGATATCAATCATATCGTCTTTATCAGCTAATCCTTGTTGGATAAAATAATAACTTAAACGACTACCCTGCTCAAATCCCCAGTTAATGAGAATCCACCGACCCAGGCTAAAGTGCAACTTGGATGCAATTGTATCTTCAGGGACTGTAGTTAACTTCTTTCTGGCCTCAGGCTCAGTTAATCGGATCAATTCCTTTATGGCGTCCTCTATGTTTATTGGGATATAGACATCATCAATTCTTGATAACTTAATTCTTCTTTCAAAATTCTTCTTATAGGCTATTTCTACTGAATCCTGAGCAAATCCATCAGAAACGATACATATGAAGATGAACAATATGCTTAATCTACCCATTCTTTATATTTTTGAACAATCAACGCTATTTTTACATTAATCATTTCGTGAGTAACCACAAATTTAATAGTAGACCCTATTTATTTCAATTAAGTTTAATTCTTCTTGTATCTGAAATGACGATTTGGCTTATTTCAGATTATATGGGTTTCCTGATTTCATTACTTCTCATTATGCTGTGCCCATTTATAATATTCATCGCTTGGATTGCGGAATTATTGGAAAAATCTAAAATACCCGGTTGGTTTTTTCCAGGCCTTTGGATTCTTTTCGCTGTTTCATTGTTTGTTTGGTTATTTTTTAGCTATTTGACCGGGTATGAATTTGACTGGAAACAGATATAAAACACATAGTTTTTGTACTTTTGTTGCCTATGAAAATAAAGTCCATACTGTTATTATTTTTCCTTAGTTTAATTGCTTGTAATTCCGAAAAAGAAGTTCCTTTTGATTCTAAGAATCTAATTGAATCCAACCGTGCCTTACTTGAAATTGCAATGGAGGATGGCTTTTCTCCTCCTCAGGCTTCGAGAATATATGTATATTCTCATATTGCATTTTACTCATGTTTGTCAAAATACTTTCCGGATAGTTTAACTTCTCTATCAAAAGCTATTCCTCACTTTCCTGAACTACCTGAACCAGAAGCAGGTTCCGATCCGATATTATCTTCCTTAATCGCTTTTTGTAATACCGCAAAGTCTATTGTGTTTAGTGAATCGCTTGCCGATCAATTGAAAGATAAATATATTACACTGGCTAAAGAAAATAATTTTACTCCTGAAAAAATTGCGTCTTCAATTACAACTGCGGAGAAAATATCAACCCGCATATCAGAATGGATCAAAAAAGATAATTATCAATTCACAAGAACATTGGAAAGATACACCTCATCAAAGAAGCCTGATGAATGGAGAGAAACACCCCCTGATTATACGCAAGGACTAGAACCGCATTGGCCTAAATTACGAAAATTATTTTCTGACTCAATGCCCGCCTACCCTTTTCAAAAATTACCAACTTATTCGAAAGAAAAATCGAGTGACTTCTTCAAAATGGTTTTAGACGTTCACACAAAATCAAAAAATCTATCAAAAGAAGAATCAGAAATCGCATTGTTCTGGGATGACAATCCAAATGTCAGCTCTCATCATGGTCATCTTTCTCATGTAACACATAAGATTTCCCCACCCGGTCACTGGCTTAATATTATTTCTCAAATACAAAAAGACAAGAACTTCACAATTTTTCAATTATCAAAAGCGTATACATATTCTTCCATTGTGATGTATGATGGCATAATTGATTGTTGGAAATTAAAATATGATACAAAAGTCATCCGGCCAATATCATTTATACATGATTTTATTCAGGAAGATTGGAAACCATTAATTCAAACACCCCCATTTCCTGAGTTTACGAGCGGACACTCAGTTGTATCCGCCTCTGCTGCAGAAGTGCTTTCTACATTAATAGGAACCAAAGTAAGTTTCACAGACTCAACAGAGGTCTTGTTTGGTAACAAACCCAGAAGTTTTAACAGCTTTCATGATGCCGCAATGGAAGTAAGTCTTTCCAGGTATTATGGCGGAATTCATTACATGCAAAGTGTATTAGAAGGCAACAAACAAGGAATTTATTTGGCTAATTACTTTTTAGAAAAACTGAATATAAAGTGATTTCTTTGAAACATTTCATCTATCTTTCTATTTGCATTCTTACTTTGAATGCATGTAAAGAAAAATCTAAACTCGAATCTTCCGATAAATTATTTGAAACAATTCCTCAAGCTGTTTCCGGACTTGACTTTGTGAATACAATTATCGAAGATGAAGATATAAATTACTTACACTACGGATACATATATAATGGCTCCGGCGTCGCCGCCGGCGACGTAAATAATGACGGTTTAACGGACCTATACTTTAGTTCCAATCTTGAATTTAATAAGTTGTATTTAAATTTGGGAAATTTCAAATTTAAAGATATTACAGAATCTGCAGGAGTCAATGGAGGAGATGGTTATAAATCAGGCGTAACCATGGCAGATGTAAATAACGATGGATGGTTAGATATTTTTGTCTGCAAAACAGCAATAAAAGATAGTTTGTTCCGAAAAAAGATGCTGTACATCAATAATCAGGATGGAACTTTTACTGATAAGATAAGTGAAATGGGCCTGGATGATAGAAGCTATACTACTCAGGCATATTTTTTTGATTCTGATCAGGATGGAGACCTGGATGTTTATTTTGTGAATCACCCCATGAATTTTGAAGATAATAATTACATCAAACCTATAGTAAATAATCAAAAATCAATTTCTAAGGAATCAAAATTTACTAGCGATAGATTCTATGTCAATGTAAACGGAAAATTTATGGACAAAACCAAAGAGGCTAATATTCTGAATGAAGCTTTTGGGTTAAGTGCAGTGATTGGTGATTTCAATAATGACAGAAAACAAGACGTGTATGTAGCGAATGATTTTTTACAACCAGATTTTTTGTTCATTAATCAAGGAAACAATACATTCAAGGAATCTTTTTCCGAATATTTTCAGCATTGCCCTTTTTCAAGTATGGGAACTGATTATGCAGATATCAATAATGATGGTTGTTATGATCTTATGATTGTTGACATGACTCCATTAGATCCCATTAGACAGAAAAATTTATTGATGACACAAAACTATGATCGCTTTCAATTAATGCTCGAATCAGGATTAAAGGCGCAATATTCAATAAATAGTCTTCAATTAGGAAGTTGCGGAGAAAGTTTTTCTGATCTTGCATTCCTTACTGGCACAGCCTACACGGATTGGAGTTGGTCTCCACTCATTGCAGATTTTGATAATGACGGCAATAAAGATATTTTCGTTACCAATGGATATTTACATGATGTAATGCACAGCGATTACAATCGCTATAAATTAGATTCCCTTGAAAAATTATACAACGCAGGATTGGTTACCAAAATGCAATGGATCAACAACATGCCAAGTGTTAAAATTAAAGATTTCTTCTTTAAAAATATGGGCAATCTTAAGTTTGAGGACAGATCAGAAGAATGGAATTCAGGACCTTCTAGTTTTTCGCATGGTGCAGCCTATTCAGATCTTGACAATGATGGTGACCTTGATTTAATCGTTTGCAATGTCAATGACCCTGTTACATTGTTAAAAAACAATGCATCCGGAGACTATATACGCTTTCAATTCAAAGAGAAGATTAATTGTCAACATCAGGGCGCTTCTATAATCCTTACTTTAAATAATGACAAAAAGTTATTTGGAAGCTTACAACAGACTCGAGGTTTTCTTTCCAAATCGGAAGACTTTGTTCACTTTGGAATTGTAAAAGGAAATACGGTTCAAACAGTCGAAATTAAATGGCCGGACAATACTTATTTAAAAATACCAAACCCAAAAATAAATACAGTTCACACAATTGATAAAACTAAGGGGGAAAGCATCAAAAATAATCCGGGCGTCCAAGCTCAATTTTCACAAGTGAATATTTCCCAAGATTTTTATCATAAAGAAAACTCTTTTATAGATTTTAAACGAGAGCCCCTGCTAATTCACAAATTATCGGAAGAAGGACCAACAGTTTGTACAGGAGACATTAATGGTGATAATTTAACTGATTTATACTTCGGAGGGGCAAAGTCATTTCCCGGAAAATTACTAGTTCAGAACCAAGATGGCTCATTTCAATCAATATTAAAGAACCTTTTTGAAATTGATAAGACACATGAAGATGTTGCATCGATTTTTATTGATGTAAACTCTGATAAGCTCCTTGACCTATATGTAGTAAGTGGCGGTAATGAATCAGATGCAAGCTCGGCAGATTATCAGGACAGAATTTATATAAATAAAGGGAATCTTAACTTTATCAGAGACAATTCAATTCTTCCTACAGAAAATTTAAGTGGCTCGTGCATTGATGCGTGTGATATAGATAAAGACGGAGACATTGATCTGTTTATTGGAAGCAGATCAGTACCCGGAAGATACGGACAAGCACCTGAACATTTATTGCTGATAAATGAAAAGGGAATTTTTAAAAATGAAATCATAAGCTATTCACAGGAACTCAATTCAATCGGAATGATCACAGCAGCCAAATGGTTTGACTTAGATAATGATGGATCCGAAGAATTAATTCTCTGCGGTGAATTTACTCCCGTATCCATCTTCTCGATTCAACAAAAAAAACTTATAAATAGAACAAAAGAATTTGGCTTAGATGAAAGATATGGATTGTGGCAAAGTCTACTTATTGAAGACATGAATGGCGATAATTATAAAGATATTATCGTTGGAAATTTAGGAATGAATTCTCACATTAAAGCGGATTCAAAAAACCAATTGCAATTAATATATTCTGACTTTGATAAAAACGGCAGCCTTGATGCAATATTATGCCGGTCATCAAATTCAAAATTATATCCAATTCACTACAGAGACCGCGTTTTGGATCAAATGGTATTTCTTAAGAAAAAATATACCCGATTCGAGCCCTATTCAACAGCGAGTATTGAAGACATTTTTAGCGCAGAAAATCGTAATAATATGAAGACCTTGAAAGCCAATACAAGCAGCTCCGTAATTTTATTAAATAAACAAGGTAAAAGTTTTGAAACAAGAAACCTACCGATTGAATGTCAGTTTTCAGTACTTCAATCTTCAATCGTAATTGATTATAACAAAGATGGAAAAAAAGATCTGATTACAGCAGGAAATTTCTATGGAACTGATGCACAATTTGGAAGATATGATGCTTCTACTGGATGCCTACTTCAAGGTGATGGCAATGGAAACTTTAAGTACTTACCACATTATAATGGAGGCATTCATATAACAGGCGACATTCGGGAATTATCTTTTATTCAATCCAAGAAGTATCCAGCGATCTTAGTCAGTAGAAATAATTCACAAAGTTATCTTTTGAAATACTAATTTGAATTTAGTATTTAGTTTTTTGAAATTTCATCATTCATATTTTGATCCTGCTTTAAGACCAAATACATGATGAACCGGATCAAATTTAAAATGGAAATAAAAACCAGGTAAACTATACAAAATACGATTACAATCCATACAATGGATTTAACTTCTGTAATTTTTTGTTTTGTTAATAATTCTGTATAAAATGTTTCAAGTACTAAAAAACCCACGATTCCATATATAGAATCTCTATAGTATCTGGAGATTGATTTTTGCTCAAACCCATAAAATACATTAAACAACACATAGAACAGTAGTAATGCAGGAAAAAATAACCAAATATCAGCTGTCTCAATATTCCATTTAAAAACCGCTGATAAAATAAAGAGAATCCCCTGCAATAACATTGCAATTACAAGACAAAATCCAGCTTGCACCAAAGGTCTGTTTTTAATATTTGATAATATTTGCATAATTATTTGCTTGAATTATTCAATTATTTCCGCGTATAAGTCATATTCAATGCAATCAGTTACTCTTATTTTGACAAAATCCCCTACCCTGCAATATTGATTAGCATCTATCAAAACTTCGTTATCAACTTCTGGACTATCCATCTCTGTTCTTCCAATATAATGGCTTCCTTCTTTTCGATCAATAATCACTTTTAATACCTTTCCAATGAATGCTTGATTATGCTCTAACGAAATCTGAGATTGAATGTTCATGAGTTCTTGCGCTCTTTCTTGTTTAATTTCATCAGTTATTATATCGTCTAATTCATAGGCTGTTGTTCCTTCCTCATGAGAATAAGTAAAAACTCCTAACCTATTAAATCTTGCTTCTCTCACAAAATCGCAAAGCTCTTGAAATTCTTCATTTGTTTCTCCCGGAAAGCCAACCAAAATTGTTGTACGAAGAGTAATCTCCGGAATTTTTTCCCGAATCATATGAATTAAATTCACAGATTCATTTTTTGTAATCTGTCTTTTCATTCCGCTAAGAATCTTATCTGAAATATGTTGCAATGGAATATCAAGATAATTACAAATTTTTGGCTGATCTTTTATAACATCTAGAATTTCAATTGGAAATTTAGACGGATATGCATAGTGCAATCTGATCCATTCAATTCCTTCCACTTTACATAATTCATTCAACAAGTCTGACAATACCCTCTTCTTATAAATATCAAGACCGTAGTAGGTCAATTCCTGAGCAATTAGAATAAGTTCCTTTACTCCTTTCTGAGCAAGGTTTTTTGCCTGCAATATTAAAGTTTCAATAGGCACAGAAATGTGCCTACCCCTCATTAACGGAATCGCACAAAAAGAGCAAGTACGATTGCATCCTTCAGAAATTTTTAAATAGGCATAGTGACTAGGAGTAGAAATAATTCTTTCACCTATTAACTCATGTTTATAATCTGCATTTAACCTTGCAAGCAAGGATGGCAATTCCATTGTTCCAAAATAAGCATCTACTTCAGGTATTTCAACTTCCAATTGATCTTTATAGCGCTGTGACAAGCAACCAGTAACATATAATTTTGAAAGACTACCATTCGATTTCAATTTGGCATATTCCAATATTGTATTTATTGATTCTTCCTTAGCTCGATCAATAAATCCACAGGTATTTACAATCACGATATCCGAAACTTCCTCACTCTCCGGATTATGTTCAACCTGATATTGATCATTATATTCAAGTTGGGTGATCAGGTTTTCGGAATCTACAAAATTCTTTGAACAACCTAATGTAACCAATTGAATATGATTTTTTTTAAGGGATTTTGTCTTCAAATTTATATTTTTACGCAAATATATACTCTGAAAAACCGTTAAAAGCATATGAAATACTATATATATATTATAATCTTTGTTTTGGGCAGTTTATCTGCTCATGCACAGATAGGATATCAACTTGATTTAACAAGACATACAATCGTTCAAAAAAATACACCTAACGGATTAATACCTAAAGTTGACTTAAAAGGATATGGCGCCCTTTTTGGAAGCCAATATTGGTTTCGCTTAAAAAACTATAGGCTCGAATTTATTCCAGGAGCACATATTGGTGCTTTTTTCAACAATGATCCTGATTTTAAAGACTATGATGTAAAAGATATTTATTTCATGATGGATGTTCCAGCGCTCATATACCCACTAATGTTCAAAGAAGACTGTAACTGCCCTACCTTCAAAAAAGCCGGCAATCTTCTTGAAAAAGGCTTTCACCTGATTGCTCAAGCCGGATTTTCGTTAAATTTTAGAAACATTACCCATGATTCAGTTTCTACGTCAAAAACTACTTTTACACCAGTCTTAGGCTTTGGCGCAGGAATAGACATAGGGATAAATAAAACCTTGACCCTAACACCGTTTGTACTTTATACCGCATTCTTTTCAGACTATTTTGGACGAACTGATTTCGACAGAATTGACATTAATCATCATAGCCTAAATGCTGGTTTGCGTTTAAGAATTTACAAAGCCAAATCAAAATTTTAATCTCTTTACAATCTCCCAGGATAAAATTCCTGCAGCCACACTTACATTCAAAGAATGTTTTGTTCCCCATTGTGGGATCTCAATAAAATCATCAATAAATTTCATTGCATTATCAGATATTCCTTCAACTTCATTTCCGAAAACCAAAGCTATTGGACGTTCAGAATCTATCTCCATTTTTTGAATAGGAATACTATGTGTTGTTTGCTCCAGACCCATAATAACTACTCCTTTACTTCTTAATTCCTGAAGACATAATGTAATATCCTCAAAATATTCCCACTCTACAGTATTCTCTGAACCAATTGCTGACTTTTTTATCTCAGCATGCTGTACATCAACCTTATATCCACAGATATAAATCTTTGAAATTGCAAAAGCATCAGCAATTCTAAATAAAGAACCGATATTATGACCTGAACGAATATGATCTGTCACAAAAAATACACTTATCTTTGGTTTCTTTTTATATTCTTCAGGTAAATCCCTGTGTAATTCAAGTAATGAAAGTTTCTTAATGTCCATTCCGATAATAAATCTCACAAAAGTAACAAAGCATACGGATATTCTGCTGAGCGGTTTATTTGGCTTGGTTTATTATTTATTCTGGGGGTATGAAGGAATAGGAAATGACATGATCGAAATAATTCCGGCACTAAAAAAAATGGTTCATCCGGAATTATATCCAAATGATTTTTATTTGAATTTTACGAAAACATTATTATTACATGAAAGAAGTTTTATTTTACAATTCTATCACTTTATACATGGAATAAATCCCCTCCACATATTCATCGTTTATTGTATTTGCCTTTTCTTTTTTATTCTGGGTCTATTTAGAATTTTTGCATTTTTCATTCCTTCCCATACCGCTGTAAGTTTTGGTTTAATTATTATCCTGTTTATCGCAAAATATACTTCGATTGGAGGCAATGAATTATTCTATTCTTCACCGGCATCTGCAATTTTTTCTAAGACTCTTTGTATTTGGGCCTTGCTTTTCAAATTGAAACGAAAAAACACATGGAGCTATCTCTTACTTATCCCCGCCACTTATTTTCATGTGCTCGTCGGCTTCCAATTCTTTCTCATACTTGTGGCAAGTGAAATTCTTACTGAGTTTTCAATTTCAAGAATCAAAGAACAATTAAAACTTTCAATTCCTTTTATTGTCGCTACTATACCCTACCTTTTTGCAATATTCATTTCACGCAAAAACCCTCATGGCCATGGAACTTCTTTTCTTGATCTTATAGAGTTCAGACTAGGACATCACTTTATAATTCAGTACAATTCTGTATTAAACATGACTTTCTACTTAATACTTTATTTTTTCTGTCTATATTATTGGAAACAAAAATCAAAATTACTATATCATTTTTGCATTATACAAGGAGCCATTTTACTGCTATATTTAGTACTCGTCAATATTTTTAGAATTGAACAGGGTTTACAATTGCAATGGCTGAAAACAACAATTTGGATTGAGTTATTAGGAGTTCTTGGATTTTGCTCACTCCTTTATGCAAATTTCTCAAACCTAATTCAACAACGCACATCACAATATATTATAGCAGCTCTTTTACTTGCTATACCTGTATCTAAACAATGGAAAGAAAAAGAAGATCATTTCAAACTGACTGAAGAAATAGATCTGGCAAAATGGTCTAAATCAAATACACCAATTGAAGCTACATTTGTTTATCCTATTGATTTTACAAGATTTAAATCCATTTCAGAGCGCTCGTCATGGATTGATTATAAAACAATAAGCCATCAAAAAGCCTATTTCATTCCATGGGCAGACAGAATAGATAAAATATTTCAAATCGGTCTGAGTGATCGAAAAAATAAAGTGGACTTAATAAAAAAAGCTCAGATGAATTATTCGAAAATGAATGAGTCCACTTTGGATTATTTGATTAATAATCAATCAGTGGATTATATCATTCTTCCTACGAGACTTGAATTATCAGCAATTGTCAAACCCGTCTTTTCAACTACCAGTTTTACGATTTACTGTAAGAAATAAAAAGTGTATTCATTTATTGGAATATACAAATTGAATTGCCGGTCCTATTCTTTGTTGCCAATCTCTCATGTTGTGGGAATGACCGGAAAACTTTCGTATTACAACTTTATCTTCTTCATACATTCCTCTTTCTTTTAACAACACTTCCAAAAGTTCATTCGGATTCTCATACCAGCTGTCTAAGTTTTCGGTTCCATAATCAAAATAAAGTTTTGATTCTTTTAAACCTTCTATATTCTTTTCTATAAAATTGAAGTAATCTTTGTAAATACTATCTTTATTCTTGATAACACTCAAAGGCCAATGTGTAGAAAGACATACAACCATTCCGAATAAATCAGGATTGGTTAATCCCAAATAAAAAGAAATCAAGCCTCCCATACTAATACCACCTATTCCTCTGCTGTTTCGACTGCTGTCAATTGAAAATTTGTTCTCAATAAATGGAATTAACTCTTGAATAAGAAATTGAGAATATAAGCTTCCTAATGCTGAGCCGCCGTACTCTTTCTTTATAAATTTTTTATTATTACTTGTAAGTGCAACATAAAAATTACTTGGCAAATATTCTCTAAATCTTAGAGTCGTATTCCAGATACCCACTATAATTATATCGTCAATTTCCAGAGATTTCAGAATAGTATGAAGACCCATTGCATAATTTTCAAATGCAACAGTATTATCAAATAAATTTTGTCCGTCTTGCAAATACAAAACCCGATATTTCTTTACACTGTCATAGTCTGGTGGAAGATAAATCTCAATTGATCGCGGCGCAACATACGCAGATTGAAAGTTTGAAATTCTATAAATTACTTGGCCAGAATCTAATTCAACCGGAAGAATTTCCTGAGCCATTACTTTATTGTTGGATATACCAAACCAGGCAAAAATGGCTTTCAGCATGAATATTACAACTTTACTTCTTATTTTGAACACAGGCTTTTACAAAATCAACAAATAGAGGATGAGGCTTTTCAACAGTGCTTTTTAATTCCGGATGAAATTGAACTCCAACAAACCAAGGATGATCATTCAATTCTATAATCTCAACTAAATTTCTATCCGGATTAATCCCACTAATTTTCATTCCTTCTTTCTCAAATTGCTTTATATACTTATTATTAAACTCGTATCTATGTCTATGCCTTTCCGAAATACTCTTTCTTCCATAAGCCTTATGTACAAGAGTATTTTCTTTAAGCATACAGGGATAAGCTCCCAGACGCATTGTTCCTCCTTTGCTTTTAATACTCTTTTGTTCAGCCATCATATCGATAACAGGATTTTTGGTTCCCGGATTTACTTCTGTTGAACTTGCATCTTTTATTTTTAATACATTCCTCGCAAATTCAACACTTGCGCATTGCATTCCTAAGCAAATTCCAAAGAAAGGAATCTTAGATTCTCTTGCATATTGAACTGCATTAATTTTTCCCTGAATACCCCGTTCACCGAATCCTGGTGCAATAAGCAAACCATCCAGGTTTTTAAGTTCTTTTGAAAAAGACTTTTTGTCTTCAAGATCTTCCGAATGAACAGCAACAACATGAACTTTTGTATTATTGGCTGCTCCAGAATGAACGAAGGATTCATAGATTGACTTATAAGCATCGGGCAACTCATTATACTTTCCGATTAATCCAATTCGAACAGATCTTTTTGGATTCTTTAAGTGATCAAGAAAGACTTTCCACTTTTTTAACTCCGGTTTCTTTTTTGACTTAAGCCCTAATTTTTCAAGAACTCGGATATCAAGTTTTTCTTCCTGCATCAATAATGGAACATCATAAATACTGGAAGCATCCATAGCTTCAATTACACAGTTTTTACCAACATTGCAAAATAAAGCCAGTTTTGCTCGAATATCAGAAGTAATAGGTTTTTCAGTACGACACACCAAAATATCCGGCTGAATTCCTGCCTGAAGTAGTTCCTTTACAGAATGTTGAGTAGGCTTCGTTTTAAGTTCCTGTGCAGCAGAAAGGTATGGAATTAAGGTAAGGTGAATAGAAACTGAATTCCGATTCCCTAACTCCATCCTAAGTTGTCGCAATGCTTCCAGATACGGCAATGACTCAATATCTCCAACCGTTCCTCCAAGTTCTGTAATAATGATATCGTAAGCAGTCTCTCCGAGCAAGGTCATTCTTCGTTTGATCTCGTCAGTAATATGTGGTATCACTTGAACCGTCTTTCCAAGATAGTCTCCTGCTCTTTCTTTATTTATGACTGTCTGGTAAATTCTACCTGTGGTAACATTATTAGCCTGTGAGGTCGGGCTATTCAGAAATCTCTCATAATGGCCAAGGTCAAGATCCGTTTCTGCTCCATCATCAGTCACATAACATTCCCCATGTTCATAAGGATTCAATGTGCCCGGATCGACATTTATATAAGGATCAAATTTCTGAATACTGACTTTAAAGCCGTGTTCTTGAAGAAGTTTCGCAAGAGAAGCAGACACGATGCCTTTTCCTAGCGATGAGGTTACTCCCCCCGTAACAAAAACATATTTGGTCATCGTGGTTGGTATGGTTACGGGGTGCGAAGTTAAGGGATAATTATGAATTATAAACTATGAATTAAGAATTGATTCTTAGTTTCAATGAATTTAAGATAAAATACAAAACGGAGCACAGGTCAAAATATCTTGGCGACTAAGGAGTAATGATATAAAC